>JAYOMI010000018.1:9727-14497 GCA_038120765.1 Rhodospirillaceae bacterium
CTTCATCCCAGCTGATACGCTTGTACCCGCTGATACCGCGCATCGATGTATTGGGGTTCTCGGGGCTCCAGTCCTCGCGCACCATCGGATAGCGCACGCGATTCTCGGAATGAACCCGCTGTTTGTGCGCGATAGCGAGCGGCATCTGCACTTCCTTGCGCGGACGGGAATAGGTTCCGCGCGAGGTCGTCTTGATCTCGTACAACCGCGTGTCTTCGGGAATATGGAAGGGAAGCGAGCGCAGGATCTGGTTGTCGGACACGTGCGTTTCGAGCGGAAAGTTGGACCTCGCAAGCCCGCTTGCCGGATGGGATACGTAGACGACTTTGTGATCCTGTTTCCCGCTCATTCTTCACCCCCAAATGTTCTTAAGCGATATTCCTATGTTTCATTTTATTTCATCTTAATTCCCTCTCCATCCGATTGCCAGATGCAGACAAGTCACGTCCGTGCGCTCCGCTATTTCAGCAATATCGGTCTTGCAAGGGGGCGGCTGCGGATAGATGGTTCGCGAAAGGCAACAGGTCCTGGTCCGCTTCGGCTCAGAATCGACCCTGATTGGCGAGGCCACGGGACGTCTGAAGCTGAGGCATGAACAGACCCGGCGAACCGGTCATCCGATATCGGGCCTTCGGCGCAGCAAGTCGCCCGCGGCGAGGATTGCGCCGCCGATAATCAGCCCGGCGGATAGGGCGATTGCGCCCGTGATTTCCGCCGGTCCGAAGAGGATCAGCAGGGCCGTCGACGATAGCGGGGCCGTATAGGCAATCCCGCCGAGGGCGCGGACATGGCCGCGTTTCAATCCCCGGTCCCACAGGAAGAAAGCACCCCCGGCCGGTCCGAGCCCGAGGCAGATCAGCGCGATCCATTCGCCTGCCGACGGGGCGACCGTGGTCTCGAAAGCCAGATGCGCGCCGGTCGAAAGAATCGCGGCGACCAGACAAAAGGCGCCGATGGCATCCGTCGAAACGGATGTCAGCCGGCTGCTGGCAAGACTGTAGCCGGTCCAGACCAGGGCCGCGGCCAGCGCGGCGGCGTAGCCCGGAATGTGCTCCGGCGCGGGCATCAGGAATTCTTCGCCCGCGACCAGCAGGCAGGCGCCGGAAAAACCGGCCAGGGCGCCTGCGACATGCCGCGGGCGCAGCGTCTGGCCCGGCAGCAGGGCGGAGAACAGGACAATCAACAGGGGCCAGAGGTAGTTGATCAGGTTGGCCTGCACCGGCGGGGATGTTTTGAGGGCGAGGAAAAGAAGGAAATGATACCCGAACAGTCCGCCAACGCCGACGGCCCAGGCGCGGGCGCTCTGGCGAAACGGCGCCGTCAGGGAGTCGCCGCGGATAATCCATTTGACGAGGGCGAGGACAAACGCGACGAAAAAGGCGGTCGCGACGATCTGGAAGGGCTGTATCTGCCCGGTCAGGGTGGTCAGGACCGCAAGCGTGCCCCATAGAAAAACGGCGCCCGCGCCCACAAGGGTCGCGCGACGCCGTTCGTCCGGATTGGGTGCCGCGTTGTTCATGCGGCGATCTTACCCGCCCGGCGGGGTCAGTACATATGCTGTCCGCCGTTGATCGACAGGGTCGAGCCGGTGATGAAATCGGCTTCGTCGGCGACCAGGAACAACACGCCGCGCGCGATATCCTCGCCGCGGCCGAGCCGGCCCATCGGGATGCGCTGGATGATCTTTTCCAGAATATCCGCAGGCACGGCGCGGACCATGTCGGTATCGACATAGCCGGGGGCGATGGCGTTGACGGTAATTCCCTGGGCGGCGCCTTCCTGGGCGAGCGCCTTGGTGAATCCGTGGATGCCGGATTTTGCCGCGGCATAGTTGACCTGGCCGTACTGGCCGGCCTGTCCGTTGATCGAGCCGATATTGACGATCCGCCCGAATTTCCGCTCGCGCATGCCGTCGATCACCGCGCGGCACATGTTGAAGCACGACCCGAGATTGGTATCGATCACGGCCTGCCAGCTCTCCTGTTTCATGCGATGGAGCGTGCCGTCACGGGTGATGCCGGCATTGTTGACGAGGATTTCAACCGGGCCGAGATCGGCTTCGATCTGCGCGATACCCGCCTGGCAGGCATCGAAATCGGATACGTCTACCTTGTAGACGGCGATGCCGGTCTCTTCTTTGAACTTCGCAGCAGCCTCGTTATTGCCGCCATAAATGGCCGCGACCGTGTACCCTTTTTCTTTCAGCTGTTCGGAGACCATCCCGCCAATTCCCCGGGTGCCGCCTGTTACGACTGCTACTCTCGACATATCGTTCTCCCATTCTATTCAGTGCTGCCTGTGTTCAGGCGGGTTCTGTGATGCCTCTCCGTTTTGTTGGGAGCGTTCTTTTTCTGCTGCTCCTGCCGTGAGTATAGACCAAAGATGTCAGTCGCGATCTAAGCACATGGCAATGCCCATGCCGCCGCCGATGCACAGTGTGGCGAGGCCCTTTTTCGCGTCGCGCTTCTGCATTTCGTATAACAGCGTCACCAGTACCCGCGCGCCGGATGCGCCGATCGGGTGACCGATCGCAATGGCCCCGCCATTCACGTTCACCTTCGCGGTGTCCCAGCCCAGGTCCTTGTTGACGGCGCATGCCTGCGCCGCGAAGGCTTCGTTGGCTTCGATCAGGTCGAGGTCGTCAACGGTCCAGCCGGCTTTTTCAAGCGCCGCACGGCTTGCCGGGATGGGGCCGGACCCCATGATCGCCGGATCGACGCCGACCTGCGCCCAGGAAACGATCCGCGCCAGCGGCTGGATTTTCCGGCTGTCCGCTTCTTCCCGGGTCATCATGACCAGCGCTGCGGCGCCGTCGTTGATTCCGGATGCATTGCCCGCCGTCACAGTGCCTTCGCGATCGAAGGCGGGCCGCAGCTTCTGCAGGGTTTCAAGCGTGGTGCCGTGCTTCGGGTATTCGTCCTCCGATACGGTGACGTCGCCCTTGCGGGTCGAATAGGTGACGGGCACGATTTCGTCCTTGAACTTCCCGGCATTCATGGCCGTTTCGGCCTTTTGCTGCGAGGCGAGCGCGAAATTGTCCTGCTCTTCGCGGGTGATCTGCCATTTCTCGGCGACGTTCTCGGCGGTGTTCCCCATGTGATAGCCGTTAAAGGCATCCCACAGACCGTCCTTGATCATGGTATCGATGAATTCGGTATTGCCCATCTTCGTGCCGCCCCGGAGGTTGGCGGCATGGGGGGCCATGCTCATGGATTCCTGGCCGCCCGCGACAACGATGCCGGAATCGCCGTTGAGGATTGCCTGAAGTCCCATTGCCACGGATTTCAGTCCCGAACCGCAAAGCTGGTTGACGCCGTAGGCAGGAACCTCGACGGGCAGGCCCGCGGCGATCGACGCCTGGCGGGCCGGATTCTGGCCCTGAGCAGCCGTCAGGATCTGTCCCATGATAACTTCGGACACGTCTTTTGGCGCAACCCCTGCGCGTTCCAGCGCCGCCTCGATCGCGACCTTGCCGAGGTCGGATGCTGACAGCGAGCTCAATGATCCGTTGAAAGATCCGACGGGTGTGCGTGCGGCACCGGCGATGACGACTTCGGTCATAGTGATTCCTCCATTACTTTTTTGAATGTCCGCCAGAACACATCTTCAGAAAATGTCCGGGACCTGAACCTAAACCGACAATATAGGGCCATCAGGGCGTGTCTTCAACCTGAATTGCTGCGCTGCAGCATGCCGTATATGCCGAAATTCGGCCGTTTATTGCCGGATGGCCGAGATCAGGGGTGTGAGGTTAGCAGGCGTCAAGCCAATCGATCAGAGGTTTCCACAGCTGCGCCTTCGCGCGACGCCCCACCATCATCCCGATATGTCCGGCGGCGGGCGACAGGGCCGTCGCGTCCGGGATTCTCTCGACAAGGGCGCGCGCCGATGCCGGCGGCACGATCGAGTCCTGCGCGGGAATAATCCCCAGCGTCGGGCAGGCGATGCCGGCCGGGTCTATGATCTGTCCGGAGACTTCCCAGGTGCCGCGGGCGGGGCTGTTGTCGCCGTACCAGCCGAACAGGCATTCGCGGGCAACGCCGGCGGCGAGCGGCACGCCGTCATTCAGCCAGTCTTCCAGGGCAACGAAGCTTTCCGCCGCCGCGCTGTCGGACGCGATTTCCGCGAAGGCCTGGAATTTGCGCCAGCCCTGCAGCGCATCAAGTGAGAAAAACATCGATTGAAGGGCCTCGACCGGGAGACAGCCTTCGGCGGCGATAAGCTGTTCCAGGCCCGCACGTCCGACGGTGACCGCCAGGGGCGGTCCGTTCGTACCGGTATGAAAATCCCACGGTGCGGCGAGCAGAACCATCGCCGAAATTTTCTCCGGGAACAGCACGGAGAGTGCCGTGGTGAGTGTTCCCCCCATGCAATATCCGACGACCGGGATGGCTTCGCCCTGCGCGATCCCGACGGCAGTGTCGAGCGCAGACGCCATGTCGCCCGCGATATAGTCGCTCAGGGATCGCGCCCGTTGATCGGGACCCGGCGTTCCCCAGTCCAGCAGGAGAGGGCGAAGTCCGCGAGACGACAGGAACCGCAGGAAGCTGAGATCCGTCGCCAGGTCCAGAATGTAACTGCGGTTGATCAGCGACGGCACCACCAGAACGGGGCGGCCGGCAGCCCCCGCCGGCGACGTTGCGCCGTAATCGAGCAATCGCGCCGGCCCCGATTCCCAGAGGGCGGGCGGGTCGGGAATGTCGCGGTGGAAAGGATGGGACCGATAGGTCTCGAGCCCCGTCAGGAACCTGTCGTGACGCCGTGCTAGCT
>JAYOMI010000018.1:14507-24378 GCA_038120765.1 Rhodospirillaceae bacterium
GTGCTAGCTCATCCGCGAGGGCGGCCGCAAAGTCTTCAGGGTCTGCTTTTTTCAGGTCCTTTTGGAGCGCGTTTCCCGCTGCTGCGAGGTTTTCGCTCCATGGCGTCCAACCGTTTTTCAAGAGTGGCCAGGCGGTCGAGCAACTGATTGAGAGTGCCGCCGCCGCCGTCAGGTGGAGCGGGATCGGACGCGGTCCCTGGCGCGCGTTCCGGGACGGGGTCTGATCGGTCGGCGTCATCGGTCGATCCCGCGTTGTGGGCGATGCCGGCATTTGCCGTCCCTCCGGCCATGCCGGGCCAGAACCCCGCCTGCAGGCCCTGCCAGAACTTTGCCATCGTCGCGGCAAGGTCGGGGTCTGTTGCGGCCTGGGTCAGGTGCTGTTGCCATAGATCTAGGTACCGGCGGGCAAGTTCTTGGGGATCCGGGGTGTCGGCCATGATGAACTATAGGACAGCATTCGCCCGGATGCCAGAATCCGACGCAAATCCCGCATTGCATGCAAGGATTGATGCAATGCAACAAAAGTGCGAGACTCGGGCGATTAAATTGTAATCGGTTGTTCAGGAGATCAGCGCCATGGCTCGCAAGCCAAGCAAGGCTGAAGCAGACGCGTCCGATGTGATCACTATCAAAAAATACGCGAACCGACGTCTCTACAACACGGCGGAAAGCAGTTACGTGACTCTTGACGATCTCGCAACGATGGTCCAGCGGGGCGTTGATTTTGTCGTGCATGACGCGAAATCCGGCGAAGACATCACCCGGTCCGTGCTGACGCAGATTATTGTGGAGCAGGAGGCGAAGGGAAACAATCTGCTGCCCACGGGCTTTCTGAGGCAACTGATCAGCTATTACGGCGACAACCTGCAAGGGCTGGTTCCGCAATATCTCGATATGACAATGCAGTCCTTTGCCAAGAACCACGAACAGATGCACGGCTATCTCGAAAACACGCTTGGCGGAATCTATCCGTTCTCATCGTTCGAAGACATGGGCCGCAAGAACATGGCGATTTTCGAGCAGGCCATGAGCATGATGACGCCGTTTCAGCAAAGTGGCGACGAGGACGCGCCCGAGCCCTCCGCCGCGCCGTCCGCCGATAAAAAAACCGGCTCCGGGGAGGCGGATGAAGCGATCGACATGCTGAAGGCGCAGCTCGAGGCCATGCAGAAACAGATCAACTCGCTGTCGCCGAAAAAATAGGATTTTTCGGCAGTCGAGCTAGGCCGGCGCGGGGAGTGCAATTACGGGCATTTCCGTGTCCTCGTTTTCTTCGGTCTTTCCCCTGTTTTCGAGAATACCGAAACCGGTCAGCGCAGGCTGGCTGTCAATTGCGGTCCAGGGTGCCGTGAGGTCGAGCTTTCCGAAGGCATATCCCTGCATATAGTGAATGCCTTCGTTCAGGAGCAGGTCTGCTTCCTCTTCCGTCTCGACGCATTCGGCGACCGTTTCCAGGCCGAAAGTCCGGGCAAGATCGATCAGTGTTCGGATAAACACCAGATTCTCCGGGTTTTCGCCTATCTTGCGCACGAACGAACCGTCGATCTTGACCTTGTTGACGGCAAGTTGTTTGAGATGACGGAAGGACGTGTACCCGGCCCCGAAATCGTCAAGGGCGATTTGGCATCCGAGGTCGCGCAAGGTGGATACGAACCGGCAGCAGGCGTCCAGGTCTTCCAGACCCGCCGTTTCGGTTATTTCAATGACCATGCGTTCGGCAATGTCCGGACGTCCGCGGAGCATGGCGATGGCGCTCCGCATCCAGGACCGGTCGGTCGTGGTCAGGCCGGACACGTTTACGGCCATGTGGGCATCAGGATACATCTTCAACTCGTCGACCGCCCGTTCCAGATCGGTTCGATCGACGCTTCTGATCATGCCGAGATCTTCAACCACCGGCATGAACTGGCCGGCCGCCAGGACCGATCCGTCCGGCTGGACGATCCGAAGCAGGCATTCATGGAATTTCGTCTCGCGGGTAACGCTGTCAACGATGGGCTGATAGGCGAAACGCAGACGTTTTTCCCGCAACGCGCGCTGTACCTGCTCCGCGATGACGATACAGGACTTGTGATGTTCTCTCTGTTCGGCCGAGAAGACATAGACGGATGTGCAGTCACGGCCCTGTTGCTTGGCTTTCTGAAGCGCCGCATCGGCGCGCATCATGATGTCCTGTGATGTATCGATTGCGCCGGGGAACGGCACGGCGCCGATTGAAACCGTCGCATAAACCGGGCCTTCCGGCGTCTCGATCGGGGTGCTGCGGACGGCGTCGAGAATCTTGTCGGTCGCCGCCTCGACATCCGCTTCCGGCACATTGCTCAGAACCGCGCCGAACCGGTCGCCGCCCACACGGCCGATGACATCGCTCGCGCGCAGGCAACGGTCCAGCCGGTCGCCGATAGCGAGCAGAACCGCGTCCGCGGCCTCATGTCCGAGCGCCTGGTTGACCATGGTAAGTTTGTCGACGCCGACGAGCAGGTAGGCGCCCGGAACCTCGTAGCGTTTGGAGGAATTGAGCGCATGGTCCACCGCTTCACGCAGGCGGGCGCGGTTGAAATGTCCTGTCAGCGGGTCGAAATTGGTCAGGTGCACCCTGCGGCCGGCGCGGGACAGGTCGGAATCCATGAACCGCAGAATGCCGATCTGGCGCAGGGCGTTCCCGTTCTCGTCGAACTCCGCGCTCGCGCGGTCATGAACCCATGATTCTCCGCGTTCCGGCGATTTCAACCGGTATTCGCACTCGAAATGTGACTCGCCCGACTTGAGCCGGGTCTGGAAATTGGAATGCGCGGCAAGGTCTTCCTGGATCACAAGGGCGGTAAAATCCGCACCGGTCGCGGGCGTCGTGCCCTGCGGAATGCCCAGTGCCCTGCAGATATCTCCGGACCAGTGAATGGTATCCTTCGTGAGGTCCCAGTCATAGGCCACATCACCCGCAGCCGACAACGCAGCACGCAGTCGGGCGAGTTCCTCCGCGGTGGAGATAATATGTGTGGCGTCGTGCACCGATAGACCTCCTACTTGAAGGCAATTACCCAGAGCTTCCTGCTCGGATTTCGGGGGCACGATAACGGCCTATCTGTTTCGAAACCATTAACGCGCTGAGTGATGATCAAAAATAATGATGTATTTGACAATACTAACCGTCAAAAAATTTATATTAGCCTTAAATAAATTAACCAATTAATTATAAAAATCTGAAAAATGCGTTTTCCCAGGATGGATTTCATTTAAATGTCGATAAAAATCAAATTAAAGCCTATTTGATATTTATCGCTTTTTGAAGGAAAGTGTTAATGCGGATTATTTCTCAACCTGTTCATGAGATGCCGGTACGCCCCGTCGAAGCACCGCAGGGCATTCGTACCCGGATATCGAGAGATACAGCGCCGGAGT
The DNA here is from genome assembly GCA_038120765.1 of Rhodospirillaceae bacterium. Taxonomy (GTDB): domain Bacteria; phylum Pseudomonadota; class Alphaproteobacteria; order MPNO01; family UBA830; genus CAXBCP01. Next base: position 17,907 of record JAYOMI010000018.1, read on the forward strand.
CCGGATGCAGGTCACCCGAAAGCACCGAATCCGGAACCAGGGCGCGCAGCGTATCGGTAACAAGGCCCTCCGGTATCGCGAATTCGGTCGGGCAGTGCGCAACCGTCAACGCCGGTTTGAACGCGCAAAAAGTTTTTCATGCTTTGAACGGCAGCCCGGCGGAGGCCAGCCTTCCGGATGCCAACCGGGCCTACACAAAATCGGATTCTCTCCGTTTCAGGGATGTGCCTTTCACGATGCGGGTCGTATAATCGGCTGCCTGTTCAGCCAGGCTCAATCGCTTCGTGCTGTGGCTCCGGTCTGTCGACCGGGGCTTTTTGCGTTTCGCGTTTGACACGCGTCGGAAAAAATCGGATCACGTAGGTTTTAGACTTATTAGCGACCATCTTGCCGGTGTCGGTTGACGGGGGCCCGTCAGGATCCTTTCCGGTGCGGCGTGGTCCGGGACGCCATAGGGGAACAGAATGACCGAACGTATTGCCGTGGGCTCGCTGCAGGTTGCGAAGCAGCTATACGATTTTATCAATGATGAAGCGCTTCCCGGTACGGATATCGATCAGGATGCCTTCTGGGCATCGGTAGATGAGATTCTTGGCGATCTCGCGCCGAAGAACCGCCAGTTACTGGCCCGCCGGGACGAACTGCAGGCGCAGATTGACGCCTGGCACCGGGAACGCAAGGGGCAGGAATTCGATCCTGCCGCCTACAAGTCATTCCTGTCCGAGATAGGATATCTGGTCGAGGAAGGCGGGGCTTTTTCCGTCGATACCGACAACGTGGACGCAGAGATTTCGTCGATCGCAGGACCGCAGCTGGTCGTCCCGGTGATGAACGCCCGCTACGCCCTGAATGCCGCAAATGCGCGGTGGGGCAGCCTGTACGATGCGCTTTACGGTACGGACGCGATATCAGAGGAGGGCGGCGCCACGCGTGGCGGCGGCTATAATCCTGTCCGGGGCGCCAAGGTCATCGCCTATGCCCGCAGCTTTCTCGACGATGCGGCTCCGCTTGCGACCGGCAGTCACGCAGATGCGACGGGCTATGCGATCGTTGACGGGAAACTCGCCGTGACGCTGGCCGGCGGGGACGCCGTCGGCCTGAAGGATGACGGTCATCTCGCCGGCTATATCGGCGATGCCGCAGCGCCATCCACCATTGCTTTCGTCAATAACGGCATTCACTTCGAAATCCGTATCGATACCAGCCACCCCATCGGCAAGGATGACCCCGCAGGCGTCGCCGATGTTATGATGGAATCCGCGATTACGACGATCATGGATTGCGAGGATTCAATCGCCGCGGTCGATGCCGACGACAAGGTCGTCGTTTACCGCAATTGGCTCGGCCTGATGCGCGGCGACCTGACCGAGACGTTCGAGAAGGGCGGGGAGACCGTTCACCGGAAACTGAACCCCGACCGCATCTATACCAAACCCGATGGATCCGGCGAATTGACGGTGCCCGGGCGCAGCCTGATGCTGAACCGCAACGTCGGCCACCTGATGACCATCGACGCCATCCTCGACGAGAGCGGGAACGAGGTCCCGGAAGGGATCCTGGACGCGATCTTCACGACGCTGATCGCCAAGCACGACCTGATGGGCAATGGCCAGGTGAGCAATTCACGCGCCGGTTCGATCTACATCGTGAAGCCGAAGATGCACGGGCCGGACGAGGTCGCGTTTGCGTCGGAGATTTTCGCGCGGGTCGAGGATGCGCTGGGTCTCGACCGGAATACCATCAAGATGGGCATCATGGACGAGGAGCGCCGGACCACGGTCAACCTCAAGGAATGCATCCGGGCGGCGAAACAGCGCGTCGTCTTTATCAATACCGGGTTCCTGGACCGGACCGGCGACGAGATGCATACGTCGATGGAAGCCGGCCCCATGATCCGCAAGGGCGACATGAAGACTTCCGCCTGGATCAAGGCCTATGAAGACTGGAATGTCGATATCGGCCTCGAATGCGGCCTGCAGGGACATGCCCAGATCGGCAAGGGGATGTGGGCTATGCCGGATCTGATGGCGGCCATGCTGGAACAGAAGATCGGTCACCCGATGGCCGGCGCAAACACCGCATGGGTGCCGTCGCCGACGGCGGCGACGCTGCATGCGATACATTATCACAAGGTCAATGTGTTCGACCGCCAGAACGAGCTGAAGGCGCGCGGCCGCGCCAGCCTCGACGATATCCTGACCATCCCCGTTGCCGACCGGCCGAACTGGTCACCTGACGATATACGCCAGGAACTGGACAACAACGCCCAGGGCATCCTCGGGTATGTCGTGCGCTGGGTCGAGCAGGGCATCGGTTGCTCCAAGGTGCTCGATATCAATAACGTCGGTTTGATGGAAGACAGGGCGACGCTCCGCATTTCCAGCCAGCACATCGCCAACTGGATCCACCACGGAATCTGCACGGAGCAACAGGTGCGGGAGACGATGGAACGGATGGCGGCCGTGGTCGACGGACAGAATGCGGGCGATGCGGCCTATCGCAACATGGCCCCCGATTTCGACGACAGCGTCGCCTTTCAGGCGGCATGCGAACTGGTGTTCAAGGGCCTGGAACAGCCGAGCGGCTATACCGAACCGGTCCTCCATCGCCGCCGCATAGAAGCCAAGGCGAAATACGGCGCCTGAATTAACGGGAAAACGACATGACAGATATTACGACACTTCGCGACCTATTGAATGCCGGCGCAGATGGCGATCCTGCAATCGGCGCGCCGGAACGTGCGCCGCTCGACTATGCAGGGCTGCGCGCGCTCGCCGATGCGACGGTTGCCCGGCTGAACGAGCTTGGCATTGGCCGGAACGATCGCGTGGCGATCGTGCTGCCGAACAGCGCCGAAATGGCTGCGGCGTTCGTCACCATCGGGTGCGGGGCAACGACTGCGCCTTTGAACCCGTCCTACCGCGGCGACGAATTCGATTTCTATCTGGATGACCTCAACGCGAAGGCGCTGGTGGTCGAGCAGGGGTCCGACTCGCCTGCCGTTGCCGTCGCGCAGAAAAGAAACATTCCCATCGTGACCCTGGTCGCGGCGGAAGGCGCACCCGCCGGAAGCTTCACGCTTGAGGGCGAGGGTGTCGGCGCCGCGGCAGCGAATGGCGGTTTTGCGGAGCCCGACGATGTCGCACTTGTCCTGCATACCTCCGGCACGACGTCGCGGCCGAAGATCGTGCCGTTGACGCAGCGCAACGTGACCGCGTCGGCCCGCCACATCGGTGCGTCGCTGAATCTTGTCGCCGCCGACAAATGCCTCAACATCATGCCGCTGTTTCATATTCACGGGCTGATTGCCGCCGTCCTGTCGTCCCTCGGCGCGGGCGCCAGCGTCCATTGCGCGCCGGGCTTCAATGCGTTGAAGGTGTTCGGCTGGCTCGATGAGATCGAGCCGTCCTGGTACACCGCCGTGCCGACCATGCATCAGACCATTCTGTCCCGTGCCGAGCGGAACCCGGAAAGCGTCGCGCGGGCCCGCAAGAATCTGCGCCTGATCCGCTCTTCGTCGGCGTCCTTGCCGCCGCAGGTTATGAAGCAGCTGGAAGAAACCTTCGATGCACCGGTGGTCGAAGCCTATGGCATGACCGAGGCCGCCCATCAGATGGCGTGCAACCCGTTGCCGCCTGCCGCCCGCAAGCCGGGTTCCGTGGGTGTCGCCGCCGGCCCGGAAGTCGCGATTATGTCGGAGACCGATGGCGAGCTGCTCGCTGTCGGCCAGACCGGCGAAATCGTCATTCGCGGCCCGAACGTCACGCCGGGCTACGAGAACAACCCCGAAGCCAATGCGACGGCCTTCACCGACGGCTGGTTCCGTACCGGCGATCAGGGCGTCATGGACGACGAGGGCTATATCTCGATCACCGGCCGTCTGAAGGAAATCATCAATCGCGGCGGAGAGAAGATTTCGCCCCGCGAGGTGGATGAAGTCCTGATGGATCATCCGGCGGTGGCTCAGGCCGTCACCTTCGCCGTGCCGCATGACAAGCTCGGCGAGGATGTCGCAGCCGCCATCGTGCTGCGCGAAGGCCAGGAAGCGGAAGAGCGCGAAGTCCGCAATTTCGTGGCCAGGCATCTCGCAGATTTCAAGGTGCCGAGGAAGGTCGTTATCCTTGACGAGATCCCCAAGGGCGCGACCGGCAAGCTGCAACGTATCGGTCTCGCGGAAAAGCTCGGGCTCGTATAGTCGGGAAGGGGTGGTCGTATGAAAATCTGCATCTATGGCGCAGGCGCGATCGGCGGCTATCTCGGTGCCGGCCTGGCGCTGAACGGGGCGGATGTCACGCTCATCGCGCGCGGACCGCATCTGGCTGCCATGCAGGAAAACGGCCTGAAGCTGATCAAGGACGGCGAGGAACGTGTCGCCCGGGTAACGGCGACCGACGATCCGGCGGAAGCCGGCCCGCAGGACTACGTGATCGTGACGCTGAAAGCGCATTCCGTGCCGCCGATTGCGGATCAGTTCGCGCCGCTTTTCCACGATGAAACGGCGGTGGTCTGGGGCGTCAACGGTATTCCCTGGTGGTATTTCTATGGCCTTGAGGGAGACCATACCGACCGGCGGATCGAATGCCTCGATCCCGGCGGGGTGCTGTGGGACAGGCTCGGGCCGGAACGCATGATCGGTTGTGCGGTCTATCCGGCGGCAGAAGTGCCGGAGCCCGGCGTGATCCAGCATGTCGAGGGCGACCGGTTTTCCCTCGGCGAGCCGTCCGGCGAAAAGACCGAACGCATCCAAGCGCTTTCCGCAGCGTTGATCGGCGCCGGGTTCAAGGCGCCTGTGCGCCCGCAGATCCGCAACGAATTGTGGGTAAAATTGTGGGGCAACCTGTCGTTCAACCCGATCAGCGCCCTTACCCATGCGACGCTGGAGACCATCGGCACGGATCCGGGCACACGTGAGATCGCGCGGCGCATGATGCTCGAAGGACAGGAAATCGGCGAAGCATTGGGCGTGCGGTTCGCGGTCGATGTCGAAAAGCGGATCAACGGTGCGGTCGAGGTCGGCGCACATAAAACATCCATGCTGCAGGATCTTGAACGCGGGCGCCCGATGGAGATCGATGCGCTGGTGACGTCGGTGCGGGAGATGGGCCGGGTTGTCGGCGTGCAGACGCCGTATATCGACGCCATTCTTGCCCTCGTGCAGCAGCGCGGCCGCGAGGCGGGCTGTTACGCCGGCTGACGCCGCTCCCGGCTATCCGCAGGGTTCAGTCGGCGTTGCGGGCGGTCTGGTCTTTACAGGTGCTGTTATCGGGATCGACGGGAATCACGGTGAGCTTTTTCATGCGCGTTCCGTCCGGGTCATGGACGACCTCCACCCAGAAAAGCCGGTTGAGAGACGCGCTGTTGGTCCGGTTCAGGCTGAACTCGCCGCGCGGCATCAATCCCGCAAACGATACTTTCTTCATCGCGGCAACGAAGCCAGCCCCGTCCTCTACCTGACCGCCCAGGTCGGCCGCGGTAAGCAGGACGGCCATGGCGTTCTCGTATCCCATATAGGCGTATGAATCCGGGTCTTCGCTGTACGCTTTGCGATAGGCGGCGACGAATATCTGATTGGCCGGTGTCTCAAGCGCGGGAAGATAGCTTGCCAGGAAGCGGAGCCCCGCCGCGTGTTTTCCGCGGCGGTTCATCACGCGGGGGCCGAAAAGCCATTCGGGGCCGATCAGGGCGGTCTGCCGTTTCGTGCCGCTGCGCGAATACTGGTGAACGATGCGCTCGGCGTTCCGCCCCTGGTAGAAGGCATAAATCGCCTGCGGTCCGCCCTGAACGGAGCGAGACAGAAGCGCGGACCAGTCGTGTTTCTGCCCGGGGGTCGCCCACGCCTGTTCGATAATCCGCCCGCCGCCCTCGCGATAGGCCTTTACGAAATGCCGAACGATCCGGTGACCGCCGCCGGTGTCCGGTCCGATGGAAACGAGGGTCCTGTATTTTGTGGCGATAAACCGCCCGCTCGTCGTCAGGTAGGGGGCAATGTTGAAAGACGTGCGTGCCACATGGGGATAGCAGGTCCCGGACATCACATCTGATCCGATTGCGCCGGCAAGTATCAGGGGTTTTTCATGCTGTCCTGTAAACCGTGCCAGGGCGGCGGCTGTATTTGCGCCGATAACGCCGGCAAAAACGTCGATGCCCTGTTTTTCGAGCATGGCGGATGCGTTGGCGAGTGTTTCGTCGATCTCCTCGCTGGTGTCGATGAGAACCAGGCTGACGGGACGCTCGACCACATGGTTGCCGGACATCCCGAGCGCGATTTCCCATCCCCGGGCTACGCGCTCCGACGCTTAGCGGAGGCCGCCCGATTTCGGCAGCATCAATGCGACGCGGAAGGGCGGCGGCCCGTCGGGGTCGGCGCCGGTTTTCAGGAATGATCCGGACAGGGTGTCTTTGAAGGTACCGTTCAGGGTTTTCCCGGCGAACGTGACGATCCGGTCGAGAAACTCGGCCGGGCCCGCGCGGG
>JAYOMI010000018.1:24388-41177 GCA_038120765.1 Rhodospirillaceae bacterium
GGCAGGGATTGCCGGCGCGGCCGCAATCAGCACGGCGATCAGGATGTGTTGGGCATGACGGCGCATATACGCATTCTCCTGCATCCTTTGAATACCTTTTGGGTTAACAAATCCTTGCACGGCTGATACCGTCCGCGCCGCATGAGAATCCATTTCCCCGCCGTTTCAGGCATTACCGACCCTCCTGACGATGTTCCGGGCGCCACCTGGCTGGACGTCGACGGACGTCCCGTTTTCGGCGTCTGGCGGACACCGCCGGTTGCCGGCAGGCCGGCACTGGTCTTTCTTCATGACGGTCTTGGCAGTGTCGGCACGATGCGCCGCTTCCCGGAACAGACCGGGCTGGCGATGGGCCTGCCGTCTTTTGTGTTCGACCGGCTGGGCTATGGCCGGTCCAACCGCGAAGAGGCGTTTCCGGAAGATTTTATGGGGGAGGCCGCGGACCATCTGGAACGGGTGCTCGATGCGGCGGGCATCGAAGACTGCTGCCTGGTCGGCCATTCCGACGGCGGCACGATTGCGCTGCTGCATGGTGCGCGCTATCGCGGCCGCGTGCGCGCCATTGTGACGATTGCCGCCCATGTCCGCCGGGACGAGCTGACCTACGAGCAGGTCATGCGTCACAGCGAGATGTATCGTGCGGGAGAGATACCCGACTGGATGGAACGGTTTCACGGCGACCGCGCCGCGCATCTTCTCCGCTGCTGGACAGAGGTCTGGCAGCGGACCCTTTACGATTCCTGGGACATTTCGGGAGAGATTGCGGCAATAGAAGTGCCGCTGCTTTCGATTCAGGGCACGGAGGATGCCTACGGCCTGCCGGACCAGCTTGAAAGCATCTGTGAAGCGGTTCCCCATGCCCGCACCGAGATGATTGCCGGGCTCGGGCACTTCCCGCAGCTCGAGGACCCCGAGCGTATCGTCGGTATGGTGCAGGGATTTCTGGAACCGTATTGCCGCTAACCCCCGGCACACCTATAACCCCCCACATGCCCTACACACCCGATTATCCGTTTCCGAAGCTCGAATACGGCCAGACGCTTGAAGTTGCCCCCGGCGTTCACTGGGTCCGCATGCCCCTGCCGTTTGCGCTGAACCATATCAATCTCTGGCTGCTCGAAGACGGCGACACCTGGACCGTCATAGACACCGGCTACAACGTGGAGCGGACGCGTGACATCTGGGAGGACTCGCTCGCTAAAATCACCGGCGGAGGATCGGTGGACCGCCTGATCTGCACGCACTTTCATCCCGATCACCTCGGGCTTGCCGGCTGGTTCGAGGAAAGGTTCGGGACGGCGCTCTGGATGACCTATGCCGAATGGCTGCAGGCCCATGTCGCCGTATCCGAAACAGTGACGCATAACTTCGACCGCTGGGTCGAATTTTATCGGGATAACGGCGCGCCGGAGAAAATGACCCTTGGTTTCCGGGAGGTGCGCGAGGCATTCCGCGATCCGTGGTACCGCCTGCCGGAAACGGTGCGGCGCATTCAGGATAACGAGGAGATCGTCATTGGCGGGCGTGTCTGGCATGTCATCACCGGTGGCGGGCACAGCCATGAGCATGCCTCACTGTGGTGTCCTGAAATCAATGTTCTTATTTCCGGCGACCAGATTCTGCCGCGTATCAGCTCGAATATCAGTCTCTGGTATACCGAGCCCGACGGCGACCCGTTGCGCCACTATTTCAACAGTTTCGACAAGTTCCGGCATATCCCGGAGGACGTGCTGGTCCTGCCGTCGCATGACTTTCCGTTCAGGGGCATGCATGGCCGGCTCGACGACCTGCGCGCGCACCATCAGGAGCGTCTCGACGCCGCGCTGGCATTCTGCGGCGCGCCGCAGACAGCGGCCGATGTAATCCCTTCGCTTTTCACGCGGGAGATCGGCGTCTTCGAGTTCGGCTTTGCCATGGGCGAAACGCTGGCGCATCTGAACTATCTGGTGACCGAGGGGGTGCTTGAGCGTCATCGGCATGACGATGGGCTGATCCGCTATGGCCGGGCCGCCTGAAAGGTGATCGCGGGATGACGGTTTCCATCGGCCAGACCGGCAGCGTGAAACGGGATGTGACCGATGCGTTATCGGCGCATACCCTCGGCAATCCGGGCGTTCACGTGCTCGCGACTCCCTGTCTCGCCGGATTGTGCGACAAGGCGGCCGCGGAAGCCTGCGGCACCGACGTTCCGACGCGCCGCGTGCGCGTCGATATCCGGCATCTTGCCGCGACGCCGGTGGGCGATCGGGTGGAGATAAACGCGGAAATCATCGACATCGACGATACCCGCGTGATCTGCCGGGTAACGGGGCGGGATTCCAGCCGGGAGATCGTTTCCGGCACGGTCGAAAGGGTGCGCATCTGATGCCGGAATACTCGGTTGGCATGACCGCACGCCAGGTCACATTGCTGGAAGACGCGGATATCGGCGATGAAGGGCTGACCGTCACCAGGCTCCATCTCGCCTGTGAAATGGCCTGCCACAATATTCTTGTGGAAGCCTATGGCGAGGACGATACCAGCGTCGGTATCCGGAACGATATCTGGTTCTGGGGCGATGCGGGATCGGGCGTGCTGCTTCATGCCGAGGCGATGATCGCCGGAATCGACAGAAATCGTATTATTTTCAACGTCTTCGCCCGTGCAGGAACAACGGAGATCGCGCGCGGGGTCCACGAACGAATGCTCGTGTCCAAGGCCCGTTTCATGAAGTCCCTGCCGACCGCGCCTGAATGACCCCGTTGCCGGTGGCCGGCGGCCGTCCGGGTCAGAAGTTGCGTCGATGTGCGATCCACCAGTAGAATAACCGGCATAAGACGCTCAAGTCGGGCGCCATTCAGGGAGACGATAATGATAAAACCTTCACTTCAAACTGCCATTGCCTTTGGCGTTGCGGTAGCACTTGCCCCCATGGGCGTGTCGGCCGCAACGGTCATGAAGATCGGATTCGCGACGATCAATGACGGTCAGCACAAGTCCGCCGACTGGATCGCGAAAGAAGTCATGAAGCGCACCAACGGCTCCATCAAGGTCGAGGTCTATCCGGCGGCGCAGCTCGGGAAGATTCCGCGCCAGATCGAGGGCGTGCTTTTCGGCACACAGGAAGCCTTTATCTCGCCGCCCGGTTTCTTCAAAGGCCTGAATCCGGCCTTTGCCGCACCCGATGCGCCGGGCCTGTTCACCAGCTTCGCGCATCAGACCAAGACCCTGAATCATCCGAGCGTGCGGGAGAAGTTTCTCAATCTCGCCACGCCCAAGGGGGTGACGGGTGTCTACATCACCGCTGCGGGCGGGTCAGCGTTGGCGATGCGTGATCCGGTCCGCACGCTGAGCGATGTGAAGGGCAAGAAAATCCGCGTGCTGGCGTCGCCGATCGAAGTCGCGATCATGCGGCAGCTCGGTGCGGCGGGGACGCCGATGGCCTATTCCGAGGTCCTGCCGGCGATCCAGCGCCGTGTGCTGGATGGGGCGAGTTCCGCGATTACGGTAATGGGGCCGTCCAAATTCTATACGGCGGCCAAATACATCACGCCGACCAATTTCACCTATATCCCGACCGGCATGTGGACCAATGCGAACTGGCTCGCGAAACTGTCCGAGAAAGAGCGGGAAATCGTTCTTCAGGTCGGCAAGGAAGTTGCCCCGATCGCAAACAAGTGGTCGGAAGACGATACCGCGATCTGGGAGAAGAAATGGGGCGAAGAGGGCGGAGAGGTTATCCGTCTGGACGCGGCCGAGCGCACGGCAGCGGTCGACAAGCTGCGCCCGCTGGGAGACGAAATCTTCCTCAAGGACCCGAAAGTTGCGCCGATGTACAAGCTGATCAAAGCGGCGGCGAAAGAAACGATGTAGGCCTTCGCTTTATCTGAACAGAAAAGGGCCGGCATTTGCCGGCCCTTTTTTGTCGTACGCTGATGTCGGCTCAGCGGCCCTTGAAGACCGGCTTGCGCTTCTCGCGGAGCGCGTTGATGCCTTCCTGATGGTCTTCGGTGATGTTGGATTTCGATTCCAGCGACAGCGAATAATCGAGGTTGGCGGAAACGATCTGCTTCAGCGGGGCGTTGATCGCTTCCTTGGTCCACTGGATGGCGCGGATCGCGCCATTGGCGAGCTGGTCGGCAAAATCGTCGACGACCTTGTCCAGTTCGTCCGCCGGGACGCAGCGGTTGATAAGACCCATATCGGCGGCGCGCTGGGCGGTGAGCATTTCGCCGGTGTAGAGAAATTCGCGCGCGCGCGCGAAACCGATCAGGTAGGGCCAGATTCCGGATCCGCCATCGCCGGCGGTCAGGCCCACCTTCACATGCGGGTCGCCGATGCGGGCCGTGTCGGCCGCCATGATGATGTCGCAATACAGCGCCAGCGTTGCGCCGAGACCGGCTGCGGCACCATTGACCTTGGCGATGACCGGCTGCCGGCAATCGAGGATCGACATCATCGACCGCTTGCCTTCTTCCGACAGGGTTTCCCAGCCCCACGGATCGTCGATCAGTTCCTGCAGCCAGTCGGCATCGCCGCCGGCGCAGAATGCCCGTCCGGCACCGGTGAGGATCACGATATCGACGGACCGGTCCCGGTTGATTTCCTCGAAGACATGCGAAAGTTCCACATGCATGGCCCCGTCGATGGCGTTCAGTTTCTCGGGCCGGTTCAGCGTGACCGTCAGGACGCGGTCGCGTTTCTCAAACAGCAGTGTTTCGTATTTATCGTAGTCCATAGGTGCGTGTTTCATGTCTTCCCACAAACAAGCCAGGTTGTGAATTCGTCTACAATCAGCCGTTCGGGCTGAAACAGGTTTGCCGGCGCTTCTTCTTCGGGCCAGCCGATGCTTATGCCGCCGATCAGCGTGTAATCGTCGCCGATGCCGAACATTTCATGGGCGACATGCGGATATTCACCGAGCGCGCCCTGGGCGATCGTCGACAACCCCCAGCCGCGCGCGGCAAGCGATATGGACTGGATGAACGTGCCGTAATCGAGCCATGACCCATGTTCGAGTGTCGAGCGGATCCAGAACAGCATGCCGGTTCCGGCGCCGAAGAATTGGTAGTTGCTGAGGAAGGCCTGGCGGCGGCCTTCCTTGTCTTCGCGCGTGATGCCCATGGCGCCGTAAAGTCCGAACCCGCAGGCGCGCCTGCGGGCAAGAAACGGCTCTTCCCATTCGGGCGCGTAGTAATTGTATTCCATTTCGCCTGAATCGCCGCGGGCTTCGGCGGCGAGCAGCGCGTCCGTGTAGTTCTGCCGGCTCTCGCCGTTCAGGATATGGACTTTCCAGGGCTGAATGTTGGACCCCGATGGCGCCCATCTGGCGGCTTCGAGTATCCGGCGCATCAGCGGTTCGGGTACGGGGTCCGGTTTGAAGGCGCGGATCGACCGCCGCGAGATGATCGCGTCCTCGACATGCATGTCGAGCCGCGCAATGCCCGGGTCGGTCATTTCCGGCAGCCTTTGGCTAAGCGCCTCTGCCGCCGGAACGAGGGGCGGGGCGGGGGTATCGGTCATGTGAGAATGTCCGTTGGTGTCAGTCGTCTACCGACGGGGCAGGGGGCAGTTTGCCGCGCCATTTGATCCAGTTGAAGCTTGTGCTGCAGGCGCGGCAGCGAAACATCACCTCGGATGCCGCGCCGCCGAACAGCGATACGACCTCCAGGTCCTCGCTCTTGCAGTCCGGGCAGGAGACGCCTTCGAAATCGGGGTCGTCCGAATGCAGCTCGCGATGGCGGGTGGCGTATCCACCCGCCTCGCGGCCGATCCGGTCAACCGGTTTGTCAGTGGGCAAGTTCCGGGTCCTTGAAACGGACAACCTCGAAAAGACTATCCGGCATCGGCCCGAAGCGCCGTGCGTCGCTCCGCCAGTCCTTGGCAAACTTGACGGTCTTTTCCTGTTTCAGTTTGGCGCCAAGCAGCTTTTCGGCGTTACCGGCTTCCTTGATAAAGGCTTCGCGCAGCTTTTTCAGCGGGACGTCCCGGATGCCGGCGTCATATACCGGGTCTTTTCCGGTCGCCGGACCGAACCACTGGAGCGCCAGCGGATAGCGTTTCTGGAACGCTTTCTGGAACAGCTCCGACTGTTTCTTGCCCTCGCCGATGATCTGGAACCAGCCCTGGGAATATTTCAGATGGAAATAGGTCTCTTCGCCGATCTTCTTGGCGATGCCCGCAATGGCGCGGTCTTCATGCTTCAGGAAGCCGGAGGCCATCATCCAGGTGGCAAGTTCGGTCAGCCAGGTTGAAACGATAAAATCCTCCCAGCCCGTCGGGGCTTCGTCGAGAAGGTTCATCGAGCGGATTTCTTCCGGGCCGCGGCCGCGCTCCAGGTGGGCATAGTCGTGCCCATGCGCTGCAAGGAACTGGTAGATTGCCCGCGTGTGACCGTAATTGGATGTGCACATGCCGAGGATCGCCGCAAAATCGGGCAGAGACCGGCCGTTCATCACGCATTCCGCATACCAGTTGCCGAGCACGAGCCGCGTGTCCGCGATGGCCAGCAGGTCGTTCTCAAAATTTTCATCCAGCCTGTTGCCGGTGCTTCCGGGTGTATATGCCATAATAGATAATCTTCCTTGTTTTCTGTCTCAGCCCATTTTGATCTTGGCTGATTTACCTTCTTCGGTGACCGTGATGATCGATTCCAGCGGAACGACGCACATCTCGCGCCATTTGTGCTGGTCGTAGATGTACCAGGCGCGCACCTGTGCAAGTTCATCGTTCGGGGCCTCGACCGATCCCACATGGGACAGGTCCGAATCCGAATCCTTGCGGGCGAAAACTTCATAGTATTTCGGATCTTTCCCGCCGCGTTCCCGCTTCTGGTCGATCTTTTTTCTGCCTTTGACCTTGGTTGCCATTCTTATTTCCTTTTCATCAAACCTGTATGCCGTTGGCGCGCATCATTTCCTGAACGTCAGGATCGATCATGTCGCGCGACCACGGCAGGTGCCATCCTTCCTCGACGGCGACGTTTTTGACGCCCGGCACCGACAGCACCGCTTCGCGAACGTTTTCACGCAGCATGCCGACACCCGGACATCCCATGCAGGGGATGCAGACCTGAACCTTCACGTCGCCGTCGGCGTCGATCTCTATGTCACGCAGCATCCCCATCCGCCGCAGGCTGACGGGCACATGCGGATCGTGCACGGCCTCCAGCGCTTCGACGATGTCCTCTTTGGACGGCAGGGTGGCTGTTTGGGTCATATTGATCTTCGCGATGGTTCAGGGGTGCTTTCTGCGTTCTACCAGAGGTCTTTGCCCCACTGTTCGGACATGACCCGGGCGATCGAAGGCACTTTGTGTTTCGAGCCTTTTTTCCAGATTTTCAGTTGTTCTTCCCAGGTGATCTGGCGATCGTAATCCCACTGGCGCTTCTCCTCGTCGAGATAGATCGGCGCTTCGTAGTCGAGCACGTATTTGCCCTGCTCCTCGTCGAAATGCGCAGGCACCTTGATGCCGACATCTTCCGAATAAGGCACGATCCGCGACAGCCATTTCTGGCGCATTTCGTCGTTGGACGCGCCACGGATACGATAGGCCAGCTGATCGGTGCGGGTTTTGAGGTTATCGGGCATTCCGAACCAGGCGGCGCAGAGCGGGAAGTAGAAATCGACCATTTCCTGAACGCGTTTGCGGCTGCTTTCGGACTGGTTCCAGAAGAAGCGTGTCCAGCGTTCGCCATGGGAGACGTGGAAGGTCTCTTCGTAGTTCACCTTGCGCAGCGAGCGGGCGAACGGCGCGTAGGAGCAGTTTTCCTCCAGGTCGACCGTCGTGATATAGCCGGCGCGGTCGCCGTAGCACATGGAGACCACGGATTCGATGTAGTCTTCGTGCGGGAATTCAAGCATCTGGAATGTCCGCCATTCTTCCGGATCGCGGTCGAACAGGAAGCTGTGCGTGTCATATCCGAAATCCTCGAGAATCCGGTACATCATCTGGGCATGGCCCAGTTCGTCCTGACAGGCCGCTGCGATGGCAATCTTGTCTTCGAGCGTCGGCGAGGTTTTGATGGCGGGTGAGTAGGTGGGCAGCGTGACCACTTCGAGGTCGGCCGCGATGTGAACCGTGTTGACCAGCACATTGCGGTAACGTTCCGTCATCTCTTCGACGTCTTCAAGCTGGTATCCTGTCGCCACCTTTTCCTGAAGGGCGCGCTCGCGCGGGTCTTCCTGGATGTCTTTGATCGCTGTTGCCATGTATCGATGCCTTTCGTGCGGTTGTCCGTCGTTCCAGTGTAAGTAAGTCTTCAGGTGCTCAAAGAACACCCTTCCAATCGTTTCAATCGCCTGTCAATTGCGCGCGGCGACGCCGTCAAATACGAAATCCCGGAATGCCCGGGCGAAATCATGTCCCTTCAGATCGCTGCCCCGCATGTACCATTCCACGTAGCAGCCCTTGTTCGTCGCCATGATGACACTTGCGAGTTCGTCCGGTCCTATGCCGGCTCTGAAAGCGCCGCTTTCCTGGCCTACCCTTACGGTTTCGCGCAAGGCGTTCTCCATTCGCGCCATCAGATCGGTCAGCCGCGTTTCTATCTCGTCGCCCGACCCGTTGAACTCGGCGCTCATCAGGATCGCGAGCAGCATATATTCCGTTTTCTCGGCGCCAATTACGGATTGCGACCGCACGAAAGCGTTCAGGCGGTCCACAGGGTCTTTCCCGGCCGCGTCCATTGCCGCGATCGTCGGTTCGACAGTCAGTTCTTCCGTGCGGTCCAGCAGGGCCTTGAGGACATTGGCCTTGCTCTTGAAATAAAAATAGACCGCGCCCTTCGTGAGGTCCGCTGACTGGGCGATCTCCTCCACCGTCGTGGCATGGTAGCCCTGCGTGATAAACAGGGTGAGCGCCTTGGTCAGCAACGCCTCTATGCTTGCTGCGCGCTGTTCCCGTTTCGTCGTTGGACGATCACGACCGGTGCTGTCGGCAGACTGATCCAGCGTGCTTGATAAATGCGTGTCCATAGCACCCTTGAATTTACATACTGATCAGACAGTATCTTATCGGGTGGGAGAATTCAATTACTGAAGGCGATAAAGGGCATGCATTTATGCATAACGTCATTGACCTGGCGGGGAGAATAAAATCCCCAGCTTTAAAATTAACGAATTATGCCCTACATTCACAACATGGAAGACGAATCTCAGCGGACAGAGGGCCGCCGCGCGACGCGGATCCACCCTGAATATGTTCTGATCGGCGCCCTTCTGCTGATCGGAGCAGTTGCTGTTCCCGCCATGGCAGATGTTTATCTGCTGCAGTCATTTGTCCTGTCAATCTGCACAGGCCTTGGAATTCAATAGGTTAACGCAAGCTTCAGGCTCACTTTAAGCTTGAAAATGCGTAGATCACCCTTCATTGTGATCGTTCGGTTGCGTCATGTAGATGCAGTGCAGGGGTAGGTAATGCGTTGTTCAATAGGATCAGCGGCGTCCGGATTTATTCTGGCGGCAATCATTGCCGCCTCGTCCGGGGTGTCGCGCGCCGACATCATCAGATATGACAGTGGCGGTTTTGGAAGCGTCCAGCAGTCGCTTTCCGGTCTTGGATACGACCTGAATGGACCGTCGGTAGAATCGACGGCGGAGAGCTTCGTCATTCCGGGCGCGCCGGGCGGCAACACGCGTCTGGACTTTGCCTATATACGCGATACCGGCGGCTACCAGTTCTCCTTTGGCGTCTTCGACCGCGGAGCGGTGACAGCAGATCCGGTATCCGATCGCGAGAACTGGGCCTTGCAGGCTCTCGGCACTGCCATAATGGTTTTTGACGACCGCGAATCGAACCCCGGAGTGACGGCATCGATCGACGTTGCCGCGGGCACCGATCTTGGCCTGTTTCTTATCCCCAACGATACATTGGCAGCCGTCCTTGAAACGCCTGCCGCGTTTTTTGGCGGCAACCGCCCGGATCCGCTGTTTTCCGTCTCGGATGCAAATCCGGGCGGATTCGACCAGCTGATGGTTTTTCAGGCGGGCGGGCTGACCACGTTTGCGTTTGAAGATCTCAGCCGCGCGGGTTACTCGGACGAGGACTTTACCGACCTGGTAATCACCATGACGGCGACACCGCTTTCCGTGCAACCCGAGGTCCAGATCGAAGCGGCCAGCACCCCGATCCCGGAACCCCCGGCGCTCGCAATTCTGATGTTTACGGCACTGACCTTTGCATTGATCAGGGGCCGGCAATGGAGACATTCTCGGGCAAATCCCGCGTCAATTTCCCTTCGCGCCGGACGCTCCTGACGGGCTGTCGATGGCGGATCGGTCCGTAAACGGCCGCAGAATCCGGTATGGCCATCCAGGTCGGATCTCCACCGAACCATTTGGACGGTAATTGCTTTTTCATATTTTCGAATGCATTAATTGTCAGTTGAAGGCCAGCCCATGTTGTCCGGCTTAGCCGGATTCGCCTGTTCACTGTGCCTTTCGAGGCGAGACAGAGTAATGATCGCACAGTGTCCGTGCGGTTTCGGCATCGGATGATGCGGTCACGCAATTTGTGGCGCTGTGTCCCTCTGCCGCGCTCCTGCTGGATTCGTCGCAGACGATTGTTCAGATAAACGATATCGGTGCCGGGCTCATAGGCGCCACTTCCACGCATGCGCTGGTCGGGCGGGATTTCGGCGATTTCATGTCGTCCGCATCCGGGGCAGAACTTCGCCGCATATACGACGAGTTGTCTGCGGCCCGGACCGCAACGCTCTCGGCAAGCGTGGAAATCGACAAATTCGGCGGCGAGACAATTTCGATTTGTATCTCCGCAAGGGGTGTCGACCTGAGATCCGGCCCGGCAATACTATGTCTGGTTACCGATATAAGCGGTTTGACTCGCCCGGAGCCGGCAAGGGATGCCGGGACAGCTCAGCGGCGTCTCCAGGAAGCGATTGAGACGATGTCGGAGGGCTTTGCGCTTTTCGACGCAGATCGCAAGCTTGTCATGTTCAACGAAAACTACCGGAGCCAGATATGGCCCCGCCTCGCCGGGTTCATCCGTGTCGGAGTCGCGTTCGAGGACATCGTGCGCGAGGCGCTGAACCGCAATGTCTGGAATGCATCCGAGGTCGATACCGAGTTCTTCCTCCAACAATCAATCGCACGGCATGAGGACGTACCTTCTCTGCACGAGATCCAGATTCCCGGCGGCAGATGCATTCAGCAAAGCAAGCGGCGCACCTCCGATGGCGGCATCGTCGCGGTCTATCTGGATATTACCGAATTGAAGCGACGTGAAGCCGAGATCTCGGAAACCCAGGACCGCCATCGCCGCTTGCTCGAAACCCTGCCCGATGGCGTCGTGATCCATAGCGGCGGAAAATTCGCGTATCTGAACCCTGCTGCCATTCAGCTTCTTGGCGGAAAAGCCCATACCGATCTGATCGGCAGGAATGCCGAAGATTTTGTGCCGCCTGAAGACCGTCAGGCCATTCAGACTCACATTGAACAGGTTTTAAAGGGGCAGGTTGCGCTTCCGCCCCAGGAACAGCGGCGTATGTGCCTCGATGGCAGGCTGATCAGTGTCGAAGTCCGCCACACATTTATTCAGTGGAATGCGAAACCGGCGGTGCTGACGGTGTTGCGGGATCTGACCGAGCGGAAGCGTGCGGAATATGCTTTGCAGGAAACGGAACGCCGCTATCTGACCATCGCCGCAAATCTGCCGGGCGCTGTCTATCAGCGCGTGATGTATCCCGATGGCACGATCGTTTATCCGTATATCAGCCGCGGCGTTATGGAAACGCACGGCGTGGAGGCCGAGGACGTCAAGCGGGATGGTACCCTTCTGACCGGCCGGGTTCATCCCGATGATCGCGAAAGATTCGCCGAGGCGCTCAAATTGTCGGCCAAAGATCATTTTCCATTCGATATGGAAGTCCGGAATATCAAACCCGACGGCCAGTTGGCGTGGGTAAGAAGCCTTGCCCGTTCCCGGCGACGTGAGGATGGCGCGGTCGTCTGGGATGGCATTTTTGTCGATATTACGGCGCGCAAGCAGGCGGAGGAACGCGCGGCACAGGCGTACAGGTGGCTGACCGAGGCGATCGAGAGCCTGTCCGACGGTTTTGCACTATGGGACAAGGAAGACCGTCTTGTGCTGTGGAACGATAAGTTTTTATACGATCACCCCGAGCGCGAGCGGCTGCGCCGGTCCGGCACGAAATTCTCGACATTGGCCGAGCATACAGCCGATGTGCTGCGTCGCCATAAGGACGAAAAACAGGTCGCCGACTGGTTGGCGGAACGCCTCCGGCGCCATCGGGACGCTCGAGGGTCAATGGAGATCGAATCAAGCTCGGGAGACTGGTTATTGTTGACCGAGCGGCGCACCGCCGAGGGGTATACGGTCGGTATCTATTCCGATATTTCCGACCGGAAGCGCTCGCGGAACGAACTACAGGCCAGTGAAGAGCGATACCGCAGGCTTGTACAGGTATCGCCAGACGCAATTTTTGTGGATCGTGACGGGGTAATCGTCTTTGCAAACGAGACGGCTGCAAGTTTGATCGGCGTTTCCGATCCGGCCGAATTATTGGTTACCGATACGCTGGAACTGGCTGCAGGCGACGACCGAATTACGCTTGCGAACCGGCGGCGGAGGCTGAGGGACAAGCCCCAGACGCCATTTGACAGATATCGCTATCTTCGGCGCGATGGCTCTGTCGGGAATTGTGAAAGCGGGATTTCCAGTATCATCTGGGAGGGTGAGGCGGCAATTTTGATTGTGATCCGCGACATCGAGGACCGCATTCAGGCAGAACGTCAGCAGGCCTTGTTCGGCGCGGTATTGCATCACGCAGCGGATTCGATTGAAATCGTAAATGACGATTTTACCCTGTCCTATGTGAACCCGGCTTTCGAAGAAATGAGCGGTTACTCATCCGAGGAAGTTGTCGGAAAGCGGTCCATGGATCTCTTAAAAGCCGATGAGGGAACAGCAGGCGTTTACGATCTTGTGGAGGAGACGCTTCGCTCTGGCAGGCCCTGGTCGGGCATGCTCAGGTCCCGCCGGAAAGACGGGAGCGAATATAATCTGGAAGCGTCGGTATCGCCCGTATTTAACGAGAGCGGAATCATAGAAAATTTCGTCGCGATCAAGCGGGACATCACCCAGAGCCTTGAGACACAGCGAGCGCTGACCGAAATCAAGGAGAGCTACAGGAAGCTGCTCGCATTGACGCCGGATGCCGTCTACGTGCATGTCGATGCGCGGATCGTTCTGGCGAACAAAGCCGCGGTGGAGGTCTTTGGCGCCGGTTCCGAAGAAGATCTCATTGGGACATCTATCTACGATCTGATGCATTCCGACGTTGTGCCGGTCGCAGAAGACTGTCAGCGGCGGACGGGCGATACGCTCAGAATGGAACAGAAGCGCCGGCGTCTGGACGGAGAAGAGTTCTGGGCCAGTGTATCCATCACCCCCCCTGAACTGGAACGGTGAACGGGGAGCCCTGGTGATTCTGACCGACATTACCGAACAGCGCCGGTCGCAGGAATCTCTGATGAGCGCGATGGAATCCGCCGAGATCGCCAACAAGTCGAAGAGCGAGTTCCTGGCGAATATGAGCCACGAGCTGCGGACGCCGCTGAATGCGATCATCGGGTTTTCCGAGATCATGCGGAATGAAATGTTCGGGGAGATCGGCAACGAGCACTACACCGAATACGCCCGGGATATTCACGAGAGCGGCATGCATCTGCTCTATGTCATCAATGACATTCTGGATCTTTCAAAGATCGAGGCGGGCAAGCTTTCCGTCAGCCTGTCGGAAGTCGAACTGGCGAATTCGATTGAGGCGAGTGTCCGCCTTGTCCGCCAAAGCGCGGCGGACGCCGATGTGACGATTGACACAAAGATGGTCGGAACGTTGCCGAAAATTCAGGCTGACGAGCGGATGCTTAAACAGATGCTGATGAACCTGCTGTCGAACGCAATAAAATTCACCCCTCGCGGGTCGGGAATCCGTATCGCGGCACGTCAGGCTGGCGGCGATTTCGTCGAAATCGCGGTTATTGATCGGGGCGTCGGTATCTCGGCTGCGGATCTGCCCCGCGTTCTGGAGCCATTCGTCCAGGCAGATCAACCTGTAGAATCCGGGGAAACGGGTACAGGGCTCGGGCTTCCGTTGACGAAATCCCTGGCGAAACTGCATGGCGGATCGTTCCGGCTATGGAGCCGGGTCGGATTGGGTACCCGCGCCGTATTGCGGCTTCCCGTTCTGCCTCCCGTCAAAAAACCCGGCCCGTCCGGTTCGCCGGATTGAGCGGCCGGTTCCCGGCGTTCTGTCCCGGCGCACCGAAACTGAAAAGGCCGGGTCAGACGGCTTCGTCCGACCCGGCCTGGAGAATGCCGCGCTATCTGTGGGGTGCTCAGCCCGGACGTTCGAAATTCCGGTCGAGGTGGCCTTTACCCTCCAGATCGCCTTTTTCAAACAGCCAGCTATATCCGCCCTTGGGATTGGTCAGGATTTCCCAGCAGTTATTGTCCATATCCCAGAAGAAGAAGCTGTAGGTTCCGTGCTGCAGTATCGGCTTGCCGATCTTGTGCAGACCCCATTTGTCCTTTTGTTCCATAACCGTCTTGTAGGCAGCGTCGACTTCTTCCTGTGTCTCCACGTCAAGGCCGTTATGGTTCAGCATCGGCATTTCTTCGTCGGCGCGGTTTTTCTGCTCGACCACGGCAATCGTATTTTCGCCGCCCAGACGAATGAGGATGGAGATCGGGCTGGTGCGGACCACTTCGAGACCCAGGAATTCGGTATAGAATTCCCGCGTCTTGTCGAGATTCTTCGATTCCAGTGTTCCATGCGACAGAAAATTAAGATTCAGCGCCGGGTCTTTGGATGTTTCCACAGCGGGTGTGTTCATGACGTTCTCCCATCAATCTGTTTTATGCGTCTTGCCGGCCAGTCGCTTGCTGATGCCGGACCTCTGGCGACAATCTTATTTTCACTGATAGAAGCATCTGGAAGGATATCCGTCAATTATCTGGAATAACGGACCCTTGGAATAAAGGAATCTGGCCTGAGCGGATGTCCGGACGGCCCGTTGCGACGGCCCGTCGCAATGACGCCGCCTGGCCGGTTGATTGTCTTCGCCGTCGTCCCTAGCGGCCTTCGCGTCGCCAGGCCAGCATCAGCGTGCCAAGCCCGAGCAGAAGGACCAGCAATGCGGGGAGCATGGGCGTTTCGCGAACGCTGGCGACCCGGAAATCGCGGTTGGAGACCACCCCCAACCAGTCCGCGCCGGATGGTTTGCGATCGGCCCTGACGCGGCGCAGCGTCGGCGCGCCGTCTTCCAGCCAGTGCATGCCGCCACCCGATGAAGCGGCGACGGCAGCGAGCAACGCCGGCGTCGCCCGCATGTCCGAAAATTCCTTGGGGTTTACGTTGCCCACGGCGGCGACCGCGGTGCGTGTGCCGTCATTCAGCCGGTAGATACCGACCTCGTCCGCCGGAATTACACCGCGTGCCCGGCCTCCGGTCGTTTTTTTCAACGCGATCGTTCTGGTCGCACCGGAAGGCAGGGTCACCTCTACATCGGGATGTTCGTCAGACACGCTTCGGTGAATGATTGCAAGATTCTTGCCTTCGACCATGGCGCGGAGATCTTCTTCTTCGAGGTCGGGTTCTTTCATCAGCCAATGGGCCAGGCGGCGCAAAATTTCCGAATGCGGTCCGCCATCTTCGAAACCGCGCGCCCAAAGCCAGATGTGATCACTCAATAGCTGCGCGACCCGGCCTTCGCCGACCCGGTCGAGAATAAGCAACGGGCTGTCGCCAACGCCGTTCATCAGCGTCTGACCGCGGGTTTTCGTCGCCTCGATCTGGCGGAACCAGCGGCCCCAGCGCGGCGTGTCGTTTGCCGGCCCGGCAAGTTCGGCCGTGACCGGATGACGGTTGCCGCTTTCCGTTATCGTCGGTTTCAGGCCGCGCTCGAAGACGGTGCCCGTGGGCGCGCCCGGCAGAATATCGCCGAGGGCCGAACGCGAGAGGCTCATGGGCGTTGCGAAATCCGGACCCGCGGCAGTGAGGACGGCGCCGCCTTCCTCGACATAGCGGACGATATTTTCGAGATATATCCCCGGCAGCACGCCGCGGCGGCGGTACCGGTCGAAAATGATCAGGTCGAATTCCTTGATCTTGATCTCGAACAGTTCGCGAATGGGAAACGCGATAAGGGACAGCTCGCGGACCGGTGTCGCATCCTGTTTTTCCGGCGGCCGCAGGATCGTGAAATGAACCAGGTCGACCGACGGGTCCGCTTTCAGGAAATTGCGCCAGACACGTTCGCCGGGATGGGGTTCGCCCGATACCAGCAGAACCCTCAGGCGTTCGCGCACGCCGTTTACCTGGACGACGGTACGGTTATTCATCGCCGTTATTTCGCCCGGCAGCGGGGATACCTCAAGCTGCAGGATATTCGCGCCCGCATGATCGATATCGAGGCTGATTTTCTCCGGTCGTCCGACGGGCACGGTAACCACGCGATCCGGTTTGCCGTGGCGGACGATTGTGACCTGCGCGGTATCGCCGTCTCCCAGCCCGTTGTGATCCCTCACCAGAACCTCGATCTCGACCGTTTTTCCGACAAGGCCGAAACGCGGCGCATTCTCGATGACGAGTCGCCTGTCCCGTTCTTTCGGGGACCCGGTCAGAAGGGTGTGAATCGGTCCCGGAACCAGCGACTTCACGCCTTCTGCCGGCGCATCGTGCACCTGGCCGTCGGTGAAGAGGAAGGTGCCGCCGATTCTGTTCTGCGGCACGCTGGCGAGGGCCCGCTGGACGTCTTCGAAAAGGCGG
>JAYOMI010000018.1:41187-49039 GCA_038120765.1 Rhodospirillaceae bacterium
CACGGGAGCCGTGCGGCTTTCGTCCGGCTTGCCGGCGCGGATGACGCGAACATCGACGTCGCGCATGCGCTGGAGGTTTTCTGTCAGCGACGTCACGGCCTCTTCGGTCTGGGTCGCGCGGTCGCCTATTTTCTGGGACGCCGATTCATCGACAACGATCGCAACAACGTCCTTGTTGAGAATGCGTTCCTGTTCGACCAGTACCGGGTTTGCCAATGCGGCCAGCAGGACCGCCGCGGTCAGCAAACGCAGTGTCGTTCCGCGCGCCCGGCGCCATAGACCGAACCCGGCCAGAACAATCGCAATGGCGTCCAGCCCGGCAAGGAGCGGCCATGAAAACATCGGGTCGAAGGCGATACTCAGCATCTTACTGGCCCAGCCTGTCGATGATGGCGGGGACGTGCACCTGATCGGTTTTGTAGTTACCGGTGAGGGCGTACATCACCCAGTTAACGCCGAACCTATAGGCCATTTCGCGCTGGCGTTCGCCGCCGGGCACGACGGCGGCCATTGGGCGGCCGAGGCTGTCGACCGCCCATGCGCTGGCCCAGTCGTTGGAGCCGATGATGACGGAGGAAACCCCGTCATTGTGCCGCCCGCCACGCCGCTCGACCCAGACGGGTCCGCCGGCCCAGCGGCCGGGAAAATCGTTGAGCAGGTAGAATGCCTTCGTCAGAACGTGGTCCTGCGGTGCATGGGTCAGGGCCGGTATGTTGAGGCCCCGCATCAGGCGGCGCAGATGCAGCCCGGCTGCGCCGACCCCGCCCGTGGCGTCCGACGCGAAACCGCCGCGCTCGCGCGTATCGAACAGGATTGTGCCGCCGGTTTTCAGATACTGGTTCAGTTTGCCGCGCACCTGGTCGGACAGCAGGGCCTGGCGCGGAGAAACCGCCCAGTAGAGGAGCGGGAAGAACGCCAGTTCGTCGGATTCGATCCGGACGGCGATCGGTTCGGCCGCATCGATAGCGGTGCGCCGTCTCAGAATGTCGCTCAGACCTCTCAGTCCGGCCTCGGTCATATCGTCCAGCGCGCGGTCCCCGGTGACGACGAAGGCGAGCCGGGTTTTCAGCGTTGCCGCCAGCGCGGCGGCATCCGGCCCGGTCGTCGGCGATGCCGGTGCGCCCGGCGTCTGCAACTGCGCCTGCACGATGGTCTGCCCGGACGTCTGCGCGCTTGCCCGGTCTGCCGCCGGCATTGCCAGAAGCCCGGCCAAAATCATGGCGGCGCCCGACCGGCCGAGCCGCCGGATATCGACGAATCCGCGGAGGAAAAAGCTGACCACCAGATCGATCAAGGCCAGGATCAATGCCGCGAGCAGCAACCAGGGTTTGAAGTCGACCGCGGGGGTGGACAAAAACCCCGCCCGTTCAACGCCGGGAGGGATGTCGTCCATCGGCTGTAGCGAGGTGACCGTACTGGCGAGATTCAGCGCGCGACGCCCCGCGTCGAGACCGTAATAGCCAGGCGGGTTCGCGGGTCCCGGGCGCGTTTCATCAAAGTCCCGGGCGGCAATACTGACCGCGTCATTCGATGGTGAACCGAGCCTGCCGAAGCCGTTCAGCGTCTGGAGCGGCGGCAGCAGCGCCGTCTGATCGTCGCTGACGACACCGGCGCTCAGACCGACGATCCGGCGCAGCATATCGACGAACAGGCCCGATAGCGGGATGTTCGACCAGTCTGTATTGGCGGTCGTGTGAACCAGGATAAGCCAGCCGCGCCCGCGTTTCTCCGCGGTGACAAGCGGTGTGCCGTCGGAAAGACGCGCCCAGGTTTTCTGATTGAGGTCCAGCGCGGGTTCCGCCAGCACCTGACGGGTTATGCGGACATCTTCCGGCGCCTGGATACCGGCAAACGGGCTTGTTTCCTCGAACGGCAGAAGCCGCGCGGGTTCCGCCCAGGACATTGCCCCGCCTATAACCCGGCCGCCGCCCCGCAGCCGCACCGGAATCATGTCGTCACCGCCGGCGGCAAGGCGCGGTCCTGCAAAACGCAGTGTCACGCCGCCATTCTTCATCCAGGCATCCAGGGCTTCACGGTCGGTATCGATCAGCTTTCCGATGTCTGCCAGCACGATGACCGCGATTTCGCGTTTGAACAGATCGGACACGCTTCCCCGACGGACCTCCGCAAAGGGACGGAGCGCCCGTTCCAGATAGTAGATGGACGAAAGCAGGGGTTGTTCCGCCTCGGCAATATCTCCGGACACGATCCCGACCGGCCGGCG
Source organism: Rhodospirillaceae bacterium (assembly GCA_038120765.1). Classification (GTDB taxonomy): domain Bacteria; phylum Pseudomonadota; class Alphaproteobacteria; order MPNO01; family UBA830; genus CAXBCP01. The sequence continues at coordinate 43,412 of JAYOMI010000018.1, forward strand.
TCGCCAGCGTTCATCGACCAGAAAGACTTCGCCCGCATTGCGGGCATCTTCGACCTCGATCCGCGCAACATCGTTGCGCAGCTCGCCCGGCAGGGTGAGGCGGACGGATGCCGCACCTTCACCGGCGCCGAAAAGTACCTGTTCACGGGCGATCAGCCGGCCGTCATCCGATACCGCGCGTACCCACGCAGATTGTTCAAGCCGCCCTGGGACCCGCTGGACCGGGACTTCCATGACGTCGTTTTCGGATTTCGGCGCCTGAACCAGCAGCGACCGGGCGGGAACCGGTTGTTCGATGAGCTGGACGCTGCCCCGTGTCTGCAGATGCTCGGCAAGGGGAGCCGCATCGGCATCCCCGATACCGTTCGCCAGCCAGACGATATGAGCGGACCCATCTATTTCGATCGCACGCATGGCCGAGAGTGCCTGAGCGCGGTCTACCGGCCAGGGCTTCGGCTGCAGGCCTGCGGTAATCTGTCGTGCCGCCCCGGCACGCAGGAGATTGCTGACCTGGATCGGCTCGCCGGGTGTTCCGGGGGCGGTTGTCAGAATCCGCACCGGCCGGTTCTCCCGCTCCGCCTGATCCAGAAACTGGTTCATTTTCTCCACACGCTGGGGCCAGTTGGCCGCCGAAGCCCATCCGTCATCGATTACAAGCACCAGCGGTCCGGACCCCCGCAGCGCGGCCCCCGGATTCAACAGCGGATGGGCGAGCGCAAGGATAACCAGTGCGGCGAGCAGAATGCGCAACAGGATCAGCCACCAGGGCGTCCGCGACGGCGTTTCCTCCCTGGGCCGCAAACTCAGCAAAAGCCGCATCGGCGGGAAGCTTGCCAGGCGTGGCGAGGGCGGCGTTACACGCAGCAGGAACCACAATGCCGGCAAAGCGATCAGGGCGGTCAGAATCCACGGCGCGGTGAAGGCGAAGCTGCCGAACTCCAGCATTTCAGATACGCTCCATCTCCGACATCAACCGGTGCAGCGTCAAAAGAGTCGTTTCGACCGGCCTGTCGGTACGATGTACGGTAAATGTCCAGCCGTTGGATCGACACAGATCGGTCAGGGCATCGCGGTGCGCGTTCATCAATGCCGTGTATTCATCCCTCACCGCCTCGGCGCGGCCGATGAGCGTTGCACCTTCTCCTTCGAGGCCCTCGAATCGCGTGCGTCCCATGAATGGCAGCGTTTCTTCCGCGGGGTCGCACACCTGCACGATGTGCCCGCTATTCCCCTGCTGGGCGAAGAACCGGACGACCGGTTCGATTTCGTCGATCGGGTTCAGAAAGTCGCCGACCATGGCGATCCTGCTGTGCCGCCGAACCTGCTCCCGCGGCGGCATTCCCGTGCCGGTAACGCCCTCAAGCGTCAGTTCCGCCGCCATGCGCGACAGAACGGCGCGGCCGCGCGCCGGGCGCTGCCCGGTGCCGAGGCGCGCAATGCGTTCGCCGCCCCGCACGAGCAGAGAGGCCAGCGCCAGAATGATGACAGCGGCACGCTCTGCCTTGGTCGGCAGTTCGGGGTTCGAATGCCAGTTCATGGAGGGCGAGCGGTCGGCCCAGAGATAGACGTTTTGTGCGGCCTCCCATTCGTTTTCCCGGACAAACTCAAGCTGGGTCTTCGCCGATTGACGCCAGTCGATGCTTTGCGCCGGATCGCCCGGCTGGTAGCGGCGGTACTGCCAGAAACTGTCGCCCGTGCCGGCGCGCCGCCGTCCGTGCTCGCCCTGCGCGACAATCGTCGCGACCCGCTCGGCCTTTACCAGCAGCGCCGGCAGCGCGGAGGCGGATTCGTCCGCCGCGCGCCGTACTTCTATCGGCGCGAGGGCGTCGTTGATGGCAGGCCGGGGGGCTCTCACCCGAGTGGCGCACAAAGTCGCGCGATAATATCGTCGACGGTGATGCCATCCGCCCGGGCGGAGAATGTCAGCGCCATCCGGTGCCGCAGGACCGGCGGCGCCAGCGCGATCACGTCGTCCACCGAAGGTGCGAAGCGGCCGTGCAGAAGCGCGCGCGCCCGGGTCGCCAGCATCAGGGCCTGACTGGCGCGCGGTCCGGGTCCCCAGGACAGGTGGTTGCGGATTTCGGGATCGCCCGATTCATTCGGCCGGCCCGCGCGGACCAGTTTCAGGATCGCGTCAGCGACGGCGTCGCCGACCGGAACAGAACGCACGAGGCGCTGCGCGGCAACGAGGTCCTCGGCCGTCAGGACCTGTTCGGCCTTTACGTCCGCGACACCGGTTGTCGCCATGAGCATTTTCTTCTCGGAGTCCTCGTCCGGATAGCCGACTTCCACCTGCAGCAGGAACCGGTCGAGCTGCGCTTCGGGCAACGGGTATGTGCCTTCGAGTTCGAGCGGGTTCTGTGTCGCGAGAACATGGAAAGGCTTCGGCAGGTCGTGGTTCTGTCCGGCGATGGAGACCTTGTATTCCTGCATGGCCTGCAGCAGGGCCGACTGGGTGCGCGGACTTGCACGGTTTATTTCGTCCGCCATCAGCAACTGGCCGAAGATCGGTCCCTTGATGAAACGGAATGACCGGCGCCCGCTATCGTCTTCTTCCAGAACTTCCGAGCCCAGAATATCCGGCGGCATCAGGTCGGGCGTGAACTGGACCCGCTTGTCTTCAAGGCCGAGAACGGTGCCAAGCGCATCGACGAGCCGGGTTTTTCCGAGCCCCGGATAACCGACAAGAAGCGCGTGCCCTCCCGCCAGAATTGTTATAAGTGTTTGATCTATAACGTCATGCTGGCCAAATATGACGCGACCGATGTTCTCCTTGACGGCGGCCATGCGCTGGCCCAGGGCCTCTACTTCCGAGACAAGGCGGGCGGGCGGGTCACCAGCATCGGTTGCAGGCTGTGATGTGGTTTCAATATCGGTCACGACGATCCTCTGAAATAGGGTAAGAAGGCGTATGTCGGCAAACTCACTCACTAATCTTGAACGCGCCCTGTCTCAAAGCAAGAGCAAAGGCAGCAATAATTCCGGCCCGGCCGGCGGGCCTCAGATGTGCGGCGATATCGATATGCGCATATCGCGCGACGGCACCTGGCATTACATGGGCTCTCCTATAGGACGAAAACCGCTGGTAAAGTTGTTCTCGTCGGTGCTGAAACGCGACGAGGACGGGGATTTCTGGCTGATTACGCCCGCTGAAATGTGCCGGATTACGGTTGAAGACGCGCCGTTTACCGCCGTGGAAATGACGGTTGAAGGCAGCGACCGTGATCAGGTACTGATTTTCAGAACCAATGTTGACGAAATCGTGACCGCGGGGGCCGATAATCCGGTCCGTGTGGAGATTAATCCTGACACCGGGGAACCTTCGCCCTATGTGATGATCAGGGACGGGCTCGAAGCGTTGATCACGCGGCCGGTATTTTACGATCTCGTGGCACTTGCGGAAGTGCGGGAACAGGGCGGAGCCTCCGTCTTGGGCATCTGGAGTGATGGAGCGTTTTTCGAGATTGGATCGGCTGAAGATGAATGAACCGGGCGCCGCCGCGGTCCGGGGCCATATCGTCCGCGAGCATATCGTCCGGGCATTCCACGGCCCGGGAATAGATCCGCCGTTGGCCGAGACCGAGGATGCGCCATATGGATGGGTTTCGCAGAGCGAGGACGTGGAGCCCAAGCGCATTACACCGGCGGCGGTGCTGGTGCCGATTGTCGACCGGCCCGAGGGCATGACTGTCCTGCTGACGCGGCGTACCGCCCATCTCAGAAGCCATGCGGGGCAGATTTCCTTCCCCGGCGGCAAGTCCGAACCGCATGACACCAGTGCGGAAGACACCGCACTCCGGGAAGCGGAAGAAGAGATTGGATTGCCGCGCGACCGGGTCGAGGTTATCGGCAGGCTCGGCCAGCGGACGACGGGCACCGGTTTCCACGTAACGCCCGTGGTCGGACTGATAGAACCGGCGGTGGAGCTTGTGCCCGACCCTGGCGAGGTTGAAATCATCTTCGAAGTCCCGCTCCCGTTTGTCCTCGATCCGGATAATCACAGAATCGAGACACGTCTGATTAAAGGTCTCGAACGGCAATTTTATGTCATGCCCTATAATGGCCACTATATATGGGGTCTGACCGCTCGCCTGCTTGTTGCACTACGAAACACGTTAGGGAAATCATGATCCGTCTGCTTTTACTTACTTTTATTCCTTTGCTCCTACCTTTCGTCGGTTGGTTCGTATGGCGCGTATTCTCAGGGCAACCCAAAATCGATCCCGAGACCGGCGATCAGGTGCCGCCCGACTTCGAGAAAGCCCCGCGGGGGAAACTGCTCGCGATCGGATTCGGGCTGATGGTTGTTACCGTCGGAACATTCCTGCTGTTTCAGCATAAGTTCGCGTCGGAGCCCTATCAGGGCATCGATGCGAAGGAGATTGAACGGCAGCTGGAACAGGAAAAAATGCGTTTACGGCAACAAAACCAGAAGTGACGGCTTCAGAGAAAATCGTGGCGCCCGACTGGATGGGCGCGCAGGACACGCTTGCGATCCTGGATGCGATTTCGGCGGGTGGCGCTTCTGTCCGCTTCGTCGGCGGTTGCGTGCGCGATGCGATCCTTGGTCGCCCGGTCAGCGATATCGATCTTGCCACCGATGCCGAACCCGCGCGCGTGATCGAACTGCTGGGCGCGCGGAAAATCCGGACCGTCCCCACCGGGATCGATCACGGTACGATTACCGCAATCCCGGAAGAGCGCCCGTTTGAGATCACCACGTTGCGCCAGGACGTCGAAACAGATGGCCGGCGCGCGGCCGTGACGTTCACGCGTGACTGGTCGGTCGACGCCGCGCGTCGGGATTTTACCATGAATGCCCTGTCCGCCGATCCTGACGGGACGGTATACGACTATGTTGGCGGTCTGTCTGACCTGCGGTCCGGATCGGTCCGGTTTATCGGCGATGCTGCCGCGCGCATCGCCGAGGATCATCTGCGAATACTCCGTTTTTTCCGCTTCCATGCAACCTACGCAACGACCGTGCCGGATGCAGAGGCCCTGCAGGCCTGTCGGGAAGCTTCCGGCTATGTGGAAAAGCTCTCGGGTGAGCGGGTATGGCAGGAAATGGCCCGCATTCTGGTGGTGGACGAACCCATGCAGGTCTTTGCGCTGATGGAGGATACGCGCATTCTTCGGGTTCTGTTTCCAGTCACGCGTTCGACGTCAAGACTGCAGGCCCTTGCGGCGCTGGAGAGCATGCTGAACGTCGCCCCGGAGCCGGTCCGCCGCCTGACCGCGCTGATCCAGCCCGACCGCAAGGAAGCATCGCAGATTGCGGCCCGCCTTCGTTTGTCGCGGGCCGATACATCCCGTCTCGATAACCTGAATGCCAGCCGCGGAGAATCGCGCGCCGGTATGCCCGCGCTCGCGCTTCGGCGTGCGCTCTACAAGCTTGGTGTCGATTTTTTCCGGGATCTCATCCTCCTCGACTGGGCCGACCAGATCGCGCGCGATCCGTCGACGGCCGGCGGCAATATTCAGGACTGGAAAGACACCTGGGACGCGGCCCATGACTGGGTCCCTCCTCATTTCCCGCTGTCCGGCGAGGATGTTATCGCCGCAGGGGTCTGGGAAGGACCGGATGTGGGCGACATTCTCGAAGACGTCGAGGAGTGGTGGATCGAT
>JAYOMI010000019.1:0-41704 GCA_038120765.1 Rhodospirillaceae bacterium
ATCGCATCGGCTGCCGACATGGCGCGAAAAATCACGGGAACGGACGCGCGTTCGGCGAGCGCGCCGATCGCACAGCTGGTGCTCATTGTCGAGGCGATCAAACAGGGCGACCTCGCAGGTGCTGAAACCGAATTAAAATCATTTCCCAACCGGGGCTTCAGCGGTTTTATGAAGCCGCTTCTTCAGGCATGGGTTCTGGTCGGTCAAGGTCGTGGAGCAGAGGCCATCACCGCGCTTGAACCGCTCAAGAGTCAGGCGGGGCTGCGGGTTTTATATGAACTTCACGCAGCGCTTGTTTCCGACGTCGCCGGCATGCCGGCCGCGGCGGAGGGGCATTACCGGCTCGCAAGCGAAAATGCGACCCAGGCGACCCTCCGGGTGGTGCAGGGCCTCGGACGCCACCTTGAACGCCGGGGCGACGCGGATGGGGCACGGGCACTTTACGAGGCATACGCCAGGGAAAACCCGGATTCGGTGGTCCTGAATCCGGCGATGGAGCGTCTCGCTGCGGGTGTAAAACCCGCCTTTCTCGTCGCGAATGCGGCCGAAGGCGTTTCCGAGGCGCTTTTCAATATTGCCAGCACGATGACGCGCCAGAATTCGGCCCAGCTCGCGCTGATTTACGGTCGGCTCTCCATCTACCTGAAGCCGGATTTCGATCTCGCGCAGATGCTGGTCGCCGGGCTGCTGGAATCGATGGATCGAAACGCGGATGCGATCGCGACCTATCGGGCGGTCAGTCCGGCATCTCCCCTCAGCTGGTCCGCGCGTCTTCGCATCGCCGGAAATCTGGAAGTGTTGGAGCGTGATGATGAAGCGATCGACCTGCTTCGGGTCCTCACGAAAGAAGATCCGACCCGCCCAGGTCCGCTGGTCAGTCTGGGCGACCTGTTGCGGTCGAACAAACGCTTCGAGGAATCCGTCGTTGCCTACGACCAGGCGATTTCCAGACTGGGCGAAATAGAGAAACGCCATTGGACGATCCTGTATTCCCGCGGGATTTCGCTCGAACGGGCACGCCAGTGGAGCCGGGCGGAGAAGGACTTCGAGCGGGCGCTCGAACTCAATCCGGAACAGCCCTACGTGCTGAACTACCTGGGCTACTCCTGGGTGGACCAGGGCATAAATCTCGACCGGGCGCGCAAGATGATCGAGCGTGCGGTCGAACTGCGTCCGAATGACGGATACATCGTCGATAGTCTGGGCTGGGTGCTCTACCGGCTTGGGGATTTCAAGGGCGCGGTCGAGCAGCTGGAGCGCGCGGTCGAATTGCGGCCGCAGGATCCGACGATCAACGACCATCTCGGCGATGCCTATTGGCGGGTTGGCCGCTACAGCGAGGCCCGCTTCCAGTGGCGCCGCGCGCTGATACTGAAGCCCGAAGCCGATCAGATTTCGGGGATCGAAGAAAAAATCCTGCGCGGACTTGGCGAAGCCAAACCCATGAATAAGGACAGCTGAGCCTCAGGTGGCTGATCATCCGGGTTTCCAGAGCGGCGCGTCCCATCGTTTGTCCTTGGCGGCACCGGCCAAGATAAACCTCTTTCTCCATGTCACCGGGCGCCGGGACGACGGCTATCACCTGCTTGAAAGCCTGGTGGTCTTCGCCGCAGCCGGCGATCGCCTGTTTATCGAACCGTCGGAAAATCTTTCCCTCGCCGTGACCGGTCCCTTTGCGGCAGGACTTGCCGATTCCGGCCCCGACAATCTGGTGATGCGGGCTGCATCGGCGCTACAGCGGGAAGCATCTGTGCAGTCGGGCGCCACCCTCACCCTTGAGAAGAATCTGCCTGTTTCGTCCGGTATCGGCGGCGGCTCGGCGGATGCGGCCGCAGCCCTGCGCGCCCTGTCCGTTTTGTGGAATGTTGATCCGGCGGGTTTGGACCTCGCCTCCATCGGCCTGACGATCGGCGCGGACGTGCCGGTCTGTCTGAACGCCCGGCCCGCGATGATGTCCGGCGTCGGCGAAGCCGTTCGGGACGTGGCATCACCGCCGCCCTGCGGAGTGGTTCTGGTGAATGCCGGAGAGGGTGTCTCGACGCCGGACGTATTCGCGGCCCGAACGGCGCCTTTCACCGGTGCGGGTGACTGGCAGACGCCCCTGAGCTTCGATGCGTTTGTCGATGCGCTGAAGTGCCGTAAAAACGATCTGTCCGATCCGGCTCTCTCGGTTTCTCCGGTGATCGGTGATGTGCTTGCGGCTTTGTCTGACACTGTGGAATGCGCTTTGGCGCGTCTGTCGGGGAGCGGCGGCACCTGTTTCGGTCTGTACCCCGATGAGATTGCAGCCGGAAATGCAGCGGCCGCAATCCTGTCAGAACATCCGGACTGGTGGTGCGTAGCGACAACTTTTCGGGATGCAGCGCCGAAAATACACGCAGCATGAACCCACCTTCGGCGGTCTTCAGCCGCCCTTCGACATCGATTCAGAAACGGCGCGCAGGTGCTCGAGAAGCTCGCGGCTGGGGGCGCCGTCTTCCTCCATACCGGCGAACTTCTGATACAGGCGGATGGCATCGGCGGTGCGCTCGCCCATCTGGCCGTCCGCCGGGCCTGGATTGAAATTCATACGGCTCAGCAAGGTCTGTATCTGGCGAATTTCCGCGCGGCCGATGCCGGCGTCGCTGGTCGTTGCCGCCGCGGTGTCTGCCGGCGGCGCGGCGGCATCGAGCGCTGCCAGGCGCTCGGACGCCCGCGTGTCGCCCTGGGCCAGCGCCCTTTCATACCAGCGGCGTGCTTCTGACGGGTTGGGTTGTCCGGTGATCAGGCCGCGTTCATGTAGCGCGCCAAGGCTGAATTGAGACTGGCTCAGGCCGGCCTCGGCCGATTTGGCGAACCATTCGGCGGCTTTTGGATAACTGAGAGCGATGCCCCGGCCTTCGGCATATGCCGTGGCCAGGTTGTGCTGGGCCTGAGGATAGTTCTGTTCGGCGGCGCTCTGGAACCAGAAGAAGGCCTGTTCGTCGTTCTGGGGTACGCCCTCGCCGCGCTGATAGAGGACGCCGAGATTGAACCGGGCATTCGGGATGCCCTGCTCGGCGGAACGGCCAAACCATTTGGCTGCTTCCGCCGCCGATTTTTCGCCGAGCCGCCCCGACAGGTGAAGCATGCCCAGATTGTACTGGGCTTCAGGATTGCCCGCCCGGGCCTCGACAATAATTCTCTCGATCGGGTCCGGCAGTTGTGCCGGCGAACTGTCAGTGCCTGCCGCGGTTGGCGACGGGGGCGCGGATTGCGCTGCGGGCGCCGGCGCTACCGCTGCCGTCGTCGAGGATGCCGGAGGCGGTGGCGGCGGTGCCTCTATGGGGGGCTCTGCGGGAGGCGCTACATCGGCAATTTTTGGTGGGGGCAGCGCCCGGTCCGGCGAAGAGAACTCGACGAAGAGCAAGCCGCCGCCGCCAAGAATGGCCGCGAAGACAAGTCCGACGAGTGCATAGCGCAGGACCGACGGCCGCGCCGGCGGCGGTGCCAGCGGCCGCGGTTCCGCCGAGAATTCCGGCGTCGCGGATTCCGCGTCGAAAGACCCTTCGGTACCTGCTTCCCGATCTGTGGGACGTCCGCCCGAATCACGGTCCGGGTCCGCCCGCATCTCGTTGGGCGCCGCAGGCAGTTCATCTCCGGCATTGGACAGGCCCTCGGTTGGGAGTTCCGCCGGCGGAGCCGTCGAAACGGGTGTCGGCTGACCCGACGGGTAAAGCCTGTCCTTCGGATCGGCGGTCAGCGTTTCATGCCGCTTTTCCGGCGGGGGACTTGCCGGTGCCCCAGTCGACGGCGGAACCGGTTCGGACGCCGCCTCGGTGCTTCCGGCCTCGGCCTGGCGGCTTACCACCCCTGACGTGTATGTCGGCAGGTCGCCCCGTTTGGCGCTGAGGATCGCCTGATCGATCCAGGCGCCGATCGTCATTCCGGCTGCCCGTGCGGCGTCGCGTGCCAGATCGCGGGTCTCGCCGTCGACCCCTTTGACGCTCCATGATCTCGTTTTTGCCGTTTGTAATGTCTGCTTCCCGCTAGGGCGGTGGTCGGGTTGATGAACCGGAACTATACCGATGGAATGCAACCCGTGTTAAGGACATTTCTTGGCGAACAACGACCGGCAAGGGAGAACTACCAGTCGTGATCGCCGTCATACGGCGGTCGGCGGCGGGGTAGAGGTCTGTTTAGAAGGGACTGACGGCCCGGGTAGTGCTCAATATGGCCGCGTTCGGTTTTGAAAATCTGCGATAAAAATCAGGGGTCTACAAAGTATGGCCGTTAATCCCGGCGAAAAAGGCCCAGAAAACCTCTGCGCTCCGGCGGGCGCGGTTCGCCCACGGGACGGGGCGCCGTCCGTTCGGTGGGGGCAGGTCCGCTTTCGATCCGGTCGAGCCTTTCCGCGATTTTCTGAATTGCGCGTTCAACCGGGGCTGTTGACGTGCTACCGCCGTCTTTCGCGTTTTCGAGCTGTTTGCTGAGCTCCGCTACTTTTTCCACGATCGGGGCGATGGTGTCGGCAGTTCTCTGTTCGGCACTTTCGATCCGGTTCGACAGCCGCTGAATACTCTCGAACACCGTCTGCATTGTGGGCGCGGGCGGGGGCGCGCCGCCCGGCGGTGGCGGTTGTCCGACTCCATAACCTGGCTGTTGAGGGGGGGGCTGCCAGGTTTCATTTTCCGAAAAATACTGCTCATTCGATTGATCCGGCCGCTGGGACGGGTGATTCCGGGGCTGCGGCTGATCGTGGCCCGCCGCCTCCGGGCCCGGGGATGGCTTGCCGCCATTCCGCAACTGGTCGCTGGCGCTTTGGCGAATCATCTGCGTTAGCCAGGCGCCCACGGTCAGGCCAGCCTTGCGCGCTGCAATTTTTGCAGCCTCGCGGGCTTCAGGCTCGACGCCTTTGACGCTCCAGGGAGATGGTGATTTTGCCATGATATACAGCGTATACTCAGGTTATACCTTGGGCTACTTACCCATACGACCCCCACCGCATGGCCTTTTTTTGTCACAGACTTCTCTGCAAATCAAATGTTTTCAACGGTCTGGGGTTTTCCCACGGGCTGACCGGGAGTATGGCTCACCGTCATATATCCCTGCGCGACGATTTTCAGGAGGTTTGTTCCGCGGGACCGGTACAAAGACCATGCAGGCTAACTCGGGGGAAGGGGCTGGTGTCGCTCAGTTTCTTCCGGAGCCCGAAAGCCTCGCCCGGAGCCGTTCTATCTCGTCCATCAAAGGCGCCAGATTATCCCGGGTACCTGCTTCGGCGTTTTGAAGACGCCGTTCCAGCACCTGCAGTTTCGCCTGCAGCAGGTCAGGGTCTTCGATCAGGTCGTCGTCGCGCGCAGGACCTTCCGGCTCGAAGCCGAAATCATCCACGATCTGTGCCGCGCGCTCGATCGTGCTGCTGCGCGGGCCGGGGTCCGGGACAGGTGTTGGTGTTGGTGTTGGCGGCGGCACGATTTCGGGGGGCGCGACTTCGGGTGCAACGGAATCAATTGAGGTTGCGGCGGCGCGTATGACCTGGGAAAACCATACGCCGACCGGGATGTCGGATTGATCTGACGCGAGCTTCGCGAATTCGCGCGCTTCGTCGGAAATGCCTTTCAGGCTCCAGGGCATATTTGGATCGACCATGGCGCCATTATAAGCGAAAAATGGATCGCAGGTCACGTTCCGGCGTTGCATCGATGCCGGATGTTCCGATATGTTCGCGGCGCGTCGCGTTGGGGCGTAGCCAAGTGGTAAGGCAACGGGTTTTGATCCCGTCATTCGCAGGTTCGATCCCTGCCGCCCCAGCCAGCGCCGCCTTCGCTGCCCCGCTTCGCGGCATCCGGATCGCAGGCGGCTGTATTTGGCGGCTGTATTTTCTCTCAGACTTCCATATAACAAAGGCGATGACCGACGAAGTGACCAGCCTCGACGCGACCGATCTGCGCTGTCCGTTGCCTGTGCTCAGGACGCGCAAGATTCTCAAATGGTTGCCCGATGGCGCGCTGCTGGATGTCCGTGCCACAGACGCAGCGGCGCCCAAGGACTTCGAGGCGTTCTGCCGGGAGGCGGGTCATACGCTGATCAATATCGAACAGGACGGCGAAGTATATGTAATCCGGCTGCGCAAGAAGTCGCGCGATGGACTTTCAGCCGGCTGATTTGGGCCGCAGGCCGCGAGGCACGACGGCGCGTTCCGCGAGTTCGAATGCGCCCTGAACGGCAAGCGCCAGGAGCGCTGCCGGAACAGCGCCTTCCAGTATCAGGGCAGTGTCGTCAAGGCGGATGCCCGTCAGTATCGGCTGGCCATATCCGCCGGCACCGATCAATGCGCCCAGCGTTGCCGTGCCGACATTGATCACCGCCGATGTCTTGATACCGGCCATGATCGATCGCATGGCGAGCGGCAGTTCGACAATCCGCAGCGACGCCCCGGGTTCAAGCCCGATTGCCGCCGCCGATTCCAGGATGTTCGAATCGATCCCGCGCAGCCCGGCATGGGTGTTCCGGACAATCGGCAGCAGGCTGTACAGGAACAGGGCGACGATGGCGGGCGGGCCGCCGATGCCGAGAAGGGGAATCATGAACACGAACAAGGCAAGGGACGGGATTGTCTGAACGATCCCGACGATAGCCAGAATCAACTGACCGGCACGGGCATGGCGCGCCGCCAGGATACCCAGCGGCACCGCGATCAGGATCGCGGCCCCGAGTGATATCACCACCAGGATCAGATGATCGCGCGTCGAACTCCAGAGCCTTGCTGCAAAACCGCGATCGGCGGCGGTGGCAGAAATTCCGAGGCGGGTATCGGCGAATTCTGCAGCAACGGCGGATTCGGATTTCTTGTCGAGCTTCACTGCTCCGTTCATTGCGGACATTCGGCCTTCATCGATGGCGCCTTCAAGCCGGGCGAGCGCGGCGACGGCGCCCGGCGCCCGGTCGGCAAGATCTGCGCGGTACAGGATAACGGCTTCATATGTCGGGAAGTGGTCCCGGTCGTCTTTCAGCAGGAACAGGTCGTAATAGGCGATCTCCGCATCTGTGGTGTAAACGTCAATCCCGTCGATTGCCCCGGATACAAGGCCGCGATAGGCAAGATCGTGATCGAGGCCCCGGACATTTTTCTGTGGAAGTCGATAAGCGTTCCGCAACGCCGGCCAGCCGTCGCCCCTGTCGAGAAACTCGTTGGAAAAGCCGAAGGAAAAGTCCGGATGCCGGCGGAGATCGGAGATACCGGTCAGACCGTAGCGCTTCGCCGTCTCCTTTTTCATGCCGATTGCATATGTATTGTTGAACCCGAGCGGCGCGGTCATACGGATACCCTGTTTCGCCAGCGCGGCGCGCAGCAGCGGCAGGGTAGGGGCATCGGTTCCTTTGAGCAGTTCCTGGCGGATCGTGCCGGTATATTCGGGATAGATATCGATATCGCCCTTCAACAGGGCCGACCAGAGTACCCGGGTGCCTCCTATTTCGCGCCGGTGGGTTGCCCGCACGTCGTTACCGGACAGGGCGAATGTAACGATCTCGCCCAGGATGACGGATTCGGTAAATTTTTTCGAACCTACCGTGACTTCCTGTGCGGCGGCGGGCAGCGACAGAATTACGACAAGTGCGGCGGCGAGGAGGTTTGCGAGCAGATTTTGTTTCACTGGCTGCGCGCCCCGGTAAGACCGCGTTGGGCGCCGATGAATTTCTCGACGAAAGCGCTGGCCGGTGCCGATAAAAGGACGTCCATAGAAGCGCGTTGTTCGACCGCGCCTTCGCGGAGCAGGACGATATCGTCGGCGAAATGAGCCGCTTCGAACAGGTCGTGGGTGACCAGCACGACCGTCTTGCCAAGCGTTTCGAATATGTCTGCAAGTTCGTTTTGCAGATCGAAGCGCACCATGGGATCGAGCGCGCCGAGCGGTTCGTCCAGCAACAATGCATCGGGATCCAGCATCAATGCGCGCATCAGGCTCACCCGCTGGCGCTGTCCCCCCGATAGTTCGGCCGGATACCGGTCCAGGGCGTTCTTCGGAAAACGGGTCAGACCTGTAAGTGTCCGCAACCGCGCGTCGATGTCAGCCGGCGCCCAGCCGGTCTGGTCCGCCATGACCGAAACGTTTTGCCGCGCCGTCATATGCGGAAACAGCCCCCCCTGCTGGATGACGTAACCCATGCGGCGGCGCAGGGATGGCGCGCTGGCGCGGGTGACCGCTTCGCCATTGAACATGACGCTGCCCGTATCCGGCGCGACGAGGCCGTTCATCAGCCGCAGCAGGGTAGATTTTCCGCAGCCGCTGGGACCGATCAGCGCGGTGGTCCGGCCGGCCGGGATGTCGAGATCGGTAGGCATGACCGCACAAACCGGCCCGAACGACTTGCTGACATCTGACAGGTGGAACATCGGTCGCATCTCTCCGGAACAACTGCCGTCGCGAAAGCATCGCGGGGGGGCGGTCGGATGTAAATGTTTACAGCCGGCGGTCCCGCGAGAAAAACAGCAACATGATGCACATCACCATGAAGGCGGCCGACAGGTACAAAAGCTCGTTGTCCAGTCCCCGGTCGAGCAGCGAGCCATAGGCCAGCGGTGCAAGGCCCTGGCCGACGTTGAATCCCGTGCTGACGAACGCGAAAACCGTCCCCAGTGCGCCGGCGGGCGCCACTTCACGGACCATCATGTCGCGGGACGGATTCACGATGCCGCGGGCAAAGCCGCCCACCGTGAAGCAGGCGATCAGCGCAGACAGGGAAATCGAGGCCGTGCCGACAAGGACCAGAATCGCGGCGTAGATAGAGAAGGCGACGATCAGCACCATGTCGTGCCGCTTTGTCTGATCGGCGAGCCATCCGCCGAACAACGTGCCGATCGCATTGCTGAACAACAGGACCGACAGGATGAAGCTCGCCGTTTCGACCGACAGGCCGTATAGCGTCGGCAGGTATATCGGGGCGAAGGCCGTCAGGCCGATATTGGCGGACGAGGTCAGGACGTAGAACAGGAACAACAGGATAACGCCGCGATTGAGCATGCTGCGCAACGGCGCTTCCGCCCTGGTCTTTTGTTTGCGCGTCGCGTCTTCCCGCAGGATGTCGCCGGAGAACACGAAAACAAAGCTGAGGATCACGCCGACGGCGCCGCCGATCATCAGCGCTGTCCGCCAGTCGGTCTGTATCAGCAGGAGCGCCATGACCGCCGGGCCTGCCGCGGTTCCCAGGGAGCCGCCGAAGGAATGCATCGAATAGGCGCGTCCCTGGCGTGATTCGTCCACCGAGGCGGTCAGGATGACGTAATCGGCGGGGTGGAAGACGCTGTTACCGGCGCCCGCGATGAAAAACAGGACCAGAAGCTCCCAATAGGACGATGTCAGTCCGCACAGGCCGAACCCCGCCGCCGTGATGAACAGTCCGCCGATCAGCACGCGTCGCGCTCCAAACCGGTCGACCAGCACCCCCATGGGAGTCTGGAGGACGCCCGACGCGATATTCCACGCCGTCAGGATCGCGCCGATTTCCAGCAGGGAGATATCGAACTCGCTGCGGATGCTCACGAATAGCGGCACCATACCGAAAAAATAGAAATGGCTGAGAAAATGACCGAAGCCGATCAGGCCGATCGCGCGGACCTCGCGTCCGATAGTAGCGGTGGCGGCAGTTGCCATGTCTCGGTCTTGCCTCGTCCCGGGGTGTGGAACGCGCCATTTATTTGCAGGCGCATGAAAAAAATCCCGGGTTCGGATCATGTTAACCGAAATCCTTAACCGGGCATCAAACGTAATGACTGATAATCGCCCCGGCGGCTCGGATCAAGACGGAGACTTCTCTTATGTCAGCAATAAAAGCCCGGTTCAGGACCAGCATACCGTTTCGTGTCGGCGTGCTGTTCACAACGTCGCTGCTGCTGATGATGATGGCGGCTCTTAGCGCCTGAGGTGGCCTAATCCCGCGGCGCCGGGCTCAACGAGCGGGCTGTTTGGCGCATTCAGGTTTCTGCCGGCAGGGGAACCCCAAGTGTGCCGCAGAGGTCGCTGATCGCCCTCGCCTCGAGAGCGCTTAACTCTCCGTCCGCCTTCGAAATCGCGACGGCCACCCGGATGACAAGTTCGGCGGCTTCGTGATCGTCGTCGATACGGGCCACTGCGGCCATGGCGTTGCGCCGCCCCACCTTCGGGTTTTCGACGATCGCGTCTGCAAAGTCCCGATAGATATCTACAGCGACATGCGGATCGTAAATCTGCAGGTCCTGAATCGATTCCAGCACGCTGTCGAGGGCGCTCAGCTCCGAGAAAGTCACTTCGCCGTCCGCGGTTGCGACAAGCGCGGTCGCCGCCATTGTCGCATCCAGGAATTGGCGATTGCGGATGCGCGACAGGCTCTTGCGAAGCGTTTCCCTCGCCGTCCGAAACATTCGTGTAGTCCTTCCCCTTGTACTGAAGTGAGACTAGCACAATCCGGGATCGATGAATAATACCCTTTGCCGTCGTGCAACCGCTCTTAAAAAATCCTTCATTTATCTGCGGTTCAATCGGGCCATGAGAAATGTCGTGGTTGCGGAGCATCCTGCGAGGCTTTTGAATTCCCGCCCGTGTCGCTTTGCGCTGACGGTGCTGGGTTTTCTGTCCATCGCGATCGGTCTTGTCGGCATCGTTATTCCTGGCCTGCCCACGACGGTCTTTCTGCTGATCGCAGCCTGGGCTTTTTCCCGGTCGTCGGACCGCTTTCAGAAATGGCTATGCGAACATCCATTATTGGGGCCGCCCGTTGCCGCCTGGCGCGATCACGGAGCGGTTCCCCTCAAGGCGAAGGTCCTGGCCATTATCATGATGGCGGCAAGCCTGACGGTGGTCGTGTTCTACAGCGGGGCCGGATGGGTGTTGCCGGCGATTGTCGGCGGCATCATGGCCGCAGTCGCGGCATATCTCGTCACGCGCCCGACGGCCTGATGGTCGCATATGCGGGGCCGGTGTCCCTATCTACCCGAGCGTCCAAGCGTCGCCATTTGATCTATCCACCGGTTACGGGTTTGCTCATTTGCCTCTTTGATCATGCCGAATAGCGTTTCGCGGACCGGGGAAATGCCCGCAAACTTGAGAATGTTGCGTTCCAGACTGCGGAGGCTGTGGGAAAGATAAATCCACCGGTAGATCATGACCGGCATGCCCATCGTCACGACAATTCGTGCCGTTTTTCCCTGCAGCCGCTTTTTCGGCCATCCGGATGTCGCGCGCTCAAACGCGAAATCGGGACGGATGGCCTGTTCGAGAAAACCCTTCAACAGCGCCGGCATGCTGCCGAGCCAGAGCGGGTAGACGATGACGATGTGTTCTGCCCAGCTGATATCCGCCTGCGCCGTGGCGATCGGGGGTGGCGGTTTCCCGGTCTCGAAATCGGCTTCTGACCGCAACAGGGGGAAGTCGAGGGAGTGAAGCTCCAGCCGCCGGACCTCATGACCGGCATCGACGGCACCCGACGCATACGCGTTGGCCAGCCCGTGGCACAGCCGTTGCGGTTCGGGGTCGGGGTGCCCATCGATGATCAGAATAAGTTTTACCATTGCGACAAGGATACCCGGGCGGGGCAGCCAGGCGCTTGATTATGGTCAATCGGGTTGCTTTATTCGGGTGTCGGCACCTCGGCGATGCGCTGGTAGGCAAGGTCGCTGAACTCTGCACCTGGCGCATCGCCGCCAATCACAAACAGCATCAGGCCTTCCGTCTCGCCTTCGGGCGCCTCGATGCATTCGAAGCGCCGCATCACGCCGGGTGGAAAAGACACGACATCGCACGGGCCGACATCGATTGCTTCGTAGTCGTCGCCCTCGTTCCAGGCGCACCGCCACTTCCCCTTTATCGGCATGAAGGTCTCGTTAGTGTCGTGGTTGTGCATCAGGGGGCCTTTGCCGGGTTCCGCCTTCACGAAGCCCATGTTGAACCCCTCGGAAATCGGGATGGCCGATGCAAGAGCGTTGTCCGACCCGACCGGGGAGACCACGTCCGCATCGCCCTCATGCTCCGGCGGCTGAAAGCCGATGACATTGATAAGCTCGCGGTCGCATTCCGGCAGATGACTGTCCGGCAGGCCGGTGCGCACGCCCTTGAGGTCTTTGAACAGGGCAACGCGTTTCATCATTTCATCGCGGGTCCAGACGCGGGTTTCCGGCAGCATCGTTCGTCTCCCCAATTAATTTTTGATCGGTTATTGGCGGGCAGATCGACCATAGATATTGCCCTGCCAATGATTATAGCCGCGGGGCGATCAGTTTTTAAGCCGGTATCCGGTGCGGAAAATCCACCAGACAATGCCGATGCATACGATCAGGAAAAGCAGGATCATCACGATGCTCATCCCGACCGGCACGTCTGCCGTGCCGAAGAAGCTCCAGCGAAAGGCGCTGATCAGATAGACGACGGGGTTGAACAGCGTGAGCGTCCGCCAGAACGGGGGCAGCATGTCGATCGAATAGAAACTGCCGCCGAGGAATGTCAGCGGGGTGATGACCAGCATGGGCACGAATTGCAGCTTTTCGAAATTGTCCGCCCAGATGCCGATGATGAACCCGAACAGGCTGAATGTTGTCGCTGTCACGACAAGGATGCCCACCATCGCGGCAGGGTGGGCGATGTCGTAATCGACGAACAGGCGCGCGGTCGCGAGGATAATGAAACCGAGGATGATCGATTTGGTCGCCGCGGCACCGACATAGCCCAGCACGACTTCCAGCGAGGAGACCGGCGCCGACAGCAGCTCGTAAATTGTGCCGGTGAACCGGGGCAGATGAATGCCGAACGAGGCGTTGGAGACGCTTTCGGTCAGGATCGACAGCATGATCAGGCCCGGGATGATGAACGCGGCGAAGGTCACGCCGTTGATTTCCGTAATGCGCGAACCGATGGCGGCACCGAAAACGATGAAATAGAGGGTCGTGGTGACCACCGGTGACACCACGCTCTGGAACAGGGTGCGCCAGGTGCGGGCCATTTCAAACAGGTAGATCGCGCGGAGGCCCTGAAGGTTCATGCGGGCTCTCCCGACGACTGGCCCACGAGACTGACGAATATGTCTTCCAGCGAACTCTGCCGCGTATCCAGATCGGAAAACCGGATTTCCAGCCGGTCAAGATCGGCCAGAAGCCGCGTCGTGCCGGTGCGTTCCGCGGTCGTGTCGAACGTGAAAACCAGCGTGTTGCCGTCATCCTCCAGCGCCAGCGCATGACCGGAGAGCGCCGCCGGAATACCGGTCATCGGGGTGTGCAGGTTCAGCCGGAGCTCTTTCTTTCCCAGCTTTTTCATGAGGGCCGCCTTGTCTTCGACCAGCACGATGCGCCCGCCATTGATGACCCCGATCCGGTCGGCCATTTCCTCTGCTTCCTCGATGTAATGGGTCGTCAGGATGATCGTGACGCCTGTTTTCTGGAGCTTGCGCACCATCTCCCACATGCCGCGGCGCAGATCCACATCGACACCGGCCGTCGGCTCGTCGAGGAAAAGGATTTCGGGCTCATGCGACAAGGCCTTGGCGATCAGGACGCGGCGCTTCATGCCCCCCGACAGTGTGATGATCTTCGAATCCCGGCGGTCCCACAGCGACAGATCGCGCAGGATGCGCTCGATAATCGCGGGATCTCGCTTCTTGCCGAAAAGCCCCCGGCTGAACGTGACCGTATTCCACACCGTCTCGAAGGCATCGGTGGTCAGTTCCTGCGGGACGAGACCTATCCGCGCGCGGGTTTTGCGATAATCGCGGACGACATCGTCACCGCAGGCGGTAATTCGTCCTGAAGTCGGATTGACGATACCGCAGATGATGCTGATCAGGGTTGTTTTGCCAGCGCCGTTGGGACCGAGCAGCGCGAATATCTCGCCTTTCCGGATATCAAGGTGGATATCGGTGAGCGCCGCGTGTCCGCCCGCATAAATCTTGGACAGACCGGAGACGACAATTGCCGATTCCGTCGGTAGACCGGCAGTTCCGGCGGATTTTCCGTCGTTTTGCACAGTGGCGGCAACTCCGATTCTTCAGGACCGGGGACGGTCCCTAACACCGATCTTAGAGACCCAATCGGCTGCCGGGTCAAGTTGCTTGCCGTGGGGATATTTCAGAGGTGAAACAATTCCTGTATGTTCCCTGGAAATGGGACAGAACAAACGGAAAGTATGACGATGGCCGAAGATTTTCGGGAACTGATTGACGAATTGCGCGCAGCGGATCAACTGATCGAGATAGAAAAACCCGTCGATATCCGCCATATCGCGACACTGGTCGATCAGTCCGACAAGGCGCTGATGTTCACCAATGTGAACGGTTACGACATGCCGGTCGTTTCCGGCGTCACCAACAGCCGTGATCGGCTTGCGATCGCGGCCGGATGCGATTTTTCCGATATCGAACGCCGTCTCCGCGAAGGTCTCGACCGTCCGATCGAGCCTGATTTTGTCAACACGGGACCAGTGCGCGAAATCTATCTCGAAGGCGACGATGTCGATTTGTATTCGCTGCCGGTACCGCTGTTTTCCGTGCTCGATGGCGGGCCGATGATCACCGCGGGCGTGATCCTGTCGCGCGATCCGGACGAAGACGAGGACTCCGCCATCAACGCCGGCGTTTACCGTTTGCTGGTGAAGGAAAAGAACCTGACCGGCATTGATATCGTCACTCCTAACAACCTCCACCGCTATGCGGCGAAGGCTTACGAAAAGGGCGAGCCGCTGCCGATTTCGGTCAATATCGGCACGCATCCGTTCGAATTGATCTGTTCGACCTACAAGGCCCGTGCCGGTGTCAGCGAGCTTGGCATTGCGGGCGGCATGCGCGGCCATGGCGTGCCGCTGACCCAGTGTCAGACGATCAACATGCCCTGTATTGCCGATGCGGAAATCGTGCTTGAAGCAGAAATCCTGCCGACCGGATGGACGCAGCCCGAAGGCCGTTTCGGCGAATTCACCCGGTTGATGGGCGGTCTCCACTGGAACCCGCATGTGCGGATCAAGGCGATCTCGATGCGCAAGAATCCGCTCTATTACGCACTGCATATGCCGTGGGAGAATATCTGGCCGTCGGGACCGATCTATGAAGCGAATGTCCGCCGCGTGCTCGACGAGGCGGGCGTGAATGTCACGGCCGTTAACATCACCCCCGGCGGGTGCTGTCACTGGCACGCGATCATCGCAATCAAGCCGCTGCCCGGCGACGGAAAGAACGCCATCGCCGCTGCCCTGTCCGTGGCCGATATGAAACACGTCACTGTCGTCGATCACGACATCGATGTGTTCGACGCGGTCGATGTGGAATGGGCGGTCGCGACGCGCGTTCAGGCGGATCGCGACGTGGTGATTATTTCCGGTGCACGCTCGAAACCGCTCGATCCCAGCCTGCCGCCGCCCGGTCCGTATTCTCGTGTGCCGACGACCGCCAAGATGGGTATCGATGCGACCATCCCGGATAACGTGCCGCGCGAACGCTTCCACCGCATAAGCTACGCCTATGCCGACGAGGTGAAGCTGGAAGACTTTATCGGTCCGGCGAACGCAGTTGCGACCCCGTCCCGGGATATCGCGACGGATGCGCTGGCGTCGGAAATTCAGGCCGTCATCAACGAGACGCCACTGTATTTCGCCGAACTCTGCGAGAAATTCGTTGCCTACGGGTTCCAGGCGGTGACGCGCGCACTCGGCAAGCTGCACGAGGACGGCGTTATCTGGCAGGATCCGGAAGGACGCCATTGCCTGAAGGGCTCGAAATTCGCCGCTGTCCCGCCGAAACGGTAATCCGCTGCCGGCTGGGTCGTTGCCCGCTTACTCGTCGTAACCGATGAGCGAGTGTGCGGGGACGTCCAGCCGGTCGCGCCCGTTCAGGAAATTCAGCTCGATAATAAAGGCGGCGGCGACCACGTCGGCGCCGACGGCGCGCAGCAATTCTACGGCGGCGGCCGCTGTTCCGCCGGTGGCCAGCAGGTCGTCCATCAGCACCACTTTCTGATCCCGGTGCAGCGCGTCTTTCTGAATTTCGATCGTGTCGGAGCCGTATTCGAGCTCATAGGTGTGCGCGATGGTCTCGCCCGGCAGCTTGTTTTTCTTGCGGAGCATGGTGAATCCGATTCCCAGCCGCAGGGCAAGCGGCGCGGCAACCAGGAAACCACGGGATTCGATACCGATCAGCCGCTCCGGTTTGTAGGGGCTGATTTCATCTGCCAGCCGGTCGACGGTCGCCGACCAGGCTTCCGCATGCTGCAGCAGCGTCGAGATGTCGTAAAAAAGAATGCCCGGCTTGGGAAAATCCGGCACCGACCGTATATGGTCTTTGAGGTTCATGACGTATCCTGATTGAATTCCGGTCCCGCGAAAGCGGCGGCGCATATTACCCAATTGCCGGCCATACTCAATTGCCGGACATGAATCGGCTAACCCCCTGTAAATCGGCTAGCCCCCGGTAAAAGGACAGGTTCCATGGCGCATGTGTTTCACCGTAATCCGCAATCCACCTTGCCGGTTATCGACCGGGGTGAGGGAATTTTTGTCTTCGATACCGAGGGCAGGGAATATCTCGATGCCTGTGGCGGCGCCGCAGTTTCCTGCCTCGGTCATTCCGATGCGCGGGTCAAGCAGGCGATCGCCGACCAGCTTGACCGTATTCCGTTTGCCCATACGGCGTTCTTTACCTCTGAAGCGGCAGAAACACTGGCGGATCGTCTCGCCGCGCCCGCGCCCGGTAATCTTGATCGCGTCTATTTCGTGTCGGGCGGATCGGAAGCAACCGAAACGGCGCTGAAGCTGGCGCGCCAGTATTTCGTCGAAATCGGCGAAGCCGGGCGCCGGAATGTGATTACGCGCCGCCAGAGCTATCACGGCAACACGCTGGGGGCGCTTGCCGCCGGCGGCAACCAGCGGCGCCGCGCCCAGTTCGAGCCTTTATTGTTCGAAACCCATCATATTGCGCCCTGCTACGAATACCGGGACCGGCGGGAAGACGAGACGTCCGTGGAGTACGGATTACGTGTCGCCGACGAGCTGGAGGAAAAGATACAGGCGCTTGGGTCAGACACCGTCATGGCGTTTATCGCCGAGCCGGTCGTCGGCGCGACCCTGGGCGCCGTACCGCCGACGGAAGGGTATTTCAAACGCATTCGTGACATCTGCGACCGCCACGGGGTTCTGCTCATACTGGACGAGGTCATGTGCGGATCGGGGCGCACGGGGACGATGTTCGCCTGCGAACAGGATGGCGTCGTTCCCGATCTTCTGACCATGGCGAAGGGTCTCGGGGCGGGGTATCAGCCGATCGGCGCGGTGATGGTGGGGGCGCATATCTTTGGGGCGATCCATGGCGGCAGCGGATTCTTCCAGCACGGGCACACCTATATGGCGCATCCCGCGGCATGTGCCGCGTCGCTGGCGGTACTGGATGTCATTGCCGAGCAAGGTCTGCTGGCGAACGTGCGAGACCGCGGCATCGAACTCCGCCAGGCGCTGAAGGACCGCCTCGGCCAGCACCCGCATGTCGGCGACATCCGGGGACGGGGGCTTTTTATCGGGCTGGAGATCGTCGCCAACCGGGAAACCAGGGCGCCGTTCGACAACGCAATGGCCATCCCCGCCCGGATCAAGGCGGACGCGATGTCCCGGGGCCTGATGGTCTATCCCATGGGGGGCACGATTGACGGCAATCAGGGCGCACACGTTCTGCTGGCGCCGCCCTATATTATCGAAAGCCGGCATATCACGGTGATCGTCGACCGGCTGGCGGAAACAATCGACGCGGTTACGGTGTAATCGGCAAGTAACGGAGCTTTCGCTGCCCATAAAATTCGCATGTTTCAGTCTGTTTCGTCTGGATCCGGCATCGTTGACGTTCTTGGATGCGACATGCATTGTTGGAAGCAGGATCGTGGTCGCGGTTTGTAGTGCGCGCGGTCACGTTTTTCTCAGTACATGGACAGTATTTGATGATCGAATGCTGTCGCTTTTCGACCGGGAAAACGGAACACGTAAAGGGAGATCACGTTATTATGAAAAAACTCGTTCTCAGTCTGTCTGCTGCGGTGCTCGCGGCAGGCGCATATGGCATTGCGAGCAGCGGAACGGCTGTCGCCCAGCAATCCTTCATTTCGATCGGCACCGGCGGTGTGACCGGTGTCTACTATCCGACCGGCGGGGCGATCTGCCGTCTGGTGAACCGGAACCGCAAGGAGCACAACATCCGCTGCTCCGTCGAATCCACGGGCGGGTCTGTCTATAACATCAACACCATCAAGGCCGGCGAGCTCGATTTCGGCGTCGCCCAGTCCGACTGGCAGTATCACGCCTATAACGGTACCTCGAAGTTCGCGGATTCCGGCGCCTATAAGGACCTGCGGGCCGTGTTCTCCGTTCATCCGGAGCCGTTTACCGTGGTCGCCCGGGCAGATGCCGGCATCAAGAGCTTCGAAGACCTGAAGGGCAAGCGGGTCAATATCGGCAACCCCGGTTCGGGCCAGCGCGGCACGATGGAAGTGCTGATGGCGGAAATGGGCTGGGACAACAGCGTGTTCAAGCTTGCCTCAGAGCTGAAATCGGCCGAACAGAGCCAGGCCCTGTGCGACAACAAGATCGATGCGATGATCTTTACCGTCGGCCACCCGTCCGGTTCTATCAAGGAAGCCACGACGTCCTGCGAATCCGTGCTGGTGAACGTCACCGGACCCGCCGTCGACAGCCTTGTGAAAAAGAACGCGTTCTATCGGACCGCGACCATTCCGGGCGGCATGTATACGGGATCGCCGGACGATACGAAGACGTTCGGTGTGGGTGCGACATTCGTCAGCTCGACCCGGGTTCCCGAACGCGTCGTCTACGAGGTCGTCAAAGCCGTGTTCGAGAATTTCGATCGCTTCAAGAAGCTGCACCCGGCCTTCGCAAACCTGAAGGAATCGGAAATGATCAAGGACGGTCTTTCCGCGCCGCTGCATGCGGGTGCCGTGAAGTACTACAAGGAAAAGGGCTGGATGTAAGACCGGCCGACGGGACGGAGGAGGCCGGATGGCCTCCCCTTTTTTGAAGGCGGCAAAGACCGCTGGCGGGGAGCGCGAAACAAAAAATTTCACCGGGGGGGCTCATGACCGACAAGCAAACAGGACGCGCGCCACTTAGCGACGACGAGCTTCAGGATCTTGTCGCATCAACCGACACCAGCGCGCGCAATCCCGGTGGAGGCGTCGCAAAGCTGCTCGCCGGTATTGCGCTCGCGTGGTCGGTTTTCCAGCTCTGGATCGCATCGCCCCTGCCGTTCATGGTCACCGACATCATCCCGGTGCTGAACAACACCGAAACCCGGTCGATCCATCTCGCCTTCGCGATTTTTCTCGCCTTCATGGCGTATCCCGCCCTCAAACGTTCCCCGCGCGACCGCATCCCGCTGCAGGACTGGGTGTTCGCCATCGCGGGCGCCTTCGCCGCCGGATATCTGTTCCTGTTCTACGGCGAACTTTCCAACCGGCCGGGCGCGCCGATCGAAATGGACTTGTGGGTCGCCGGCATAGGCATGGTCACGTTGCTCGAAGCGACGCGGCGGGCGCTCGGTCCGCCGCTGATGGTCGTGGCGCTGGTGTTTCTCGGCTATGTTTTCTTCGGCGACAGCACGATCATTCCCGATGCGATCCGCTGGAAGGGGGCGTCCTTCGCAAAGGCGATGGGCCATCAGTGGCTGACGACCGAAGGCGTGTACGGCATCGCGCTGGGCGTATCCACCAGCTTCGTCTTCCTTTTCGTGCTGTTCGGCTCGCTGCTCGACAAGGCCGGGGCCGGCAATTACTTCATCAAGGTGGCGTTCTCGCTTCTCGGTCACCTGCGCGGCGGTCCCGCGAAGGCGGCGGTTCTGGCGTCCGCTATGACCGGGCTGATTTCCGGCTCGTCGATCGCCAATGTCGTGACCACCGGCACGTTCACGATTCCCCTGATGAAGCGCGTCGGCTTCACGCCGGAACAGGCCGGGTCGGTCGAGGTCGCCTCTTCGGTGAACGGCCAGATCATGCCGCCGGTGATGGGCGCCGCCGCCTTCCTTATGGTCGAATATGTCGGGATTTCGTACCTCGAAGTCATTACCCACGCGTTTCTGCCGGCGGTGATTTCGTATATCGCGCTGCTGTATATCGTGCATCTCGAGGCGCTGAAGAACGAGATGGAAGGCCTGCCCAAGCCCGGCGTGCAGAAAACAGCGATGGCGCGCATTGCGGGCGCGCTTATCCCGCTGCTGAGCATCCTTATCCTGTGTGGTGTCGTCTTTTACGGGATTCAGGGGATCAAAATGATCACCGGCGATTTTGTCGGCTGGGTTCTGGCGCTTGTGGTTTTTGTCGTCTACTTCGCGCTGATCGCCTATGCCGCGAGGTCCGAAGATCTTGAAATGGACGATCCGAACGCCGAGCTGGTGTCGCTGCCGGAATTCGGCCTGACCTTCCGGACGGGGCTGCATTATATCCTGCCGATTGTCGTGCTCGTCTGGTTCCTGATGATCGAGCGGAAATCGCCGGGCCTGTCCGCGTTCTGGGCGAGCGCGCTGATGCTTGTGATCCTGATCACCCAGCGCCCTCTCAAGGCGATGTTCCGCAAGACCGGCGATGCTTCTGCGGCATTCAGGCTCGGCTGGGCGGATATGATCGACGGCATGATCGCCGGTGCGCGGAACATGATCGGCATCGGTGTCGCGACCGCGGCGGCGGGCATCATCGTCGGTACGGTGACCCTTACCGGCATCGGCCAGGTCATGACCGAATTCGTCGAGGTGCTGTCCGGCGGCAATCTGATCGTCATGCTTATAATGGTTGCCGTTATTAGCCTGATTCTCGGGATGGGATTGCCGACGACGGCGAACTACATCGTGGTGTCGTCGCTGATGGCGGGCGTGGTGGTGGAGCTTGGCGCCGCAAACGGGCTGATCGTCCCGCTGATCGCGGTCCACCTTTTCGTCTTCTATTTCGGTATCATGGCGGACGTAACACCCCCGGTGGGACTGGCGTCCTTCGCGGCGGCCGCGGTATCGGGCGGAGATCCGATGAAGACCGGCTTTACGGCGTTTTTCTATTCGCTGCGCACCGTCATGCTGCCCTTCCTGTTCATCTTCAATACCGACCTGCTGCTGATCGATGTCGGCGTCGTGGACGGGATTGCGGTCTTCATTGTCGCGACCGTCGGCATGCTGATATTCGCCGCGGGGACGCAGGGCTTCTTTATCGCCCGCAGTAAAATCTGGGAATCCGTCGCGTTGATCCTGATCGCGTTCACGCTGTTCCGCCCGGGCTTCTGGCTCGACCAGGTGCAGGCGCCGTTCGTCTCCGGTGACCCCGGCCAGCTTGAACGGATCGCCGGCGCGCAGCCCGACAACGCCGAGATACGCATCTTTGTCAGCGGCCAGAACGCGGGCGGCGACGATGTCGAGACAACCGTGGTGCTGCCGCTCGGCGCAAAGGGGGATGGCGCCAGCCGGCTGGAAGGAGCGGGCATCCGGATTATCCAGAAAGACGGCAAGACAATTATCGACGATGTGATAACGGCCGACCTGCAAGGCAAACCGACCGCCGCCGGGACCGCAAAGCTCGAATTCGACATGGTGATCCTGTCTGCGGAAGTACCGCAGGAAAGAATGCCGAAACAGCTTTTCTATATTCCGGCGATACTGCTTCTTGTTCTGGTCTGGGGACTGCAGCGTCGCCGCGTTCCCGCAAAATCCAATCAAACAGCTGCCGCATAGGAGCGCCGGACATGTATCAACATATTCTCCTTCCCGTCGACCTCGGCAATGAAAGTTCCTGGGCAAAGGCGTTGCCGACGGCGATCGAATATTGCAGCGCCTTCGGCGCAACCCTTCATGTGATGACGGTCATGCCGGATTTCGGCTCGCCCATGGTCGCGCAGTTTTTCCCGAGCGATCACGAAGACCGGATGATGGCCAATGCCGGAGAGGTCCTGCACAAGTTCGTCGCCGACCGGGTGCCCGATACCATCAGGGTTCAGCACATCGTCGCTGACGGCACGATATACAAAACCATCATCGACACGGCCGAGAAGATCGGGGCGGACCTGATCATAATGGGATCGCACCGACCCGAACTGCAGGACTATCTGCTGGGGCCGAACGCCGCGCGGGTGGTGCGCCATTCCAATAAATCCGTGCTGGTGGTGCGCTGAGACCGGTCCCGCAAGCGTTATTCGACTGACGTTCTGATCGGCTTTCGCCGGATCGCCGAAGCCGTCCCCCACCTCACGGTGATTTTATCCACGCGGGCTCGCACTTCTCTCCGCAGGGCTTATCTTGTGTGGGAGACGAATGAGGAAATGAAAACGTGGCACGCGACCCGCACAACTACCCTGAGATAACCCTGGATTTCGAAAAGCTTCCGAAATCGCGTCTCGAATCGATGCATGACGCCGGGCTCGAGGCGATCGACTGTATCCGGGTATTGTCAAAGACGGGCGATAATATCGTCGGCGAATTGCTGCGGGACGCCGAGGGGTTTTACGAATGGAACCATTACCCCGAGGGCGACGTCTATGACCACGTCACCCACGCCCAGTTCTATTACCACGCCCATCCGCAGGAATTGCGTGGCGGGGAACATGGCCATTTTCATACATTCATGCGGGCAAACGGCATCCCGGACACTATTCGCCCCGTAGCCTTGCCGGATTACGAGGTACCGGACGAGCGGAATGACGACCTTACCCACCTGATCGCCGTATCGATGGACGCGAAGGGGTTGCCCATCTGCCTGTTTTCGACAAATCGCTGGGTGACGGGGGAAACATGGTACCGGGCAGACGATGTCTGCGCCCTGATCGACCGCTTCGTGATCGACCACGCCAGGCCGTCCTGGCCGGTCAACCGCTGGATTTCAGCAATGCTGCAGTTCTTTCACCCGCAGGTCACGGCGCTTGTTCGCGCCCGCGACGCGCGGGTGAAGGACTGGGCGGAGAACCTGCCGGACCGGAATGCTTATGAAGATCGCGAACTCGAGATCACGGCGGCGATTGATATATCCATCGACGACCAGATGGCCGCCGTTCAGGCGGCTCTCGCCGCGAAGAAGTGACGACCTATTTGGTCGCTTCTTTCAGGAAGGCCATAAGGTTATCGATATCGGACTGCTTCTTGAGGCCGGCAAAGGTCATCTTGGTGCCTTTGACGTAGTCCCGAGGCTTTACGAGATATTCCGTGAGCGTTTCCACGCTCCAGACCAGTCCGCCTTCGCCCGCTTCTGTCATGGCCTTGGAGAATTTGTATTTGTCCACGGTGCCTGCCTTGCGGCCGAATACGCCGGCGAGGCTCGGACCGATCCGGTGTTTTCCGGCGGCAAGCGTGTGACAGGCCTTGCACTTATTAAAGACTTTCTTGCCTTCTTCAGCATCGGCGGCGTTCGCAGCACCAATGGCAGATATCGACATTACGGCGATCATAGCGGTCAAAGATAACGCTTTTTTCATGATTTCCTTCCTACAGGCTCTTTGATCGAGAAACTGCACCCGCGGCGTCTGCCGGTCAAGTTCCACGATGACGCACCTTTCCAGGCATTTCCGCCTGAATACAGGCTGAACGACTTTTCGGGTGACTCCAGGTTCTCCCCTTCTTTTACGATGTCCGGCCGGAATCCGGATCGTTGGCAGACTTATTTTGCGCTCATGTCCCGGACGGCGCTTAAGCAGCCGTTAACGAGTTTCCGGCAGGATTGAACCTTCGCGGGACAACGAAATAATCCAGGTTCCCCGCCTGAAGGATCATAGCGATATGGCAACCAGACTTTCAAAATCCGACGTCGAGCGTCTTCTCAGAGATCCGTCAGTGGATGCGCGTGTAGACGCAGCGGCCAAAATCGCGACGCACTATGACGCAGCGGCCGACTTTGGCGTCCAGGAAAAGAAGCTTGCCGAAGAGATATTCTCCCTGATGTGCAAGGACGCGGAGGAACGCGTGCGAGCGGCCCTCGCCGCCAATCTGAAGGAATGTCCTTTCCTGCCGCATGAGATCGCGCGCACTCTTGCCGATGATGTTGCCACGGTCTCGACGCCGATCCTGAGATTCTCCTCTGTCCTTACGGATGCGGATCTGATCGAGATCGTCCAAAGCCAGGGCGAGGACAAGCAAAAGGCCATTGCTTCGCGGCCGAGCGTATCGCCAGATGTATCCGATGCCCTGATCGATACCAAGAACGAGGCCGTCGTCGGCACGCTGGTCGCCAATGACGGAGCGGAAATATCCACCCGTTCGATGCAACGCGTTCTGGACGATTTCGCGGACAGCGACCTGATCAAATCGTCAATGGTCGGCCGCTCCGCACTGCCTATGGAAGTCTCCGAGCGGCTTGTGAAGATGGTTTCCGACAAACTGCAGCAGGAACTCGCTGCCCGCCATGAACTGCCCGCCGACAGTATCAGCGATCTGATCCTCCAGTCGCGCGAAAAGGCCACGCTGGGCCTGATGGACGGGAAAAATCACGCCGAGGACTCCCGCCGTCTGATCATTCATCTCTACCAGAACAACCGTCTGACGCCGACGATCATGCTCAGAGCTCTTTGCATGGGAGATATGGATTTCTTTGAAGGGAGCGTTGCCGTGCGTGCGCGAACGCCTCTCTCCAACGCCCGCGAATTGATTCACGGCCGCGACAGCCAGCAGATTGCTTCACTGCTCGAAAAGGCGGAGCTGCCGGAACGGCTGCAGCCGGCTTTCAAGGCCGCGATCGATGTGGCCGATGATACGGATTACGACGGGGGCGAGAACGACCAGGATCGTTTCCGGCGCCGCATGATCGAGCGGATTGTCACCAATTTCGAAGACCCTGATACGGCAATCGGCGACGACAATATCGAGTATCTGCTGGCTCAGCTCAGCCAGATCGACGCGGGTTTCGCGACCGCCTACTGAGACTTCAGGTCCCGAGCCTGCGACCCTTGCCGATGACATCGCTGCCGAACCGCGCGCGCAACTCATCGACCGCGCTTTCCGCCTTCTTCCTGCGCTGGGAATCCGGATCGGCGAGGTCGATCGGGTCGCAGTCTTCCCGCGGTGCAAAATCCGAAAGTCCTACACCCAGAAGCCGGAATGCCGTGCCGTCCGCTTCTTTCAAAAGCATCGGGGCCGCTGCCGCATAAATCGTATCTGCGAGCTGTGTCGGATGCGGCAGGGTGCGCGACCGTGTCCGGATCGCGAACCGCGCGGTCTTGAGCTTCAGCGTCACGGTGCGGCCACCGATATCTTCCTTCTTGACCCCGGCGGACACTTTCTCGGCCTGGCGCCAGAGGATCCTGCCGAGGCGCTCGGGGTCGGCAATGTCGTCTCCGAACGTCGTTTCGCTCGAGAGACTTTTCCGGCGCGATCCCGGAACGACCTTGCGGCTGTCATGTCCCTGCGCCAGGCGGGCAATCCGGCTGCCGATCTCGCCGTAGCGACGTGTCAGGTCATCCGGGCTCATCTGCTGAAGCTGACCTATTGTCGTGATGCCATCGCGTTGCAGCCTGCGCTGGAATACCTTGCCGACGCCCCAAATACGCGAAACCGGTTGTTGGCCCAGGAATGAGACGGTTTCGGCGCGGCCGATGACGGTAAATCCGCGTGGTTTGTTCAGGCCGGACGATAATTTGGCCAGAAACTTGTTGTGGCTCAGACCGACGGACACGGAAATGCCGTGACGCATCGCGATCTCTCCCGCAAGGACGGCGAGGGTCCGTGCCGGGCTGCCACCGTGAAGGCGCTCGGTCCCCGTCATATCGAGAAAAGCCTCGTCGATGGAAATCGGCTCGACGAGGGGAGTCACGCTTCGCATCATCTCGCGAATGTCGCGGCCAATCCGGCCGTATTTTGCCATATCCGGTTTGACGACAACGGCCTCGGGGCAGGCGCGGAGCGCCTTGAACATCGGCATTGCCGAATGCACGCCGAATTCCCGTGCAATATAGCAGGCCGCCATCACGACCCCGCGCTTCTGTCCGCCGACCAGTACCGGTTTGTCTACCAGCTCCGGATTGTCGCGTTTTTCAACGCTTGCATAAAACGAATCGCAGTCCAGATGGGCAATCGAGAGACCGGACAGTTCCGGGTGAGAGACCATGGCGGTGCTGCCGCAATCCGGGCACGTGGACAGGGCGGATAGCGGGAACTCCGTGAGGCAGGCGCGGCAGATTGACGACATTAACCGACTTTGTGGCCGTCAGGTGTCGCCGTCAATCGGTTAGAGCGATTACCTGCATGCGCCCTTCATCGGGCGTTCGCATTGAATCTGGGCTTGAATTGGCGGATTTCCAATGCGCTGATTTGCGACTGGATTGAAATTCAATAATAATCGTCGAAACCTTGGCAGGAATTGGCGCGCGCGGACTGGGGCGGCGCGAGAACGTTAATGCATGGAACGTCAGCAAGTGGGAAGGCGAGCTTGTCGCGATCGGTCCATTGCGCAGTTCCCCCCGATGTCCGCCGACCCGAAAAAAAGGGATGCGGCTATCCTTATCCCGCGAGATGAACTCCGGACCGTTGTCGACACGGATGGTTTTCGGTGCCCCGTAGATCGCCGTCACCCGCTCCAGCGTATCCACGACGTCCGAGCCCCGATAGCGCTGGCGCACATCGATCGCCGGCGACAGCCGCGAGAAGGCATCGACGATTACCAGTATGCGGATCTTCGAACCGTCGAACAGCTGGTCAGAGAGGAAGTCCATCGCCCATACCTGATTGGGCGCCGTCGGCGCCTTGCGGTCTTCGCGCAGCTTCGCCGCAACTTTCCGCTTCGTACGTTTGTTGCGGATTTGCAGGCCCTCTTCGACACACAACCGATAGACACGCTTATGGTTCACCTGCCAGCCCTCCCGTTCCAGCAGCACATGAATACGCCGGTAACCGTATCGGACACGGGTCTCGGCGATCTCGCGAATACGCTTCCTGAGACCGGCCTGCGAGGGACGACGAGACTTGAAGTGATAGGTCGAACGGCGGAACTGCAGAACATCGCAAGCCCGGCGGATGCTGACCTGCCACGTGCCCCGCATGTAATCCACCAGTTCCCGTCCCTTCGCAGGCCTCACAGCTTTCGGCGGATAACATCCTGCAGCATGTCCTTGTCCAGAGACAGGTCGGCCACCATCCGCTTCAGACGCGCATTTTCTTCCTCGAGCTACTTCAGCCGCCGGACCTCAGACGGCATCAGACCGGCATACTTCTTGCGCCACCGGTAATACGTCTGCTGCGATATGCCCGCCTTGCGGCAGACCTCCTCGTCGCTCGTCCCGTCATCCGCCTGCTTCAAAATTAAGGCTATCTGCTGCTCCGAAAATCTCGACTGCTTAATCGTCTTCCCTCGTTAATGCCAGCCAAAACATTTCGGGAAAATTCTCACGGCAGACGGACAAGTTTCTGGGGATCAGGGCACACGTGCACGTCACGCAGGAGCTGCTACCGGGAAGGCTTCCCTTGCTGCTTCCGCAGGATATGCAGGAACCCACGCTATGGGGCCAAGAGTTGCGCCGCTTGCCCTGTAGAAGAATTTTCCAAGGGAGGGGGGCACGGCAACTAGTATGAAACTTTTCGACATGCTACTAAATCGGTATGTGGGAATTCCTCCCACACTAGGGCGTGTGGGAACATCTCTCAAACGCGTTAGCTCGCTCAAGAATCTTAAGATAGGAAGCAATATGACTAAGATGTTTATCGCGCCACTAGGGATAGCTGTTTTAGCTTTCTCAACATTTTTTCTGTCGGTGCCAGAAGCTGACGCTCAGTCAGGCTCTCGGCTATGTGGAATTTCAAAAGGAGGGGTAGCTTTCCTTGTCGAAGTCAAGCAACCTAAGAGTAAAAAAGGCCGGTCAAAGACGAACAAGGCATGCAAGAAGTTAGCGCAACAGTTCCGCGACAGCATTCCTGGCGGTGCAAAAGATTGGCGTTACTACGAACGGAGCGAATGCGAGGGAGTTGCTAAGGCTATGGGTGATGTCAAAGGTGCAGACATCTGCGAAGGTTTTCGCGACCAAAACGGCAAAGCGGCTATGGAGCGTGAGAAGCCCTATAAGGTTCAGTTCTCTCAGAGCACTAAAAAGTGGACATTCGAGAGATTACAGTAAAATATCGAGTGCTTAAAAGAGACCGAAATCCCTAAAACCGTCATACCCTCGGCTGCGGCCGGGGGTATTTTTCTGTTCGACATAACAGACTTCAAAAAAGGCCATATTGATGAGGGGAAAATGAATGACCTTGCCCCCTTTAATTATTAAATTACGGCTGAGATCCTCTCTGGTTATGGCCGTGTCCTCCCCCTCCCTAAAACTGGACCATTATTTTTAGAGGCTGAGGGGGGATGCGATGGCTCGGAGACGTCATTAAGACGAGGACGTACTAAAGCTTCTGCGCGAGATTGAGGTGACGCTGGCGAATGGCAGCGACGTGGCGTCGGCCTGTCGTAGTGTGGGTATCAGTGAGGCTACGTATTACAACTGGCGCAAGCGGTTCGGCGGGATGGGTCGGTCTCAACTGTCGGAGATGCGCAGTCTCGAGAAGGAGAATACCAGGCTGAAATAGTCGGAAGACTTCGCCCCAGCATCGCTCTCTCTTCTTAAGGGGGGAGCCAATCGCGCAGGGCTACCAAATCTGCTTTAGAACTTGTTTAATATTCAAATCTCCGAGGACCCTGCAAGCATTAAAATTGATTAAACGGGCTACTGCGGCTGCTCAACGGAGACATCTTCTGCACCCTCAATTAGGCCACGATCGTCAACAACCAGTGGCTCAGACAGTACAATCACATCCGCCCGCACCAGGACAATCACATCCGCCCGCACCAGGCCCTGAAAATGCGACCGCCTGTTCCAGAAACTATAATCAGGAATGGCCCGGAACTTGGGGGCTAGACAGGAGGGGACCCAATACGTTGGGAGGGTGCGGCTTCACGGCTCATATGCAGCATAAGATTGTCGCATTTTAAGTGCTTGAGCGCGATCATCTTTCGGGCACGGCCATGGCTCCTGAGTAGACATTCGTTTAGGCACTCGTCCCTGCTCCGAGCGTTGAATCGTTAAATGTTGAATGGTAACAATAAGCCGGTCTGCATCGGTTTCCGTGAGCCGGCTAGCCAATCAGGTTTTCGTCCCACATGGACGGCTGAGATTGAGTCGTTCGCAAACATCAACGAGGATGCCCGGCTGGATTAGCCTTCTTGTCTGCTGTGAGCAACTCTGGGACAGATTGAGAGTTCTGCCTGACGGAGAAACTTTCGTTCGTCTCAGAAATCCGCAAGAGGACTAGGATGCCACATCAAGCTATTGACCCAACGATTCTGAAGACGGAAATGAGAGACAATCCCTGACTGAGGATTATTGTTAACTCGGGGTGAGTAGGGGCGACCTGGTTGGTTTTCCTCTTGTTTTTTTTTGATGGCTGTGAGACTAAAAGGCAATCGGAATTTTCCACACCGTCATTCTCTTGAATTTGAAACTCGAATATCGGCTTAACAAATTAATTTTTTGGACAAATGAAGTGGTGGGGGGGCATGTTCTACGGTAGGCTGAGTTTTTACCAACGTTTTTGCTCGATCCTTCGGAAAGCACAGACTTGAAAGGCAGAATAAGATTTCGGCGTCACTGGGACTCGCTGTCGCAACGCCGTGCGATTTTTACACTTGGATTAACCATTGTGGTCTTTTCGACTGCTCTCTACTCCCCTGTGTGCGCCTCTGAGAAATTCCTAGCGCTCGGCACGGCCTATCGAGGAGGTACCTACTATCCAGTTGGCAATGCTCTGTGTGACCGTGTCAATAGAGTTCGAGACAAGACTTCCATTCGCTGCCTTTCTTACGAGACAGGAGGCTCATCCTATAATATCGAGGCTCTCCGAGCCGGCGAGCTTGACTTAGCGATCACTCAGTCTAACCTCGCCTACAGTGCATATCATGGGGTGAATACTTTTGAAGATTTAGGTTCTTTTGGAGACTTGCGGACCGTCATAAACCTTTACGATCAGCCACTCACAATAAGTGTGCATAAGGACTCAGGTATCGATAATTTTTTAAAAATGCCGGGGCGCATTGTTAACATCGGTAATCGCGGTTCGGGGAAGCGTACCATGTCTGAGAAGCTATTTGGAATAATGGGTTGGACTGAAAATAGCTTTTCGAAAGTACTGCAGCTGCCAACTGCTCAACAAGTGCGCGCATTTTGCGACAGAGACATAGACATTATGATTGAAACAGTTGGTATCCCAACACCTCTCTATAAAAAAGTGGAAAAATGTGGGGGTATCTTTCTTGACCTACCAGATTCTGTTAGAGATGGTTTTCGGAAAATGGGACCATTCTTCTTCGATTACTCTATCCCAAAATCTGTTAACATTAATAACATTACAGAAGTTAGAACTACTGGCTTAAAGATATCCCTTGTTACGCGAGCTGACGTGCCGGCAGCTGTGATACGCTCGGTCGTGGGTACTTTAATTTCCGACTTGGCGTCTTTCAGGCGCTTGCATCGTGCTTTGTCATTCTCAAGCCTTAACTCCCTGACAGGTCAAGGTATCCACGTGCCTTTGCATGAAGGGGTGACCCAGTACCTTGCTTCTCTGAGACCCGCCGGGGCTGGAGGGCGGAGCGAGTGAGTGACCAGTCGATAACGGTTGGTCTAAGGTTTTTTTTAGCCTGCGGGGGGGGGAAGTTGAGAGCAGTATTTGGGGCCGCGATACTAACACTTTTACTCTCGGGAACTGGCTGCGTGTCGTCAGAGAGAGGCGAGCTTGGCTCGTTTTCCGCGTCGCAGTCGCCAACTGAGACGCGCAGTCTTGCCCTCCGGGGAATAAAGGCGCTGGAGGCAAATGATACTGAATTAGCTTCTAAATTCATGAACGCCGCGCTCAAGCGCGACGTGAAAAACTCTCAACTTCAGTTGCTAAACGGAATAGTATATCACCTCCGGGCGCTTCGCAATGACGCTACGTTTTTTGATCTCGCGAGAGAGGGATATGAGCTTGCTGTGCAATTTGACCCTGGCAATTGGCTGGCAAGGTATTACCTAGGGCTACTTAAACTAGACCGACGAAAGTATCGTGAGGCTCAGGAAGTCCTTGCGGAGGCCGCGCTGTTCAACGAGGAAGATGCGAGCCTATTATATTCTCTGGCCGTTGCTTCTTACTATGCGAGAGACCCACAATTTGCCGCAGGAGTATTGCATCGCTTGCGCGAGTTAGAACCCAAAACACCTCGGGTTCTGCGCGCTTCGTCCATAGTATCAGCAGCTCTTGGCGATATTGAGAATGCCCGTCGCTGGAAAGCACTTTATGCCGCGCTTCCCGGTTCAAAGGATGCACGCTCCCTAGACCGCCGTCTTGATGACTGGGCTCGCTTTCATGGAGAGGCAGGACGACTTTTGTCAGCGTCAAAACGAGCCGGTTCTTCAGTCATGAATCCCGGAAATGGCCAAATCGATGGCAATTTTCAGCTTGCGCAGCTGCAAGGCGATAACGATCAGAGGGAGGGTGGTTCTGAAGGGGATAGTTCTGAAAATGAGGCGGTTCGAGACGGTGACGATCCGACCACTGACGTGGGTGGAGCTGAAAACGGCGATCTAAAGAATATCAGCAAGATGGTTATTGTTGATGTGGTGATAATTAGCTCCGTCGAGGATAACTCTACGGCAATGGGCGTGAATTTATTAGACGGCCTTACCTTACAGTTTGGCTCTGCGGACAATCCTGCATTTGGCATGACAAGAAATATCGTGCGCGACACTTTGAATGGTGCTTCTGCAGAGACGACATCTATCGTCAGGGCATTAACTATTCCAAAGATCACGTACTCCCTAAATGTCGCTAATGCAGGCACAAATAGAAATGAGATCTTGGCTCGCCCCAGTCTCGTTGCGTCGGAAGGACAACAATCTGAATTTTTCTCTGGCGAGAATATCAAGGCATCTTCTGTATCCAAGACGTCTGCTGAAAGCACAGCGTCGGTTGATCAGGATGTCGGCGTTAAGCTCTCGATCACCCCTGAGCAGGTGTTGACCGAGCAAGTTAAGATGGCGGTGCAGGTAGAAAGGACTTTTCTTCAGGCCCCGTCGGCGAGTGTAACGTTCGACAATCAAATAAGAACTTCCAAGACTACCGTCACCGCTAATTTGACACTAAATCGTGGAGAGACGCTAATACTTAGCGGCCTTAGCGAGAAGGAAACAGAATTAACCCGTACCGGCGTGCCAGGTCTTCAAGAAATACCTGGTCTACAATATTTGTTCTCGAGACAGAAAACCCGAGATTTTAATCGTTCCGTTCTCCTCCTGATAACTCCGCGTGCTCCTGAGTATACTTTCAGGCCCCAAGCGAGATCCAAGGGCTCTTTAAGCAATCAGGAGCAGAGTTCAGACAAGGCGCTTGATGAGTTGAAAGGACGCTATACAGACTGGTTCTCGCCGTATCCCAATTGGTCGTCTGTATTCAACCATCTCCAAAATAATAAGCTCTACAGAGAATTCCGAACTGGTGACGTCGAACTGGAGCAGTGGGAGACTCAATCAACACGGGATGGACGTTTGAAGACAATGCTCAACTTTTTGTATTACTGAGGCATTCTTGATGGCGCACTCAAAAGCACGCGTAATGCTCATTGGGGTGTTCATGCTGATGCTCACTTGCGACAATAACTGGAGCTTGATGAGTAAGCAGGTGGCTGCTCAATCTGCAAGAGAACTTGCCTCTCAAATGACCAGGTCCCAAGTGATCGACTGCGTAATGTGTGATCTCAGATATCAACAATTTTTGAGGGGGCAGTTAAACGGCGCGCAATTGATGGGTGCCTATCTGTTCGGAAGTGATTTGAGCCGGTCTAGCCTTGTAGGAGCCAACCTCGAAAGCGCTAATTTGACGCTCGCAAGTTTAGAGAGAGTTGACCTGACAAACGCGAACCTCCGAAAAGCGTCAATGACCCGTTCCTCCTGGTTCGGTGCTACGCTGAAGGGAGCCTCGCTCTCTTTCGCAAAAATGGACGGCGCCTATTTGGAGGCTGCAGAATTGACAGATGCGGACCTTACGGCGGTAATCCTTCGAGACGCAAACCTGTATCGGGTCTTCGCTAATAGGGCAAATTTGAGAAAAGCCGACTTGAGCAGGGCAAAAATGATTGGTGGGAACTTCCGCAATGCCAACTTTCAAGGAGCGGTGCTCAGAGGGGTGGATTTGACGGGGGCTGACTTAACGACTGCAAACTTATCAAAAACTGATCTGCGAGGAGCAATTCTTAGCGGTGCGAACTTAAGCTACGCTCGTCTCCGCGGCGCGGATCTCACGGGTGCGAACCTGAGAAACTCAAAGATCGTAGGCACTAATCTTCAATCTGCAAATCTCGCGGGCGCAGATTTGGCAGGCGCCTCTTTCGCTAGCGTTATCAAAACAGGTACTAATTTTTGTGGTGCAACCATGCCAGATGGTTCTCAGGGGGTGTGTGATAATTTTTCTAAAAAGTAGGTTCTCGTTCGGATCTAGGTCATAGAAAATGGCTAGATCCTCCGTCAATCGAATCCGTGTGGCATTGTTTGGTAGTTATTATCGTGGTTTCTTCGTCTTAAACGAACTTCTCAACGGTCCCCTGAAAGATCGAATGACTGTTGTTGGTGTCGCAACCGATGATCCCACTGCTACCTTTGTGAGTGTAGGGAAACGTGTATGGCGATACGGCTACAGTAATGATGAGCGTGAACTCGTAAAATCACTTGCTGCTTCAGCGGGCCTGAGGGCATATGACGCAAGAGTTAAAACCGAAGATTTTTATCGATTATATGAAGACGTCTGGCAACCGGACCTATGTTTGATGGCGACTTTTGGGCAGCGAATAGATGAGCGACTATTTACTTATCCCCGGTTTGGTTTTATCAACCTGCACCCGAGCGATAATGACGATTGGCCATCCCGATATGCTGGCCCGGACCCTTTCTCTGAGATGCTGAAGGACAGTTGTGCTAACTGTGTGATCACACTACACCGGGTTGACAATGGGTTCGACACTGGAGAGCGGCTGCTTGTTTCAGACACTATCCCGATACCGTCTGGTGCTTCGGTCACAGATATGCATAAAATCTCGGCTCCATTTGCTGCTGCAGGTGTGCGTACTTTTCTCGAGAACGCTCCCTGGCTGGCATGTTAATTGATCACGACTGGAGATTTTTTCTATCTCTCTTAAACGGCTTTCGACCTTGTACCCTGACCAATGAGCGCGGACCGACAATTATGAAAAAACTAAAATTCATCAAACTCTTAATGTTTGTTTTTATAAGTTTCCTCGCAGGTAGTGAAACGATTCAAGCGGCTGTTAAAAGCGCGCTCCTCGAGAAAATCCGTAAAGATAATCTCATAACGATTGGTGTGAAAACTGACTTCGCTCCCTTTGGTTATCTCAGCAGTGATGGCGTCATTCAGGGCTTTGAGGTAGAACTTGCTTCTAAAATCGCGAAAGAAATGGGGGTCGGCGTCAAGCTCGTCGGTGTCACCACGGCAAATCGTTTCCAACGGTTGGAGCAGGGTGCGGTAGATCTCGTTGTTGCGACTGCAGCGGATACACGGGAACGACGCAAATTAGCAACTGCCATCGAGCCGGGCTACTTTGGTGCGGGTGTAACCGTTTTGTTACGCCCAGAAGTTAAAGCGAACAGCTGGCAGGAATTGCGAGGAAAATCGATCTGCGCTCTCCAAGGGGCTTATTTTAATAAGGGCATCAATAGTCGCTACGTTCTTGACCTAAAAGCCTTCAAGACGATCGGCGCTGCTCAATCTGCCCTGAAGCAAGGGGGCTGCGTGGGCTTCCTTTATTCCGAAATGGCGATTCAGCGCTATTTGGCCCGTCCAGAATTCGCCAACTACACGGCAAACATTGATCCTGCTCTTGTCGTTCCTTGGGCTGCGTTTTTGCCTCGCTCAGAAAAAGGCACAGACTTTGAGCATCTAATTGGTAATATCATCGCCGATTTCCATCGAACGGGAGCCTTATCTGAACTTCAAAAAAAATGGCAGATCGCAGACTCTAAATTTCTCCGAGACAGCAGACAGCTTTGGTCCAAAACGGACGAGGCCGGCAACCTTATCTGTAAAAGAAGCGTTGGCGGAGAGTGGCCTGTTGAGTGCCGTGAAAAAGCTTTCATAACCTCTGCAGACGTTCAAGGTGTGGGGGCGATACTGCGAATTATCGATGAAAAAATAGGTTTAGATTTTAACTTTGTAAGCGATACTTACGATCGGAAAAGATTTCTCTACGGTATCCTTACCTCAGTACTGTTGATATTTCTTTCCACTTTAATGACCGTAGGCTTAGGGATTTTGGGAGCCATAGCTCTAACGACGAAGCGACCATCATCCCGAGCCGTTTCAGGCGTGCTTGCTTTTTGCCTTGAAACCACTCCTCCACTCCTTTCAATGTATCTGGTATTCTTCGGGGTGGGAGCACTTGTTTCGGCGAATTACGGTGTAAACCTATCGGCATTTTGGGTGGCCGTTCTATGCTTGAGCATCTATCACGGGGCCATGATCTCAAAAACCATTGCGACAAGCGTCGAATTAAAGAAAAAGGACAATCCAAATTATTGCTTTAGCATATCACGGATGCCACAGATTCTAGAAACGGCAGGCGTAGGTATTAATGGTATACTTACAAACCTAGTGAAAGCATCTATGATTGCCTCGGCTATCGCCGTCCCAGAATTGTTAACATCTACGCTAGGGATCATTTCTGACCAAGGAAATACAAATGAAATGATGATTTTGTTGTTTCTTCTCTTTTTTGGATTTACCTCTGTTTGGTTGAGTATGATCAGATACGTGCAGGTTGTGATAACCCGAAAGTATGGACACCAAAATGCGTGATATAGACATCCTTGTGACGTGGACGCCTTACCTTTTGGAAGGCTTGGGCTGGAATATCATTATTTCGCTAATAGCCACGATTGTGGGAATGCTACTCGGGAGTATTTTCGTTTGGATTAAATTCCGACAGTCATTGATCAGTCGACGTGCGGGTGAGGTCATTCCTGCAATTTTGCGCGGCGCACCGACACTATTCCTGCTTTTCTATCTTGCAATATTGATACCTAATGAAATTTCACTGTTTGACGGTAAAATAACCCTCGTAGTGCCCATCTGGCTCAAAGCGGCGTTAGCGCTGACCGCATCGCCATTAGCTTTTACAGCTTGGAACCTTTACTCGTAGATTAATTTTTGGAAAGGCGGGCAACGCGGGGCTGCAATGCTTTTTATTCCGAATTGTATGAACGGCTTTATGATTACATTCCTTGCATCTTCTGGAGCCTCTCTAGTGGGTGTCAACGAGCTCGTCGGCCGAACAAGTACAGTCATTAAAACGTTAGATACCGATTATTCTCTGATTCTTTATTCGTATGCCGCCTGTCTTTTCCTGTGCACAGCATTAGTCCTAAAGGTTGTGGTTCGCCGATTGCAAAAGAAGATAGAAGGGCGATTTGCCCTCTAGCCCGGCACTAATAACTAAATTTGATGACCTATTGAGAAACCTGGCCCTTGTCTAGCCCCTGAGAGTCCGTCCGGTAAGTTTATGTTTTCAAACAAAGCCTTCTCAACATCAAACGAATAGAAGCTAACATCAGAAACGCGCGGGCGGTTCTGGTGCGATTTTCCACATCTTTGGCGAGGCGACGGCATCGACCGAGCCAGGCCAGCGTTCTTTCCACGACCCAACGCCTGGGGATGACTTCAAAGCGGACTGCCGTGTCGGACCGTTTGATTTGACCTTGCCCCCTGAATTACCGCCGGTTTGGAGTTAGAGTCTGTTTCTCAGAGAGGAGACGGACGATGAAGCGCAGCAGGTTCACGGAAGAGCAGATCATCGGGATTTTGAAAGAGCATCAGGCGGGTCTGTCCGCGTCTGAGCTGTGCCGGCGGCACGGCATCTCGGACGCAACGTTTTACAACTGGCGTTCGAAGTACGGCGGCATGGACGTGTCGGATGCAAAGAAGCTGAAGGCGCTTGAGGCCGAGAACGCAACGCTGAAGAAGCTTCTGGCGGAATCGGTGATGGATGTGTCTACGCTGAAAGAGATGCTCGGAAAAAACTTCTGACGCCCGGTTCGAGGAGAAGCGCCGTGGACTGGGCGATCACAGACAAAAACTACTCGCAGCGCCGGGCGTGTTCCCTGGTCGGTCTGGACCGGAAGACGTATCGCTATGCGTCGCGTCGGCCTGCCGACAAGGCGATCCGCAAACGCCTGCGGGAGCTGGCGTCGGAGCGTCGTCGCTTCGGCTATCGCCGGCTGCATATTCTGCTGCGGCGCGAGGGGATAGAGGTGAACCACAAGAAGCTGTACCGGCTCTACAAGGAAGAACGGCTTAC
The DNA here is from genome assembly GCA_038120765.1 of Rhodospirillaceae bacterium. Lineage (GTDB taxonomy): Bacteria > Pseudomonadota > Alphaproteobacteria > MPNO01 > UBA830 > CAXBCP01. Next base: position 37,274 of record JAYOMI010000019.1, read on the forward strand.
CGTGCGCAAGCGCGGCGGTCGCAAGCGGGCGCTGGGTACGCGGGCACCGATGACGATCCCGCAGGATCGCAATCAGCGCTGGTCTCTGGACTTCGTATCAGACTCCCTGGTCGATGGCCGACGGTTCCGGATCCTGTGCGTGATCGACGACTTCAGCCGGGAATGCCTGGCAACGGTGGCGGACATCTCGATCTCGGGCGTGCGCGTTGCGCGGGAACTCGACCGGATTGCCGGCGTCCGTGGGTATCCCTGCATGGTGGTCTCTGACAACGGCACCGAGCTGACGTCGAACGCCATTCTTCAATGGCAGGAGGAGCGCAGCGTCGAGTGGCACTACATCGCCCCGGGCAAACCGATACAGAACGGCTTCGTTGAATCGTTCAACGGGCGACTGAGAGACGAGTGCCTGAACGAGCACCTGTTCAGGAGTTACGGCCATGCCCGCGAGATCATCGCGCGCTGGCGTCACGACTATAACAACCACAGACCGTGTACGAGCCTCGACGGGCTCACACCGAAGGAGTTTACAACCCGGTCCGGACAGGGACATAACCAGAGCAGTTTCTAATCATAAACGGGGGAATGACGGGGGCAAGGTCAAACCTTGTGCTTCGTCGCGATCTCTTGGATCGTCTTGTCGCCGCGCAACGCGTCCAGCGCAACACGAGCCTTGAAGTCCGCCGAAAATCGACGTCGTGTCGTCATCTCGTATCCCTCCGCTATCCGGTGGAATACACCTTAGCAACCTGTCCGATTTTCCGGGACCACCTCAATCTGCGCATAGCTAGACCGACCTAATACCGCCAGAGCCGTGGGCTGGCGATCGAGGTATGGGATTTAGCGTCTTGGCGAGGTACTAGATAATAAGGTAACGTTAGTTCAAATTTTTATGGTGAAGCGTCCCGTGCGGAATACCACGAATCAAAATATGAACGGCTGGCTAAATATCTTTGGTCTAGCAGCAAGTGTGCTTCTGGCTGGATGCAGCATTAAGACATATAAGCAAAGCAAGCCATTTTTTACCCGCGATAATACCTAAAAAAATGTGGCCAACGCACTAGGCCGCCACAGGATCTAATCATCCTCAATCAAAAAAATTTATCCTACATCTCAAAGAGGGAATCTGTCATGATTAAAATTAAATCTTATTGTTTTTTTTTATTTATTTTTATCATAGGAGGCATCAGCCCTTCTCAAATGGCCCATGCAAAAAATAATGATTATTACTTAAAGATAAAATTAAATCAGCTTACACCCAGATTTCAAACCGCTGAACAATATGCTCTTCAAAAAGAGCGAGAATATCAAGAGACTCGTCAAGAAAAGAATGAATATCAAAAAAAGAATGAATATCAAGTTGCGAAAAAACGGAAAAAGCGTAGGGGAGCATTCAGAAAAATTAAAAAAGCTAAAACGTCTACCAGAAAAATTAGCCGAGGGGTTAACGGCGCTGCGGGAGCTGCTGCCGCGGCCGGCGTTGCTGCGGGGGCTGCAGCTGCTGCCGGGGCGAATGTGATAGTTGACACAGCCAAAGACTTTAAATTTTCTCAAGCCACGCCATTTGCAAAGTCAGGGACATGTAAAGCAAATAGACCGGGCAAAATGAATCAGTCCTACTGTAGCTTTGCTGAGGTTAACATGAAGGCATGCGCGAAGATTTTCGGCCAGAAAGCCTGCGTCGGCCCAGGAAAATATAAAACTACCGTTGCGGGAACTACTGGCATCGTTACTTACTTGAACCAAAAAGATGGAACAATTGGGGCGACGCTTGATGCGAGACAGACTCTGACAATGAATTTTTTTGGAAAGCCCCTCGAGGTGGGACTTTCTTGTCAACTGACAAAGGGGGCGGAGAGTTCGTGGAGCAAGACTCTGGGGGTAAATTTTCAAACACCAGCATTTCCTCCGATCACTACGACTGATGTTTTGACAGCAATAGTCACACGAGGCGCAAAAGCGGGAGCGACAGGTGCAGCAAAATCAGCGGCGCAAACATCCGGTGCTAAAAATAAAACTCAAGCTATGGCAGGCTATGCCGGATCGGCGTCTGCAGGAGAAATGATGAAGTTAATGCAGTCATCTGGCTGCAATTTAATCATCCCAGAAGCGAAATTATTTGGCGGGATTAAAAGTTTTAATCTCGCAAGCGTTGGTGTGAAAATCACTGTAGCTGTAAAAAACTGGGTAATAAAAGGTAAGAACGCGTCTGCCGATTTTATCGTCAGTTCTGGGATTGAGGCAGAAGTGGGCGGTACTCGGCAAAAGATTGCTGGAAAAAATGTAGAAATGCCTGGATATTCGTGGGGCAAAGACTTTGTCAATCTGGTTAAGTTTAAAGTCAGCACTGATGGTCTTTAACCCGCGAGCTCCGTGCTATTTGACTTTCGCGCACTTACTGGTCCAATTTAATCGTTAGGTCATCCGCTCATAAAGACGTTCCTGAATATCCCCGGATGTCACTCAAGCTTTCAAACTGTTGGGTGTCTTGATGCGGAAATTCGAAAGCGCGAATATGGTGCTGGCCACGCTCGAGCGCGCGGATTTCAGCAACGCGAACCTGTCGACAGCCAACCTGTCGCGCGCCTCCATGCTGGGCGTGACCCTGCGCGGCGCCACGATGATCTTTACAGACCTGCAGGATGCCTATCTTGAGGGGGCCGAACTGACCGACGCGAACATGACCGGTGCCGATCTGCGTGGCGCCAACCTCTATCGTGTGTTCGCCGACAAAGCCATCCTGCGCAATGCCAACATGCGGGGCGCCTCGATACAGCGCGGCAAGTTTCGTCGGGCCAGCATGGAAGGCGCAAAGCTGACCGGTGCCGACCTGTCCGGTGCTGACCTGACAATGACGAACCTGACGAATGCCGACCTGCGTGGCGCCAACCTGACCGGCGCCGATCTCAGCTATGCCCGTCTTCTGGGGGCGGATCTGCGCAATGCGAAACTGGGCAAGGCTATCCTTTACGGCACCAACATGAAGGAAGCCGATTTCAGAGGCGCGAATCTCACTGCCGCCCGCATCGCCAGCGTCGTGCGTACCGGCACGAAATTTTGCGGGGCGACCATGCCGGACGGCGAAAGAGGGCCGTGTTCGGGCAGGTAGGGGCCGGCGTCGGGTTATCTCCGCCCCGATGACACCGGCCCGGGTTTCGGCTATGACGATCCGATGATAGATAAAACCGTCGAAAATCTGCATGAAGCCGTTTCGGTAATCGAGGACGGCGCGGTCGTTCTCATCAGCGGGTTCGGTGAATCCGGCAATCCGACAGAGCTTGCCCATGCGCTGATCGACCATGGCGCGCGCGATCTGACCCTGGTGAACAACAACGCCGGGAACGGGCATGTCGGGATGGCGGCGCTGCTGGAATCCGGCCAGGTCCGCAAGATCATCTGTTCCTTTCCGCGCTCGACCCATTCCGAAGTCTTCGACACCATGTATCGCGAAGGGCGGATCGAGCTCGAGGTCGTTCCCCAGGGGACGCTGGCAGAGCGTATCCGGGCGGCGGGCGCCGGCATCGGGGGCTTCTACACGCGTACCTCCATCGGTACGCCGCTCGCCGACGGCAAGGAACGGCGGGTGTATAACGGGCAGGAATACGTCCTGGAAGATCCGCTCCATGCCGATATCGCGCTGGTAAAGGCCGACCTTGCCGACCGCTGGGGGAACCTCACCTTCCGGCTTGCCGCGCGCAACTTCGGCCCCATCATGTGCATGGCGGCGAAAACGACCATCGTTCAGGCGCGCAGGATCGTCGCGCTGGGCGATATTCGGCCGGAGCAGGTTGTGACGCCCGGCATTTTCGTCGATCGTATCGTCGAGGTTCCCGACCCCGACAGCGAGCGTGCGATGATCGAACAGGGCATCCGTTACACAGCGGGAGACAGCTTATGACCGTTGCCGTTTCAGACAGGCTTTCGCGCCGCCAGGTCGCCTGGCGCGTGGCGCAGGACATCGCCGAGGGAAACTACGTCAACCTCGGCATCGGGATGCCGGAACTGGTGGCCAACTACATCCCCGAGGGCCGCGAAATCATCTTTCACAGTGAAAACGGCATTCTCGGCATGGGCCCGGAACCCGGCGCCAACGAGGTCGATTACGATCTGATCAACGCCGGAAAGAAGCCGGTCACGATGCTGCCGGGCGGGGCGTTTTTCCATCATGCGGATTCGTTTGCCATGATCCGCGGCGGTCATATCGACATCTGCGTGCTGGGCGCGTTCCAGATTTCTGCGAGAGGCGATCTCGCCAACTGGTCCACCGGCGGGGCCGATTCCGTCCCGGCGGTCGGCGGCGCGATGGACCTCGCCGTCGGCGCGCGCAGGGTTTTCGTGATGACCGATCACAACACCAAGAAAGGCGAGGCCAAGCTGGTCGACGAATGCGCCTTTCCGCTGACCGGACCGGGCGTCGTCGATACGATCTATACC
>JAYOMI010000019.1:41714-42404 GCA_038120765.1 Rhodospirillaceae bacterium
TCACCGATAACGGCTTCGTCGTCCGCGAAAAAGTGCCGGGACTGTCATTCGACGAGCTGCAGGCCCGCACCGGAGCAGCCCTCGGCGGCGCGGATACCTGCGGCGATCTGGTGGCGCCCGATCTCGGCTGAGTGAACGGTGCTGGAAGGACAGCACTAGGCCGGAAAATCGAAGAGCCTCAGCGGGTTCTCCACAAGGATCATGTCCCGTGTGACTTTATCCGGTATCAGTTCCGGAATCATGTCGATCAGCTCGCCGGTGTCGCATTGTTCGCCGATGGTGTAGCGCTGCGAATGCGGCCAGTCGGTACCCCAGAGCAGACGTTCCGGCGCGGTAGCGACCATTTCATGGGCGAATGCCGGGGCATCCGCATAGGGTGGGCAGAGAGCAGAACACCGTTCGATACAGGAAATTTTCGCCCAGATATGCTCGTAATCGCGGAGCAGGTCGATCAGCGTGCGGAATGCGGGCTGGTCCGTGCCGTCGGCGAAGCTGATGCGGCAGTAATGGTCGATGATCGTCGGCACCGGCATGGCAGCGAGCCAGGCGGCATTGGCGACGATGCTGTCGGGCTTGGCGTGGATGGTCAGCGACCAGCCGCGGTCCGGGTGGCGGTCGTCGGCCGGCTCGGGCAGCGGCCGGTGGCCGGGGGGGCCGCTGTCCGGGGGGCGGTGGGACCGGAGGCCGCGG
>JAYOMI010000019.1:42414-48882 GCA_038120765.1 Rhodospirillaceae bacterium
GTCAGAGACCAGCCGCGGTCTTTGATCCGGTCGACAACCGTCTCGATCAGCGCAAGGTTTCCGGTGCCGCCGCTTTCCGCAATCATGTTGAACCGCACGCCGCGGATGCCGCCATCGTGCAGCGCGTCGAGGTCGGCATCGGTGAATGTGTCGTCCACCTTGGCGACCCCCATCAGGCGTCCGTCAGAGCGGGCAATGGCGTCCAGGGTGACGGAATTGTCGTGGCCATGCGCCATCGGCTGAATGACGATCCCGCGATCGATGCCGAGATGGGCCATAAGCTGGTGATAGTGGCCGAGCGGGGCGGCCGGCGGCGTATAGACGCGCTTTTCCGGTGGCGACCAGGGAAACACCTCCGGCGGGCCGAAGATGTGGAAATGCGTATCCACACTGCCCTTCGGCATCCGGAAGGTCGGCTTGCGCGGGCTCGGGTGGGGCGGAAAGCAGTATCTCAGGTCGCGCGGATCGGTCATGGGGCTCTTCCAAATCGGGTCCCGACAAGTCATAGCAGGCGCAACAAACGCATGCCAGAATGCGTGCTTCGACTACTGAAAAGCGGGAGGATAAAGCGTGGCCAGAATAACCCCTATAGACCGTGCGACGTCGCCGGAACTGGAGGACATATTTACCCGCGCCGAACAGGCGTTGGGCTTCGTGCCGAACAGTTTCCTCGCCATGGGCCGCTCGCCCGGCATCCTGCGGGCCTTCACGCGCCTTGCGCGCGAAGTGATCGGCGTGCCGGGCAAGGCGCCGCTGCCGCTGAAGAGGATGGCCGGCTACATGGCGAGCCGAGCCGCCGGCTGCATGTATTGTTCCGCGCACACGGCCGAGACGGCGAGCGAGGTCGATGGCGTGCCGCCGGAGAAGGTCGCGGCAATATGGGACTACGAAACCAGTCCGCTATTCGATGACGGCGAGCGCGCCGTACTGCGCATGGCCCAGGCCGCCGGCACGACCCCCAACGCGGTGACGGACGACGATTTCGACGAGATGAAGAAATATTTCGACGAGGATCAGATCGTCGAGCTGGTCGCCGCCGTCTGCCTGTTCGGCTGGCTGAACCGCTGGAACGACACCATGGCGACGGACCTCGAAAAACGGCCGCTGGAATTCGGTCAGGCAATTCTTGCGGATAGCGGCTGGACGCCGGGCAAGCACGTCTAGGACGGTTGCGGTCGGGAGGTCAGGGTGCTTTGCGGCGGTCCCGGGTTTCGCGGTGCCAGATATACAGACCGCTGCAGATGACGATACAGGTGCCGAGAATGGAATATTCATCCGGGATCTGGCCGAAGACCAGGATGCTGATGATCGTCACCCACACGATCTGGGTATAGAGAAACGGCGACAGCGTGGACACGCCGGCGACTTCGAACGCGCGGATGAGCATGTAGTGCCCGAAGCCGAACAGGGTGCCGGTCGCCACCATGATCGCCCAGGCGGTCGCATCCGGCGTTTTCCAGACAAACGGGGCGATGCATGACATCACGATACAGCCGACGGCGGACGTCCAGAACAGGCTGGTCCTGGTGTCTTCGGTGCGCCCGGCAATACGCGTCATGATCTGATAGGACGCATAGCAAACAGCCGTGATCAGCGGCAGGAACGCGGCCCAGTGCATGACACCGAGACCGGGCCGGATGATTACCAGAACGCCGAGGAAGCCGACGAAGATCGCCGCCCAGCGGCGCGGGCCGACCTTTTCGCCGAGGAACGGGATCGACAGCGCGGTGACCAGCAGGGGCGCCGCGAAATTGATCGCCACGGCTTCCGGCAGGGAAAGATAGATCAGCGCGGTAAAGAAACTGATCGTTCCGAGCATCAGGGTGACCGAGCGCGCGAGATGCAGGAACGGCCGCGAGGTCCGCATCTGGCTGATGATGCCGGTGCGTGAAAAGATCAGCAGGAAGACCAGCGCGTGGAAAACATAGCGCGCCCAGACCACCTGGAGGATATCGTAATCCTTCGACAGGATTTTGACGCAGGCCTCGCCCATACCGAAAAACGCGACGCCGGTGCACAGCAGCGCGATCCCGACACGGGGATTCTGGACGCGTGTGGCTACGTCCATCAGTGCCGTTCCCGGGAGGTCGTCATGATTGGTTTCTCCCGGAAGGCGGCGTGGTTACTGAAGGATGGACATTCTGGTCGGTTCGATCCGGGTCACGACCATGGCTTCGCGGTCCAGCACGTCGTTCAGGCGCGGGCTTATGCCCTCTGTCCATTCGGTGCTGCCATAGACGGCATCGTATAACGCCGCGCGCTGTTCTTCGCTTTCGAACCGGCGGATCCAGACATAGACGGAATCGTCGTCCTCGCCGCGGAAGCTGCCCGCGATGACCATACCCTTGGCCACCTGGAAGGGAATGATTTCTTCTTCCATGATTTTCAGCCAGGTGTCCATCTGACCGGGGCGCACCTTGTATTGCCGTAATTCGTAAAATGCCATTGGGTTTCTCCCTTTTGAAATGCTCTTATTCGTCGACCACGGCGGTCACATCGATCTCCACCATCGCGCCTTCGACCAGCAATGCCTCAACGCCGACACAGGTACTGGCGGCGGATCCCCCGTCGCCATAGAAATCCGTCATCGCCTTCATGATCACCGGGCGATGTTCCAGCTGCAGCCCGACGATAAACACCCGCTGGCGCACCACGTTCGCAGGGGTCGCGCCGGTCAGCGCCAGCGCCCGGCGAATGGTGTCGTAGATAAAGGCCAACTGTACGCCGAGGTCGCCGGGGCCCACCAGTTCGCCGTCGGGCGTGGAGGATACCAGGCCGGACAGGTGGATCGTTTTCCCGCCGGTGCTGGTGACAAGATTCGTGAAATGCGGCTTGTTCCAGAGAAAATCCGGGCGGATGCGCTCGATTTCGGCAGTCATGGTCTTTCCGTTCGAGTTTGAAGCTGCATTATGCGCGTGCCGTGCGCCGGGAGACAATGGCGCGCAGGGTGAAAATTTGCCGCGACGCCATGCAAAAACGGCGCCACCCGAAGGCGACGCCGTTTCCTGTCAGACCCGTATGGGCGGCTTACTCGTACATCAGCGATTTCAGTTTCTTGTAATCGACGTTGTAGTTGGTGTACTTGTCGTTGACGGCCCATTTTGCGCCGTAAATCGTATCCAGATAGGCTTTTGCGTATTCGCCTTCGAGGGCGAAATCCTTGACGCCCGCCTTGACGAGCTTGGCTTCGTCTTCCGCCAGTTTTTGGGCCACGACCTCGTTGCTCCGCGTTTCGTACTGCTTGGCAATTTTGGTCAGGAAGTCCCGCTCCTGCTGGGTCAGGCTCGCCCACTTGTCCTTGTTGATGACGGTAACGAAGGTCCCGCCATAGAAATTCGGCGTGATCTTATACTTCAGGAATTTTTCCCAGCCGTACTTGGTCACCGATCCCTTGGGCCAGGCGATCCCTTTGACAACGCCGCGCTGCAGTCCTGTGTAGACATCGCCGGGAGAGATGGCGACCGGTGTCGCACTCATCGCCGACAGCATGGGTTTGTATAGTCCGGTCGAGCGCATCTTTACGCCCTTCAGGTCCAGCCCCGTCGTTTTGCTCAGCTTCGGCGGTTCGATCGTATACATGTAGAAAGTGGAGACGTCATAGGCCGGGAAGGCCAGAACGTGGGCATTAAGACCCTTGTTCCATGCTTCTTCCAGCATGGCTATGGCGCCGTTCTCCCGCATTTCAGCGAGCGTTTTGTTATGGGCGCCCAGCAGACGCGCTTCCGGCAGGTCGGCCCCGAAATATGGCGCGGGACAGAATACGATATCGATCAGGCCGCGCTTCAGCAGACCGCCCTGTTTGCGGAACGGCGTGATTTCCGGCCCGCCGATATAATTGAGCTTGAGCCCGATATCGTTCTTTTGAGCAGGCTTCAGGAACTCGTTAAGAAATACGACGGAGTGATCGTGGGTTCGAATCTGACAGGTCGATACCTTCAGGGTGGCCGACTGGGCAGGCAGGGACCAGGCGACTGCGGCAGCCATCGCCGGTAACAGGATTGATCTGCGGATCATGTTGTTTCCTCCACTTGGTTCATTATTCACTGGATGCGGGATTTTCCCGTCTGGTTGCCGCCGAACATTGCTCTTCGCGACGCGCGTGTGGCTCGGCGACAAGTTGGATCACCACGCGTACTACGTCCTTCATCTTCTTGGAAATACTCTCAATACATCATGCCCGGAAGCCAGAGTGCGAGACCGGGGAACGCGATCAGGATCAGGATCAGGATCGCGTCGCAAACCAGGTACGGGAATGCGGCGTTCGCCACCTGGAACAGCGTGGTTCCTTTCGGCGCAACGCCCAGCATCACGTATAGCAGCAGCCCGAAGGGCGGCGTGGTTCCGGCCATCTCGAAGGTCATCAGCACGAACAGGCCGAACCAGATCAGATCGAAGCCAAGCTGCTGCGCCAGCGGAAAGAAGATCGGCACCGTGATCAGCATCATCGATGTCGCGTCCATGAACATGCCGAGCGTGATGAGAATGAAAAACATCATCAGCAGGATCCAGTACTTGGATATCCCGAACCCGGTCGCCCATTCCAGCAGGCCGGCGCTGGCGCCCGAATAGGCCAGAAGCTGGCTGAACACGGTTGAACTCATGATGATGAAAAACACCATCGCGCCGACCTTGACGGTCGCCTCAATCGACGCACGAAGGGCGGTGAAGGTCAGGACGCGAAACGCGATCGCCAGGATCATCACCCCAAGCACGCCGAAGGCGGCGGCTTCCGTCGGCGTCGTCCAGCCGAGGATGATGAAGCCGATCACCATGAAAACCACCAGCCCCATGGGCAGGATGTTCGTGCAGACCAGCTTCACGCGCTCCCGCACCGGCGGCATGTCGACTGCATAGGCCGGGGCGGATTCCGGATTTATCTTTATCTGTAGGAAGATAAGAATCGCGTAGAGCCCCGCGAGCAGGAAGCCCGGCAGGAAACCCGCGATCAGCAGGCTGCCGACGTCGATATTTGCGACGGAGGCAAGCAGAACCCCCAGCGCGGATGGCGGGATAATCATCGCGAGGCCCCCGGTGCCGAGGATCGGCCCCATGGACATGCGACGGTTATAGCCCCGGCGTTGCATCTCCGGCACCATCAGGGATCCGAGCATGGCGGTATTGGCCATGCTCGAACCGGTAAGCGTCGAAAACACCGCGCCCCCGGCGACGGTCAGGTAGCACAGCCGACCCTGCAGCCGGCCGAACAGCACGTCGAGCCCGTCGAATACCCGGATCGCCAGGCCGGTATGAAAAAACAATGCGCCCATCATGATGAACATCGGCACCGGCCCCAGCGTGAAACGGGTCAGCAACGATGTGGAATTGTCGACGATCTGCGTCCAGGCAGACCAGTCGCCCATGAAAATCAGGGCGCCGATGATGTTCGCCGTGATGAAGGTCATGGCGACAGGAATGCCCATTGCCATGAAGAACATTACCATGCCGATCAGGATGGCGAGTGCCCAGTACCATTCGATATCCATCGCTTAAACGCCTTCGCGTTCGGCGATTGACTGACTGTACATGTCGTCAATACCGATCAGGTAACGGGCGAACTCCGCCGCCACGAAGAACATGCAGATCGGCATGGGGAAGTAGAGCGCCCAGAGCGGCATATCGACACTGCGCACATCGACCATCTGGCCCTCCCAGGCGCCGATCGCCAGTCCCGCGGCATGAACGCAGTAGATCAGGGCGGCAGCGGTACAGACCGCATAGACGGCCTTGGCGATGACTTTCTTCAGAGCCGCCGGGAGAAACTGTGTCACCGCATCGATGAACACGTGCCCCTTGATGCGGACGAGCCACGGCGCTGCGAGCATCGTGAACCACAACAGGACGTATTCGACGACGGATATCGTGAAGGCGGGCGGCGTAAACCCGACGATGCGCAGCGTCACGTCGGTAACGATCATCACGAAGCTCAGAAAAATAAGGAGTCCCGCCAGCACCGCCATCCCGTTCAGGATGGCGTTATAGCCTCTGTACACATTCCGCACGGATCAACTCCCGCCCGGATCGGGCTGGAGCCCTCCCGCATGAAAACGCGTTTCGAGCCATGAAATCCCAGCCATGTTTCCCACCATCCTGTTATCCCGGCATTTCGCAGGGTCTATTATTTTTACTAATGGAACGCGTCAGTCAACGAGGCCAGCGTACTACGATTGCACGCGTGGGGGCGAATCAATTGGCGATGTTGATGAGAGGCGGGGAAACAGGCGCAACGGTTCACCTGTTCTGAAGAGGACCGAGCGGCGTTTCGCCGGGTATTTAAAAGTACTGGTCGGAGTGAGAGGATTCGAACCTCCGGCCCCTGCCTCCCGAAGACAGTGCTTTCCAACTCTAGATTTTATTTCCTAAGCAGTTAGAGACAAACTCCAAAACTGCAAATTGCAAATAATTTCAATACTATAACCCCCTATTCCCCGGATGAGGCGGCGTTTTGCTGATGCCAGAACTGGATTCTGA
>JAYOMI010000020.1:0-385 GCA_038120765.1 Rhodospirillaceae bacterium
CACGCCGAGATTCTCGTGCATGTCGATGACATCGCCGAACGCGTGGTGGCGCTGGGCGGTACGGCGCTGGGCACGGCTGCGGTCGCTGTAGAGAACTCCGCGCTTCCGGCCTATCCGCTGGAGGCGAAAACCGGCAGCGATCATGTCGATGCGGTCAGCACGGCGCTGGCGGTGTTTGCGAAAGGACTGCGCGAAGCGATCGAGGCATCGGCCGAGATCGGGGATGCGGATACCGAAGACCTGTTTACCGGCATTTCCCGGGCGATAGACAAGAATTTGTGGTTCGTCGAGGCGCATGCGCAGGCTCCGTCCTGACGCGCGTTGCCGGAAGCATGACAAAATTCGGCGGGGTTGTCCCGCCGTGTTGGAGGCGCCGGGAGGGTGG
>JAYOMI010000020.1:407-47003 GCA_038120765.1 Rhodospirillaceae bacterium
TTTATGCGCCGGAATGGTGAAAACACCGATCATAAGGATCAGTGGAAATCCCGGGACGGGTAAAGCCGTCTTGGGCCCCGCCGGGATTCCGGTATCGGACTTTTGACCTCGTCGGCCCGGGCAAGGTTGCTTTCATAGGCCGCATTTGCGCCTTTGCGGCGGTCGTCGGACTTGAAATCCGGGCCGGCCAGGGCACGCAGGCGGTGGGTCATGTCTTCAAGGTGATCGGCGATGACATGGGTGACGATGCCTTCGCGCTGCAATTTGCCGGTCACTTTGATCAGTTGGGCGGCCATGACGACGCTGCGGAAACGTTCGAACGTTCTGGGCCAGACGACGAGATTGGCAACCCCGGTTTCGTCTTCCAGCGTGATGAAGATCACGCCGCTGGCGGTTCCCGGGCGCTGACGCACCAGGGCCAGTCCGGCGACGGTCACACGCTTGCCGTCCCTGATGTGCAGCAGGCTGTCTGCGGAGACGGCGCCTACCGCTTCCAGCTCGGCGCGCAACAGCTCCAGAGGGTGCGTTTTCAGGGAGAGCCGCAGGGCGGCGTAATCGTGGGTTACTTCTTCGCCGATTGCCATGGAAGGCAGGGAGACTTCCGGATCGTCGCGGTACTCACCGGCCTCGAACAGGGGCAGGGGTTCCGGCGGCAGGGCGCGCACGGCCCATAGCGCATCGCGCCGCCGCAGCTTCATCGAGGCATAGGCATCTGCCCGCGCCAGGCGTTCCAGCACGGGGGCTGGCAGGCGTGCCAGACGGTTAATCTCCGACGGATCCGTGAAATGCCTGCCCAGGGTGTCGCGGATATCGATCAGGGATCGGGCGTTCTCTGCGCTGAATCCCTTGATTTGCCTGAATCCGAGCCGGAGCGCGTGACGGGCCGCCTTTCCCGGTTCGGACGATGCGGGCTCCAGCGTATTATCCCAATCGCTGTGGTTCACGTCGACAGGCCGTACCTCGACGCCGTGCTGACGGGCATCGCGGACAAGCTGTGCGGGGGCGTAGAACCCCATCGGCTGGCTGTTGAGGATCGCGGCGGCAAAGACGTCCGGATAATGGTATTTCAGCCAGGCGGACACGTAGACCAGCAGGGCGAAGCTTGCCGCATGGCTTTCCGGAAAACCGTAATCGCCGAAGCCCTCGATCTGGCGGAAGCAGCGTTCTGCAAAATCGCGCTCGTAGCCTCTGGCGACCATGCCCTCGATCAGTTTTTGCTCGAACGTATGGATCGTACCGGTATGCCGGAACGTTGCCATTGCGCGGCGCAATTGATCGGCCTCCGCCGGCGTGAAGCCTGCTGCAACGATGGCGATCTTCATCGCCTGTTCCTGGAACAGAGGGACGCCATGGGTTTTGGCGAGCACGTCGCGGAGTTCGTCCGACGGGAAATCGACCGGTTCCTCGCCGTTCCGCCGCCGCAGATAGGGGTGCACCATGTCACCCTGGATCGGGCCCGGGCGCACAATGGCGACCTCAATGACGAGGTCGTAGAATTCACGCGGTTTCAGGCGCGGGAGCATGGTCATCTGCGCACGGCTTTCGACCTGGAAGACGCCGACGGAATCGGCCTCGCACAGCATGTCGTATACGGCAGGGTCTCCCGTCGGGACGGTGGCAAGATCGACCTTGCGTCCGTAATGCCGATCCAGCATGTCGAAGCCCTTGCGGATACAGGTCAGCATTCCCAGCGCGAGCACGTCGATTTTGAGGATGCCGAGCGCATCCAGGTCGTCCTTGTCCCATTCGATGGTGGTGCGGTCTTCCATCGCGGCATTGGCGATGGGGACGAGTTCGGACAATGGCCCGCGGGTGATGACAAAGCCGCCGACATGTTGCGACAGGTGGCGGGGAAAACCGGTCAGCTCGGCGGCGAGGTGGATGGCAAGCGACAGCCGCGGGTCGTCGGGGTCGAGCCCGGCTTCGCGGATATGTTTTCGTTCGAGCCCGTCCGACCGCCAGCCCCATACGGTGGCGACCAGCGTGGCGATGGTGTCTTCCGTCAGGCCAAGGGCCTTGCCGACTTCGCGAACGGCCATGCGGGTGCGGTAATGAATGACCGTTGCCGCCAGCCCGGCCCGCTCCCGCCCGTACTTCGCGTAGATGTACTGGATGACCTCTTCGCGGCGCTCATGCTCGAAATCGACGTCGATATCCGGCGGCTCGTTGCGTTCGGCGGATACGAAGCGTTCAAACAACAGGTCGATCTCGGCCGGGTTTATGGCCGTGATGCCGAGGCAGTAACAGACCGCCGAATTCGCGGCCGAGCCGCGTCCCTGGCACAGGATCCCCTTCGACCGCGCAAACCGGACGATGTCGTGGACGGTCAGGAAATAGGGGGCATAGTTCAGCGCGCCGATGAGTTTCAGCTCGTAGTCGATCTGGGCGGCGACTTTCTCCGGTACGCCGCCGGGATAGCGGGTTTCGGCGCCTTCCCGGGACAGGCGCGCCAGTTCCGCCTGCGGCGTGGTCCCGGGCGGGGCTTCGTCATCCGGATAGTCGTAGCGCAGTTCGTCGAGCGAAAAGGTACAGCGTTCGGCAATTGCCATCGTCTGCATGACGGCTTCCGGGTGACGCCGGAACAGCCGCGCCATCTCCGCCGGCGGTTTGAAATGGCGCTCGGCATTGGCTATGAGACGGAACCCGGCCTGGTCGACGCTGCAGCGTTCGCGGATACAGGTCAGCACGTCCATCAGGGCCTTGCGGTCCGGCACATGCATCCGCACGTCGTTGGTGGCGACCAGCGGGATGTTCACCTCGACCGCAAGCTGGGCAAGCGACCAGAGCCGCGCCGTATCGTCGCCGTGATAGCGGCAGCGGGCGGCGATCCAGACATCGCGCCCGAGGACTTCGCGCAGGCGATGCAGGTGGGTGATGTAGGCGGGGTCGGGGTCCCGTTCCATTTCCCGGGGCGGGAGGGAGATAAAAACCTGGCCGCCGGAATGGGCATACACGTCTTCGAGGTAAATTTCGCAATCGCCCTTGGCCGCCCGCCGGCGCCCCAGGGTGATCAGCCTGGACAGCCGCCCATAGGCCGCCCGGTCGGTCGGGAAGCACAGCAGCGACGGCGCATCCCGCAGGTCGAGCCGGGCGCCGACGACAAGCTTTATCCCCGCCTGCTTCGCCGCCTGGTGGGCGCGGACCACGCCTGCCAGAGTGTTGCGATCCGCCACCGCCACTGCTGCCAGGCCAAGCGCCGCCGCCGTTTTCGCCATCTCCGCCGGGTGCGAGGCACTTCGCAGAAAGGAGAAATTAGTGGTGACTTCAAGTTCTGCATAAAGAGACATGTATTTGTTGAGCGGAGGATCCGGGTGGGGTGGAAAAACACCGTGTCGGCTTCGGGGTTTTTCCGGGTTTAAAATTCAGCGGCAAGAAAGGACGGCCGAAGCCAGTTCAGGGAGTATCCGGTTTTCGGGCGGGGAACCGGGTTCGACCGCTGGCGGCGGTCGTCCTGCCGGCGTGCGGGGGCGGCCGTGAGCAGGGCCTGTGTTTCTTCCAGCGCGGCTGTGTCATGCAGACCGCATTCGTCATGCGCCTGCTGCCAGATCATGTTCCCGGGGGTCTGCTGCATTTTGTTGATCTCGCGGGCTGAAAACGATTTGTAGGTGCGCAGGATGGTGGCGATGCCGTGCGGGGCGCCTTCCTCGATCTCGATGATCCCGTGAATGCGGTCGGGCATCAGGGTAAAGGCATCGAGCCTGATATTGGGGAATATCCGCGACAGGTTGTGCCAATGCGCTTCTGCCGTCCGCCCCAGGGCGTTCGGCCGCATGCCCCGTCTGGTAATCCTGCCCAGGCGGGTCTCCTGCCGATGCGTGTATATGGTGAAAAAATAAAGACCTGCTTCGGATTCGGGATTGGTCGTTTTCATGTCTGTTCTCCTGTTGATGTCTTCGTTCATCCGAATACGCCATGGACGTACCAGTGGGGTTGCGCGCCGGGTCTGTAGACGCCTTCGCGATACACCCAGAAACGGCGGCCGCGGCGGTCTTCGACGCGGTAATAGTCCCGGATGTTGTCCTGGATGGAGGCATTGGCCGCGGCCTGTGTAATGTCGCTTCCCCCGCTTCCGGGAGTATCCGCCCCTTCGTCCCGTTCGCTGTCGGTCTGGCAGAGCCCGTCATGCCACCATTCGGGGGCGATACGTTCCGGCCCGTCGGCGTGTTCGATCCGGAACACCTGTTTGCGCCAGCGGAACATGACGGGTGGGTCGTCCGGCACCGGTGCGACGGCCTCAACCTCTTCGGGCCGGGGGAGGAGCCGAAGAGGGCGGGGCCGGGGGAGCGGCCGCTTCAGGGAGGTCGCGGCACGCCAGGGCGCAGCCGGTACCGGACGGGTTCGTGCGGTGGCGGGGGTGGTCATGATGGCGCGTTCGGGGATGTGGCTTTCCTGCAGGGTCATCTGCACGACGTTTTCGCCGCCGAGACGGTTGCTGAGCCTGTCGGCCAGTTCGGCGACGCCGGCTTCGTCATGATCGTGACGGCGGTCGAGAGCGGCTTGCGTGGGGGAAAGTTTTTCGCTCGCTGTGGCGGCCAATGTGATGGCGTCGATCCCGAAAGCCGCCTCGATACGGTCGAGCTTGGCGGTGAACAGGCGGGCAAGGTGCCCGGCATTCCGGCTGGCGCGGCTGGTGCCGGCCTCAAGCCGGGCTATCGTGCCGTCGGGATGATAGAAAGCGAGAGTCAGGCGGCGCGCGCCGATCCCGTCGGCCTCCAGCGTGGCGGCAAGGTCGCGGGCAAGTTCCCGCACAGCGCCGGCGATATCTTCGGTGCGGCCGATGGGTTCCGCGAAGGTCCGCCGGGCATACCACGGGCTGGACACGGCCAGCGGCGAGACCGGCTCCGGCCGGTCGCCCAGGGCCTGGTCGAGACGGTCGGCAACCTCGCTGCTGAAACGGTCGACAAGGGCGGTGCGCGGGACCGGCATGAGGTCGCCGATGCGCCGCAGCCCTACGGCCTGAAGTCCGGCGACTGTTGCCGGGGCGAGGCGGAGGCCGGCAACCGGCATGCCGGCGATCGCGTCGCGTGCCCGGCCCCTGGAAATGCTTGTCCACCGTTTGCGCTTGTAGGCAGTGTAGCGGACAGCGGCCCAGGCGGCGCCGGGCGTGTCGGCAATCGCGGCATAGGCGGTAAAGCCGATGGCATCCAGGCGGTTGATAATGTCGCGCATCAGGGCGTCTTCGCCGCCGAACAGATGGGCGCAGCCGGTGACGTCGAGCCATACCGAGCCTGCGCCGCCGAAAGCATGGCCGCTGCCGTCTTCGTCCGGCGCCGTCCATGGGGTGAACCGGCCGCACCAGTCGCTGAGCCGGGTCAGCGCCCGGTTTTCCGCTTCGACATCGGCTTCGCTGGTCTGCAGGTCGGGCAGGATCGCCCGGGCATCGGAAAGGGTCATGCCTGTGCGGATGCCGGCCTGCTCGGCGACTGTGTTGACGGCATGGAGGACCAGTTTTCCGCCGGCGTCATCGACCAGCGCCAGCGGGCTATCCAGCCAGTCTTGCCGCAGACGGCACAGGCGGTCGGTCGCAAATTTCGGCAGCCAGAGAGAAATTACCCGTTTCATCGTTCCACTCCATCATCCAGTTCGCAGCAACGCCGCCACGGCAGCGGAAAAGTTCCGCGCGCCACCGCGCGGCGTTCAGGCCCGGAGGGCCGTCAGATTCGAGGCCCGGAGGGCCGTATAGCTTCCTGTCGTTGTCGTTCGCCCGTTCCGTGATCCGGCCGGCGCGCGTATCTCCGGTTTCGTGTTCCACCGCGTCCAGCCGCCAGCGCGTGACCGCAGCGCTGGGGGCGGGCTTGTCCGTTTTCGGGCGCAGCATCAGGGCGGTGACGCCGGTTTCCTCGGCGGCAAGCTGCAGCCGCCGGCTGGCAGTGAGGGACATGTCCGTTATTTCCCCGACAACGGCGGCGATCCGGCCGCAGCGCAGGCCCTCTTCCATCGCCCAGAGCGCATCGTCATCGCGGCGGGGGCGGACCAGAATCATGCGTGCCGGATCGATACCGAACTGCAGCAGGGCAGGGCCGTACAGGGCGCCGGCATCCAGCGTCCAGGGGCGTTCGCACCAGAGGATCGTGTGGTCTCCGGCATCGCCCGCCAGACGGCCTGCGAGCAGGGCGCAGAATGCCGTGGCGATACCGGCATCGTCCGCGAAAATTTCGTGCAGCGCGCCCCGCAGCAATCCGCCGCCGGGCAGGTGATTGTCTATCGCATCCACGCCGAAGGGCAGGACCTGTTGCCTGGTCCCGGTCAGCGTCCCGCCAAATCCTTCAAGCTGCCGGATCTGTGCCTTCAGCTGTTCCAGAGGTGTCGGGGTGCCGACCGGGTGACTGGTTGGATGTCCGATGCAGGGACTGTTCTGAAGACCGGCAGGAGGATTGGCCGGAGGATCGGCCGGAATCCGACCGTTTCCTCCCCGTTTTTGCGGGGGAAGGGAGCGGTTCCTGGCGCTTCCGAAGGGCCTCGGCATCGTCTATTCCAATGTTGTGCGAGAACAAATGTTCTTGTTTTGTTCTAATCAGGAAAAGGAACATCGTCAAGCAGGATTTTCGTCCTATCTGATGGGCACGCTAACCGTTGTCATTCCCTGTCAGATTCCGATAAAAAGCCTTTTCAGAAACACGGAGAACGCCTTTGTCATCCAGCGATTCAGGGTCTGCCCCAGGCCCCGGCCTTGAACCGGATTCAGGTGTCCGGGCCCGCGTTCGCCGGCTGGTTGATCACCGGACGTTTCAGAAGTCGATCATGGCCCTGATCGTCGTCAATGCGTTCACGCTGGGGGCGGAAACATCGCCGACCGTCATGGGGCTGATCGGCCCGCAATTGCTGGTGTTCGACCAGATCGTGATCATGGTTTTCTGCGTGGAACTGGTATTGCGTATTTATGCGCATGGACTGGCGTTCTTTCGCGGCGCCTGGAACATTTTCGATTTTGTCGTGGTCGCCATCACGCTCGCACCGTCGAATGACTCGCTTGCCGTCCTCCGGTCGCTTCGCGTGCTGCGTGTTCTCCGTCTGGTATCCGCCGTGCCGCGGCTCCGCCGGATCGTTGCGGCCCTGCTCCATGCCGTGCCGGGGGTCGGCGCGATCGGCGCCCTGTTGCTGCTGGTGTTCTATGTCTACGCGGTGATCTGCACCAAGCTGTTCGGCGCGGCTTTCCCCGACTGGTTCGGCAGCATCGGCGATTCCATGTACACGCTGTTCCAGATCATGACGCTGGAAAGCTGGTCGATGGGGATCGTGCGCCCGGTGATGGAGGTCTATTCCTGGGCCTGGCTGGTTTTTGTCGCGTTTATCGTGATGTCCAGCTTTACGGTTCTCAACCTGTTTATCGCCATCATCATCGATTCCATGCAGACCCTGCACGAAACCGAGCAGCATGAGACCGTCGAAGAGGTCAGCGGCGTCGTGCATGACGAACACCGCCAGCGGGCAATGGAATTCGAGGAGCTCCGTCGTGAAATGCAGGAAATCAAGGAACTGCTGAAGCACCGCCAGCCATAGTCTCCGGCAGATCGTATCACCGTTTCAGAACATCGGTTCCAGACCTTCGTAGAGCAGGCGGGTGCCCAGAACGAACAGGATTCCATAGCTCGCCCGCATGAACCATTTCTGCGGGATCAGGTGATTGAATTTTATCCCGATGAACATGCCGATCGGCGCCAGCGGCATCAGGATCAGCGAGATCGACAGGTTCGGCATCGAGAACAGACCGAGCCACCAATAGGGCAGGATCTTGGCGTAATTCACAATGCAGAACAGGATAACGATCGTGCCGACGTGAATTCGCTTGTCCAGCCGCTGGGGCAGCAGATACATCGCCACGGGGGGCAGGCCGGCATGAATGACGAAGCTGGTGAACCCGCCGATTGTGCCCAGGATATATCCGACCGGTTTCGATACAATTCTCGCGGCGGCCTTTTCGCCACCGGCCCTGAAGAAGTCGATGAAAAACGCAATGGCGATAACGCCGACCATCAGGCGGATCAGCTGGTCGTCCATCCATTTGAAGGTAATTGTGCCGATGACTGTACCGATCATGCAGCCGATGACCAGAACCTTCATGCTCGGCCGGTCCCAGTCCCTGCGGTAGGCCCAGACGCCCATCAGATCCATGACGCAGAGAATAGGCAGCATGATGGCAACGGCCTGAACCGGTGAAGACACCTGCGACAGCGCCAAGACGCCGACAAAACCGATGCCGCCGCCGAACCCGCCCTTGGACAGCCCTGCAAGCAGAACTGCGCCGACGGCAAAGGAAGCAAAAAGAGGATCGCCCAGAAGCTGGTCCATAATGACGTCTGACAGTTTCCGTAGAATGGGGGCCGGTCGGGGAAGTCCGTCCTGAAGAAGAGTGAAACGGCTTACGCCGCGTTTTGCGCCGTGTCGATGGAAAATTCACTGCCGACATCGATGCCGAGCGCCGATTTGGCTTCGCCCTGATTGACCGCGAACTCGACCAGGCCGGACGAGTTTTCGTACCAGAAAGCGCTGCCTTCGGGCAGGTCGGAGAACGTCCGGGCACGGGCGAGGCGGTGACCGTTTATGATCATCTCGGACCCGGTCGGCACATTCTTGGCGCGGAGACCGGTCATGGCGTTGCCGAAATTGTCGAGATAGATGACCTCCTTGAGGTCGTTCGGCCAGTGCGGGCGGCGGGCTTCCTCTTCGGGCCGTGTCTCTGATGGAACTTTTTCGCCCTTGGCGAGCCTGGCGGCGACCGGCGCGAACAGGTCGCGTCCGTGGAAGCTGGCCGACATGTCCTTCGGTTGCCAGGTAATGCGTTGGAAAGACCGTTCGTTCGCCCGGCGCATGACGATTTCGAACAGGCCGTTATCGGGCCCGACAAACTGTCTGCCGTCGGCGGTGACGATTGCCGGGGCGCGGCTGCCGCCGACACCGGGATCGACGACGCACAGGAAGACGACGTCGGCCGGGAAGACATCGATCAGAGATGCAAGCAGGTAGGAAGACGCACGGGCCTGGAACATTGGCGCATCGTGCAGCAGATCGATTACCGGAATGCCGGGGGCGTCCCGTTCCAGAACGGCTTTGACCTGGCCGACATAGGGGCCGACCTCGCCAAAATCGGTGAAGAGCACAATCATGGGAGGCAGTATGCCGTGCCGAGGCGCCACGCAGCAAGCAAAGTAAACCCGGGGGAAACCGACTGTGGATGGCTCAGGTGCCGACAGCGGCGATCTGATCCTGCCCGTCATCGCAGATGACGCGGTTGCGTCCGAGTTTTTTGGCCGTGTAAAGCGCCTGGTCCGCCCGTTCAATGAATGTGCCGACCTCTTCTCCGGCATGATAAGAGGTAACCCCGAGCGAGATTGTGACAGCCCCGAAATTACTATCCGACCCTTTCCTGACGAGTTGTTTGGAAGCGATGGATTTCCGGATGTTTTCGGCCACGGAGGTCGCGCCTCCGCTCGTCGTATCAGGCAGGATGATCGCGAATTCCTCGCCGCCGTAACGTGCGGCCGTGTCTTTTCCCTTCAGGGAACTGTGAAGCGTTCGTCCGACAAGCCTCAGCACCTGGTCGCCAAGCTGGTGCCCGTGGATGTCGTTAAAATTCTTGAAGTTGTCGATATCTGCAAAAATCAACGACAGGGCTTCGCTGTTCGCCTGTGATTCCTCGATGGCGGCATATATTGTCTGATCGAAGCATTTGCGGTTGGCGACGCCGGTCAGACTGTCGGTCAGTGCATCCCTCCGGGATTCGTCCAACGCTTTACGGAGTTCGGTAATTTCTTCTGTCGATTTGCTGACCCGTTGGTGAAGTTCCCGGGTCCGGGTGTCCATTGATTCTGTCTCGGCAATAATGTCGCCCACAAGACCGCGAATCTGATCGAGGCTCTCGGCCGTTTTCAGATCGCCCGAAAAGGTCTTGAGGGCGGCGCCATATTCTTCCGTTTCCGACCCCGATGCGGTCAGCGCGTTGACGATCCGCTCCGTGACGGTGTCGATACGATCGGACCATTCCCGGTCGCGCGCAGTATTGGCGCCCGCGATAATGTAGCGGTCATAAATATCCGTGTAGACCGATGTATCCTGAACGCCGTCCGATACATCCAGCGCATCGATGGTTTTTCTGAGGTCGTGATTTTTGCCCGCGAAATACTCGTACCAGATCGCAAAATTGATAGGATTCGCGGCAATACCGAGCTCTTTCAGCCGTTTGAAAGCGGCGAGAGCGAATTTCGAAGCTTTTTCAGGTGTTTCGGGATACTGCATTCAACTACGCGCCTACCCTTGAACAGCACGTGGCGCCTACCCTCAAGCGCTACGAGAATGTGTCGGATTGTATCGGAATGCCCATTCTGCGGGGAGAGTTCTTAAGACTCGGTGAATCACGCGTATTACAAAGGGCGGTATCAGTCGAACGGCTGAATGCGGACGATCGCGGCTTTATTGATCAGATGAACGGTCTCGCTGTTGTCGATAAACGGCATGAACGGCAGGCTGTCGTTGAGGAGGTCCTGAATCCTGGCAGTCGCATCGACAAAGACATAACCGCTGAGAACCGTGCCATCGGTCAGCGTAAGCTCGGCATATTCGCGAACTTTCGGTATTTTTTGATGTGCATTCAGGGGCGTACGCATAGCCGGGATTGTAGTGTTTGCAGGGTTAACGAGGGATAAAGACGTCTGCCGTGTCATTGAGAAAAACTTTCGATGGATTCGCTTGCTGTTCATGCGGTCGGGAGATATCGTTGCGGCGCAGCAATAAATATTGCGCCGCAATATTCCGGCACAACGCGTATAACAATGGGAAGATTCTATGGACCAGGAAGTCCGCCCCTCTGCAGTCATTGCGACCATGGAAGAACTGCACGGCTACTATATCGAAGACCTGAAACCCGGCATGACGGACGTATACGTTCGTACCGTCACGGAAACTGACATCGTTCAGTATTCGCAGATTTCCGGTGATGACAATCCTTTGCACGTTAACGAGGAATTCGCGAAACAGACCGTTTTCAAGGGCCGCATCGCCCATGGCATGCTGACCTGCGGATATATTTCTGCCGTTCTTGGCACAAAGTTGCCGGGCCCGGGCTGCGCCTATCTGAACCAGAACCTGAACTTCCGCGCCCCTGTCCGGATCGGCGATACGGTACAGACCCGCGTGACGATCAAGGAGATCGACACCGACACGAATATCGTCGTGACCGAAGTGGTTTGCTCGATTGGCGAGAAAGTCGTCATCGACGGCTCGGCAAAGCTCTGGGTCCCCAACCGTCGCAAGAAGGACTAGTCATTCCATTTCCCGCCGTTCCCGGTGGGTTATTGGTTTGACTTGACCCCCCGCGCTAGTTACCAAGACCGCCGCAATGCGCATATTCAGACACGTTGCGGGGCTGCCGGATTTTGTCCGGGATACCTCTGTCGCCATCGGTAACTTCGATGGCGTCCATCTCGGTCACCGGGCGGTGATTCACGAGGCCGCAATGCATGCCGAAAAGCTCGGCACGACACTGTCGGTTATCACGTTCGATCCGCATCCGCGGCGGTTTTTCCGCCCCGAAGAGCCGCCGTTCCAGTTGACGCCCCTGCGCAGCAAGGTTCGCCGGTTCAAGGATATCGGCGTGGATCAGCTTCTGGTCGTTCATTTCGACGCGGAAACCTCGCAGCTCACCCATCAGCAGTTCGTCGATACGTTCATAACCAGCGGGTTCCATGCAAAACACGTGACGGTCGGCTACGACTTCGTTTTCGGCGCCGGACGCGGCGGGACCGGCGATTATCTGCGCGAGCGTGCTGCGGCGGATGGCTTCGGCATATCCATCATCGAGCCGGTCAAGGACCAGAGCGAGACGGTTTATTCATCCACGAATATCCGCAACTGCCTGCGTGAAGGTGACCCTGCCGGAGCCGCCAACCTTTTGGGCCGGCTGTGGGAAGTCGAGGGACGCGTAATCAAGGGCGACCAGCGCGGCCGGCAGATCGGGTTCCCGACCGCGAATATCGCGCTGGAAGATTATCTCGAACCGGCTCTTGGTGTATATGCGGTCTGGGTCGGCGTTGAAGAGGGCGGCGTTACCAGTTGGCACGCGGGGTGCGCGAATATCGGCCGGCGGCCGACCTTCGACAAGAACGAGGTCAATTGCGAGACCTATATTTTCGACTTCACGGATGACATATATGACAAGCTGCTTCGGGTGGCCCTGGTCGAATATATCCGCCCGGAAAAGAAGTTCGACGGCATTGCCCAGTTGCGCGAACAGATCGCGCTGGATTCCCACGATGCCCGGGCGCTGCTGGACAGCATCGGCCCGGACGATTTAAGACGGGCGC
Organism: Rhodospirillaceae bacterium; assembly: GCA_038120765.1. Taxonomy (GTDB): domain Bacteria; phylum Pseudomonadota; class Alphaproteobacteria; order MPNO01; family UBA830; genus CAXBCP01. The sequence continues at coordinate 12,704 of JAYOMI010000020.1, forward strand.
CCGAATAACGCGTCCTTCAGGATAGTTAAGAATTATGGCGATCGACTATAAATCCACCGTCTTCCTGCCGAAGACCGAGTTCGAGATGCGCGGCAAGCTGCCGGAGCGCGAACCGGCTATTCTTGCGCGCTGGGAACAGATGAATCTCTACAAGCGTCTGCGCGAACAATCGGCAGGGCGCGAAAAATTTATCCTGCATGACGGCCCGCCCTATGCGAACGGCAATCTGCATATCGGCCATGCCCTGAACAAAATTCTAAAAGACGTGATCAACCGGTCGCAGCAGATGCTCGGCAAGGACGCCAATTACGTACCCGGATGGGATTGCCACGGCCTGCCGATCGAATGGAAGGTCGAGGAAAAATACCGCGCGGACGGCCGCGACAAGGACGAGGTGCCGATCGTCGAATTCCGCCGCGAATGCCGCGAATTCGCGCAACACTGGATCGGCGTGCAACGCGAGGAATTCCAGCGGCTTGGCGTGGTTGGCGATTGGGAAAACCCGTATACGACGATGAATTTCGCCGCCGAGGCGCAGATCGCCCGCGAATTGATGAAATTCGTCGATAACGGCCTGTTGTATCAGGGATCCAAGCCCGTGATGTGGTCCGTGGTCGAAAAGACCGCGCTGGCGGAGGCCGAAGTCGAATATCACGATCACGAATCCGATACGATCTGGGCGAAGTTTCCGCTGCGGTCTGCGAGCACGGACACAATGGAGGCGCTCGCCGGTGCGTCTGTCGTCATCTGGACGACGACGCCCTGGACGATCCCGGGCAACCGGGCGATATCTTATTCGTCGAAAATTTCCTACGGACTTTATGAAGTCACCGATGCCCCGGAAGAGAACTGGGCTAGGACCGGCGACCGGTTGATCCTTGCAGACGCGCTGGTTGACGACGTTATGGGGTCGGCGCGGGCGACAACATGGAACCGGGTGGCGGATGTCACCGCGGAGATGCTGAGCGACGCGGTCTGTGCCCATCCGCTTGCCGCGATGGGTTATGACTTCGATGTCCCGTTGCTCGACGGTTCCCATGTCATGGACGATGCCGGCACGGGCTTCGTGCACACGGCGCCGGGTCATGGCCGGGACGATTACGACATCTGGATCGCCAGCGGGCAGAGCCTGACCGCGCGCGGTATCGATACGCGTATCCCCTATACGGTCGATGCAGACGGAATCTATACGGACGAAGCGCCCGGTTTTGGCGGCAAATGCGTCATCACCGAAAAGGGCAAGAAGGGCGATGCCAACCAGGCGGTTATCGATGCGCTTGTCGCGGCCAATGCGCTGATCGCCCGTGGCCGGGTGAAACATCAGTATCCGCATTCGTGGCGTTCGAAAAAGCCGCTGATTTTCCGCAATACGCCGCAGTGGTTTATCGCGATGGACAAGCCGTTCACCGGGAAAGGCGAAACGCTGCGCAAGGTCGCGTTGGATGCGATAGACGCGACCGGATTCTACCCGGAGACCGGGCGCACCCGCCTGCATGGCATGATCGAAGGACGGCCCGACTGGGTCGTGTCCCGTCAGCGTGCCTGGGGCGTCCCCATTACGGTGTTCGTCAACAAGAAAACCGGCGAACTGCTGCGCGATGCTGCCGTTCAGGAACGTATCGCCACCGCTATCGGCGAAGAGGGCGCGGACGCATGGTTTGCGTCCGACCCGTCGCGTTTCCTCGGCAACGATTACAATTCGGATGATTACGATCAGGTGTTCGATATCCTCGATGTCTGGTTCGATTCGGGCTCCACCCACAGTTTCGTGCTTGAAGACCGCGATGACCTGCAATGGCCGGCGACGCTGTATCTTGAAGGGTCCGACCAGCATCGCGGCTGGTTCCATTCCAGCCTGCTTGAATCCTGCGGCACCCGGGGCCGGGCGCCTTACGATGCCGTCCTGACCCATGGATTCGTCCTGGCAGACGACAAGCAGAAGATGTCGAAATCCACCGGCAATGTCGTCGCGCCACAGGAAATCATCAAACAGTACGGCGCCGATATTCTGCGTATCTGGGTGGTTGCATCCGATTATTCTGAGGACCTCAAGATCGGTCCGGAGATCATCAAGTACCAGACCGATGCCTATCGCCGTCTGCGCAACACGCTGCGCTTTGTTCTCGGAAATCTCGACGGGTTCGAGGAAAGCGAGCGTCTTCCGGTGGCCGAGATGCCGGAACTGGAACGCTGGGTTCTCCATCGGCTGTCGGAGATCGACGAGTTGGTGCGGAGCCGGGCGGCGACGTTCGATTTTCACGACATGTTTACCGCCCTCCATAATTTCTGCGCTGTCGACCTGTCATCGTTCTATTTCGATATCCGTAAGGACGCCCTGTATTGCGACCGTCCCGATTCAATTCATCGCCGCGCCGCGCGGACGGTTCTTGACGAACTTTTCAACTGCCTGACCGCGTGGCTTGCCCCGGTGATTTGTTTCACCGCCGAGGAGGCCTGGCTGTCGCGTAATCCGGGCGACGGTAACAGTGTCCACCTTCAGACCTATCCGGATTTGCCCGCGAACTGGCGCGATGACGCGCTGGCCGAAAAATGGTCGATTGTCCGGCGCGTGCGGCGGGTCGTCACCGGCGCTCTGGAGATAGAGCGGGCTGAGAAACGTATCGGGTCGAGCCTGCAGGCGGCGCCGAGGGTCTATCTCGACAACGCAATCGCGACCGTGCTGGACGACGTCGATCTCGCAGAGATTGCGATTACGTCACGTGTCGTGATCGACACCGGGGATGCGCCTGAAGGCGCATTTTCGATTGATGATGTGCCGGGTGTCGCGATCATGCCCGCTCTGGCTGATGGCGGTAAATGCGAACGCTGCTGGCAGGTACTGCCCGAGGTCGGGGGCGACGGCGAAAATGCGGATATCTGCAACCGTTGCGCAGATGCCGTTGAAAACATCTCCGCGGCGGCGGAGTGAGCATGCGCCTTTGATACGGATCGGATTCCCCGTTGCGGCCGCGATTATTGCCCTGGACCAGGCGGTCAAGTACTGGATCGTGCACGACATCATGGCGCCGCCCCGCATTATCGAGGTCTCGTCGTTTTTCAATATCGTGATGGTCTGGAACCGCGGTGCGAGCTTTGGCCTGTTCAGCAGCCAGTCGCCCTGGACGCCCGTATTTTTGTGCACCGTGGCGGTGGTCATCTCCATCGCTCTGTCCGTCTGGATGTACAAGGCGAAATCGCGCTGGCTGGTGACAGCTCTCGGTATGGTGATCGGCGGCGCGCTGGGCAATGCGATAGACCGCGTCATGTATGGCGCGGTGGCGGATTTTCTCGACTTTCACGCATACGGATATCACTGGCCGGCCTTTAACGTGGCCGATATGGCGATTTCCGTCGGAGTCGTCATGCTGCTGTTTGACGGCTTGATTGAGAAGCGTCGCGACAATAGGTTAGAGGGGTGAGTCCGGTTCACCATGGAACGAAGCAAATGACACGTTTTTCGGGGATTTTCAGGCCTGTTCTGCTTGCGATACTTGCGGTGTTCACCCTGTCCGCCTGCGAAAATGCACGGGAAGCCATCGGCATCGGCAAGCAGTCGCCGGACGAATTTGCTGTCGTTACCCGCGCGCCACTGAGCATGCCTCCGGATTTCGGCTTGCGCCCGCCGCGGCCCGGTGCGGAACGTCCCCAGGAAAAGGCAATCACGGAATCCGCGCGCGATCTTCTTGTCAAAAGCGAGGGAGCGATCGCCTCCGCGCCGCAGGGTCCCGGGACAACAGAAGGCGAGACGGCGCTTTTGGCAAAAGCCGGCGCGATCGATGCAGATCCCTCTATCCGCCAGACCCTGAACCGGGAATCCTCTATTCTCGCGACGGAAGACGACAGTTTCACTGACAGGCTTATTTTCTGGCAGAAAAAGCCGCCGCCCGGAACGGTGGTCGATGCAGCGGCCGAGCAACAGCGGCTGCGGGAAAATGCCGGTCTGGGCGACGCGCCGACCAAGGGCCGGACGCCTCAGATTGTCCGCAAGCCCAAGGGCTGGCTGGAAGGCGTCTTCTAGCCGACGCAAGTGTGGTTACGACGGGTCTTGTATCCGGCGGACGTGTAGCCAACTGTAAATATGATGATCTATGGACGGGCCCTGTGAGACAGCTTGCGCCTCGTAACTACCGCTTAATGCCGGGAGCTTGATTTGCCTTACTCTCTGAGAATGTTTTCCGCCGCCTGCGTTTTTGCGGTGTCGGGCGTGCTGATGTTTGGTGTGTCCGTATCCGCTGCCGTGTTTTCCCCGAAAACGTTCACGCTCGATAACGGGCTTCAGGTGGTCGTGATAGAAAACTCCCGGGCGCCGATCGTGATGCAGATGCTGTGGTACCGCGTCGGGGCGGCGGATGAGGAGCCCGGCGAATCAGGTCTCGCGCACTTTCTCGAACATTTGCTGTTCAAGGGTACGAAAACGTTCGCGCCGGGCGAATTTTCACGGACGATTGCGCGGATCGGCGGACGGGATAATGCGTTCACCAGCTACGATTTCACCGCTTATTTTCAGCGCGTCGCAGCACATGAACTGGAAACCGTCATGCGGCTCGAGGCCGACCGGATGCAGAACCTCGTGCTTACCGATGAGGTTGTCCTGCCCGAGAGGGACGTCGTGCTGGAAGAGCGCCGGTCGAGAACGGACAACAGCCCGGCGGCGCAGTTGCGTGAACAGGTGCGCAGGGCACTCTACCTGAACCATCCATACGGCCGCCCCGTCATCGGCTGGATGAGCGAAATTGAGCAGCTGACCACAGAAAAAGCACTGGCGTTCTATCGCAAGCACTATGCACCGAACAACGCGATGCTGGTAATCGCGGGGGACACCACGGTGGGCGAAGTCCGCGCGCTGGCCGAAAAATACTATGGTCCGATCCCGCGCAAGACCGTGCCGGAGCGAGTCCGCCCGCAGGAGCCCCCGCAACGTGCGGCACGACGGGTGATTCTGACCAACCCGCGGGTGAGCTTGCCGTCCTGGTCGAGGACCTACCTGGCTCCGAGTTACGGCGCCGACGAAAAAGGGACGGGCTATGCGCTGGAGGTCCTGGCGCAGGTTCTCGGCGGCGGGTCTACCAGCCGTCTATACCGCAAACTGGTGGTAGAGCGCGGTATCGCATCGAACGCAGGCGCCTGGTACAGCGGTGACGGGCTGGATTACGGCGAGTTTGGCATCTACGCCAGCCCGAAGGCGGGTGGCGATGTCGTTGCACTTGAAAAGGCAGTGCTTGAAGAACTTGATGCGGCCGTGAAGGAGGGGTTCAAGCCCGCCGATATCGAACGTGCAAAACGGCTGATGTCGGCCCAGGCAATCTATGCGCGGGACGGCATTCGCGCCGGGCCGAACGCTATTGGGCAGGCCTTTACCCAGGGGCAGACCATTGCCGATGTCGAGGAATGGCCGGACCGAATTTCCGCGGTCACGCCGGAACAGGTAATGGCGGCGGCCAAATCGGTGCTGAAAGTTGAGCGATCCGTCACCAGCACCCTAATGCCGGAGGCCGGACAATGACGATAATACGCTGCTTGCCGAAACTGGTTATTGCGGTGCTGGCGGTCGGCGTATTTGCCTCAGTCAATACCCTGCACGCGATGGATGTCCGAAAAGTGGTGTCCGACAAGGGTATCGTCGCATGGTTCGTGCCTGATACATCGGTTCCGCTGGTGGCCGTAAGTTTCGCTTTCCGCAATGCCGGTTCTGTAACGGACCCCGACGGCAAGGAAGGCCTGGCCGAGATGACGTCCGGACTGCTCGATGAAGGTGCTGGTGATCTGAAATCGCAGGCGTTCCAGCGGTCCCTCGAGGAAATTGCGGCACAGATGTCGTTCAGTGCGGGCAGGGATACGTTTACGGGTCAACTGCGCACGCTTGCGGCGGAGCGCGACAGGGCTTTCGATCTTTTGAAGCTGGCGTTGAATGCGCCCCGGTTCGACGATGCTCCTGTCAAACGCATCCAGTCGCAGATGCTCGCCTCGCTGCGTCAGCAGTCAAAGAATCCGCAGAAGATATCGGGCCGGCTCTGGTCCGAGACGGTTTTCCCGGGACATCCCTATTCTAAACCCTCTGACGGCACCGAAAAGACGGTCGCGACGCTCACGGTCGACGATCTGAAATCTTTTGTCCGTGACCGCTTCACCCGTGATCGGCTTGTTATCGGCGTTGTCGGCGACATTTCGGAAGAAGAACTGAAACGCCGTCTGGACAGCGTGTTCGGCGATCTGCCGGCCAAAGGTCCGATATTTGCGATCCCCGAAACCGCGCCCGCCGGCAGCGGAAAGACCCTCATTGTGCGCAAGCAGATACCGCAGAGCATCATGATCCTCGGACATGCCGGGATAAAGCGCGCCGACCCCGATTGGTATGCGGCGTTGCTGGTGACGCGGGTGTTCGGCGGCGGGGGGCTGAGTTCGCGCCTGTATGAGGAAATCCGCGAAAAGCGCGGGCTCGCCTACTCGGTCTATGCTTATCTCAGTCCGATGGAACATTCGGCGCTTCTCGCCGGGGGCGTTGCCACGCAGAATGCGCGCGCGGCGGAATCGCTGTCGGTAATCCGGGCGGAGTGGCGGAAGCTTGCGGAGTCCGGCATCACTGCGAAAGAGCTGGAGACGGCGAAAACCTATATGAACGGATCCTTCCCGCTCCGTCTGGGATCGAGCCGCAGTATCGCAAACATGCTGGTCGGCATTCAGATATCGGATCTGGGCATGGACTATATTAAAAACCGGCCTTCGCTCATCAACGCCGTCACCCTCGAGGCGGTGAACGCAGTGGCAAAACGGCTTTATAAGGCGAAAGACCTGACGGTCGTCATTGTCGGCGACCCGCAGGGCATCGACGAAACACGCTAGAGTCCGCGCGTTTTTATCGGTCTGCTCAGATTTATACACAGAGCGTGACCGGGCGGTTTACTCGCCCTTTTCATGATTCGCCGTCATGACCTAAGGTGCAGGTTAGACAGGGATATCTGCATATGACTTTGCCATACACTCAGGACCTCACCGATTGTTTCGCCGCTGAAATCGGCGATGGTGGACTGGACATCGCCAGCTTCGAGGGCTACCTCGCCGACTCCGAGAAAGCGCTGCAGAAGCTGCGCGCTGCATATACCGGGAATTCGCTGCCGTTGCTCCGTCTGCCCGAGACCCGCGATGATTTCCCTTCTATCCATGAAATCGCCGACCGGTTTCGCGCTTCATTTGACGACGTGGTCGTACTCGGTACCGGCGGCTCTTCCCTGGGCGGACAGACGCTGTGTTCGGTAGCGGGGACCGGATTGGGCAGGCTTCCCGGTGCGCCCCGTCTGCATTTTATGAGCAACGTCGACCCGGATACCTTTGACAAGCTGATCGCCGGTCTCGACTGGAAGAGAACAGGCGTCATCGCCATTTCCAAATCCGGGTCGACGGCGGAAACACTGCTTCAACTGGTTGCTCTGATCGAAGCGCTGATCGGCGAGGTCGCCAAAGAAAAAATCGCAGACCATCTCGTTGCTATTACCGAACCCACTGAAAATCCGCTCGCCAGGATTGTGCGGCAATATGGGTGTGCCGTTCTCGATCACGATCCGGATGTGGGGGGACGCTATTCCGTTCTTTCAGTCACCGGTCTGTTGCCGGCTGCCATCGCCGGGTTCGATATCGGGCGATTGCGTGATGGCGCACGCATGGTGATCGAACAAATGCTCTCCGGCGATCCAGTGCGCGATTTCGCGCCTGCCGCCGGGGCGGCGGTTTCTATCGGCCTCAATCGTTACGTCGGGGCCGATATCAGCGTATTGATGTCCTATTGCGACCGTTTGGCTGACCTGGGTCTGTGGTACTGCCAGCTCTGGGCGGAAAGCCTCGGCAAAGACGGGAATGGCACCACGCCCGTCCGGGCGGTGGGGACGGTCGACCAGCACAGTCAGCTGCAGCTCTATCTGGACGGCCCGGCCGACAAGATGATTTCGTTTATCTTTACGGAGACGGGCGGGCAGGGCGCACGGGTGCCGGACAGTATTTCGGCGCTCGATGGGCTGTCTTATCTAAAAGACCGGACGATGGGCGACCTATTTGCGGCTGCCGGGCGCGCGACGGCGGAAACCCTGGCAAATAACGGCCGGCCAACGCGGGTGTTCAATGTCCCGCAGGTTGACGAACTCTCGCTGGGGGCGCTGATGATGCATTTCATGCTCGAGACGGTCATCGCCGCCGATCTGATCGGCGTCAACGCGTTCGACCAGCCGGCGGTCGAGGAAGGCAAGATTCTCGCGCGTGAATACCTCCAAAAGGGCGTAAGCCTTTGATCCTTCGCCGCCTGCCCGAGACGCTGGTCAATCGCATCGCCGCTGGCGAGGTGATCGAACGGCCCGCCGCGGCGGTAAAGGAGTTGGTTGAAAACGCGATCGATGCCGGCGCGCGTCATATCGACGTGGTGCTTGAAGACGGCGGCCGGGTCCTGATCTCGGTCACGGATGACGGGTGCGGGATGACGGCGGATGAACTTGAACTTGCCGTTGAGCGTCACGCCACGTCGAAACTGCCCGATGACGATCTGGTGGATATCCGGACACTCGGGTTTCGCGGCGAAGCCCTGCCGTCAATCGGAGCCGTGTCGCGGCTGTCCATCACCAGTCGTGCGGCGGGTGCATCGGCAGCCTATGCAATTGTTGTTGAAGGCGGACGCAAGGAGAAGCCGCGGCCTGCGGCGCTTGGCGCCGGAACGCGTATCGACGTCCGCGATCTGTTTTACGCCACCCCGGCGCGGCTGAAATTTCTGAAAACGCCTCGTACCGAAGTCGACCATGCGGCCGATGCGATCAAGCGTCTTGCGATGGCCCATCCCGAGGTGGCGTTTTCGCTGTCGGATGAAGACCGGACGCGTTTTCGCTACGGTCCGGCCCAGGGCGACCTCTTGACCGCGCGGCTTGATCGCCTTTCCGCGGTGATGGGTCGTGAATTTGCCGACAATGCCGTCGCGGTCGAGGCGGAGCGGGGCGGAATCCTTCTCAGCGGCTATGCCGGTGTGCCGACGCTTAACAGGGGAAATGCACGCGCCCAGTATCTGTTCGTAAACGGACGGCCCGTTCAGGATCGATTGCTTGTCGGCGCGGTACGCGGCGCTTACCAGGATTTTCTTGCGAGGAACCGCCATCCGATGGTCGCGCTGTTCCTCGATGTGCCGCCGGAATGCGTCGACGTGAACGTGCACCCCGCGAAAGCAGAGGTCCGGTTCCAGGATGCGGGCCTTGTCCGCGGGCTGATCGTCGGCGGCCTGCGCCGTGCGTTGGCGGCCGGCCACAAGGCCTCCACGACGGTCGCGATATCGGCGCTGGGTGCATTCCACCCCGGCATGGGCGTTGCCGGCGGCGGATCGATGCCGTGGCGGCAGTCTTCGGCGTTGCCGCGGGAACTGGCGGAGATTGCGGCGGCGTATCAGGCGCCTGCATCGACCGGTATGCTGGAGGCCTTCGACACACCGTCTGCCCGCGTAACGGATAGCGGAAGTTCACAGCCCCACACCGCGCCGCCTCAGAACTTCCCGTTGGGTGCGGCCCGGGCACAGGTCCACGAAACCTATATCGTGGCCCAGACGGCGACAGGCATTGTGATTGTCGATCAGCATGCGGCGCATGAAAGGCTCGTCTATGAGCGCATGAAGAAAGCGCTCGCGGACGGCGGCGCAAAGCGCCAGGGCCTCTTGATCCCGGAAGTCGTTGAATTGGATGAAGCCGCCGTTGATCGATTGTGCGAACGCATGGCCGAGTTCGAGGAACTGGGGCTTTCCATCGAAAAATTCGGCCCCGGCGCGGTCGTGGTGCGGGAGATGCCGGCTTTGCTCGGGCAGGCGGATGTAAAAGGCCTTTTGAAAGACCTCGCCGACGACCTCGAGGAGTTCGGCGCGGGTCTTGCCCTGAAGGAGCGGCTGGAAGACGTGTGTTCCACCATGGCCTGCCACGGCAGCGTCCGCGCCGGCCGCCGGCTTTCTCCGGAAGAGATGAATGCCCTGCTGCGCGAGATGGAAGTGACCCCCCATTCCGGGCAATGCAACCATGGCCGACCGACCTATGTCGAACTGAACCTGACGGATATAGAGCGACTGTTCGGTCGCCGCTGAGATATCCGGCAGGGGCTTCCTTCTAGGTACCGGTATCACCTTCTTCGACAGCAGGCATGAAGCCCCGCCGTTCCAATTGCCTGAACCGTCTGGTCAGGAGGAATGCGGCACTGGCGAGTCCGAGAACGAATCCCATCCAGAGACCAGCGGCCTCGAAGCCGCCTGCGAATGCAAGGGTAAGCCCGCTTGTCAGGCCGATGCCCCAATAGCTGAACGCGGCGATGGCCATCGGCCAGGTCGTATCGCTGAGGCCGCGTAGCGCGCCCGCGGCGACGGCCTGAATGCCGTCCGCAGCCTGGAAGAAGGCAGCGTAGATCAGGTAAGACGAGGCAAGGGCCAGCACTGCCGCGCTGTCCGGGCGGGCGCCATCCAGATAGATGGATGCAAAGGTCTCCGGTATCGACAGCACGATGGCGGTCATCACCGACATAAAGGCGAGCGCGATCGAAACGGCGACCCACCCTGACCGGTATGCGCCGCGAACATCGCGCCGGCCGACAGCCTGCCCTACACGAACGGTTGCGGCCTGTCCCAGCCCCATCGGCACCATGAAGGTGATGTGCGGCATCTGCAGCGCGATCATGGTCGCGGCGATGGCATGCGCGCCGAACTGGCCGACGATAAAGATCGAACTGAAGAAGAACCCGGCTTCCAGCAGGCTCATTGCCGCGATTGGCAGCCCGATGCGGAATATCTGGCGGAACTGGAACCAGTCCGGCCGCCAGAACCGCCCGAGGATAGCATAGCGCCTGAACGGTTTCGCGAAGACAGCGACGGCGAGCAACACCAGGAACATAAGCCAGTTGACGATCGATGTCGCGATACCCGCACCGACGAGTTCAAGCCGAGGGACGCCGAAATTACCGAAAATCAGGGCATAATCCAGCAGCCCGTTCAGCGGCACGCCGGCCAGCATGACCCAGAGCGCCGGAGTTGGACGGTTCAGCGATGAAATAAAGTTCCGGACCACGGCGAACCCGATGCTCGGCATCAGGCTCCACATCAGCGTGCTCATATAGGCGTCTGCGTGGGGCAGAATTTCCGGCGGTTGCGACATCATGCCCAGCAGGTCCGGCGTATACCTGAACGCGATCAAGGCCGGCATCGTCAGGATGATTGTCACCCAGAAACCCTGCCGGATCACACGGCGGATCATTCGCGGCTTGCGCGCGCCGAAAGCCTGCGAGGCAAGTGTGGCCGTTGCCATGATGACGCCGAAGCAGAGGACCTATGTCAGAAAAAAGACCATCAGGCTGAGCGATGCACCGGCGAGTGCGTCCGGTCCGAGACGGCCGATCATGGCAGTGTCGGTGGTCAGCATCGCGACCCATGCAAGTTGCGTGAAGACAATCGGTGCGCCGATCCGGGCCATTTCTGCCAGCTCAATTCGCCAGAACGGTCTCGATCGCATTTGATCGCCCGGCAGGTGTGCAGAATTACGCGTCATATCGATATGTCCAGTTCAGGAATCAAAAAGGGCGAACCGCCGGTTCGCCCTCCACATGCCGTTATTGTTTCCGGATTACGGCTATGAAAGGCGGAAGTGTGCCGGGAATACCGGACCGAATACCGGTGCGGCCAGCATCACAATGCCGACCATGACCGGGGTCCGGCCGTTTTCGGTCATCGGGATTTCCGGCAAGAAATCCGGGAAGATATGACGTGTCTGATCCATAACGCCACGTGTATAGGGGCTCAGTTGGTCAAATGGAAGTAAAAATACGGGCTGACTGAATAAACCGTCGGGCGATCAGGTCGTCGAACCTTGGTATCGCAGGAAGTGAACTCTCGCGGCACCATATTTTCGTGAGTCCAGTTTCTCGAAATCTTCCGGGAAATCCGGAATCGCGCCGGCTTCTGTTTCGACCACGCAGATTGCGCCTGCCGCGATCCACCCTGCATCGCGGAGCGCTGAAAGGGCCGGTGCGGCGAGCCCCGCCTTGTAGGGAGGGTCCAGCAATACAAGCCCGCAGGCTTCAGGCGGGCGAACTGGTTTCAGGCAGTCGCCCTGCAGAACGTCCGCCGCCGACCGTTCGCCCAACGCGTCGAGATTCTGTCGGCAGAGTGCGAGGGCCACACGGTTCCTGTCCATGAAGGTCGCATGCGCGCCGCCGCGGCTCAGCGCTTCGAGGCCGAGTGCGCCGGTGCCGCAAAACCCGTCGAGGATCCGCGCGCCCGCCACCACGGAGAGCCCGCCGGGCCCCCAGTCCCTGTGCTCGAGAATGTTGAAGACGGATTCGCGTACCCGGTCCGATGTGGGACGGATCTCGGTGCCCTCGGGGGCATGAATGACGCGGCCTCTATGCCTGCCGGCCACGATGCGCATTGGATGTATCCAGGCCGAGTTGATCTTTCAGGGTACGTCGGGGCACTTCCTCGACGCCGCCGCGGCCGAGCTGGCCCAGCTGGAACGGACCATAGGCGGTGCGGATCAGGCGGTTCACCGGATATCCCAGATGTTCGAATACTTTTCGAATCTCGCGGTTCTTGCCTTCGCGCAGCGCCACCGTTACCCAGGCGTTTCTGCCCTTGTCGCTGTCTATGGTGGCCTCGATCGCCCCGTATTTCATACCTTCTACCGTTATTCCCTTGGCGAGCAGGGCAATTTCTTTCTCGGTGGGGGTACCGAACATGCGGACGCGATAGCGCCGGACCCAGCCCGTTTCAGGCAGCTCTAGCCGCCGGGCGATGCCGCCGTCATTTGTCAGCAGCAACAGTCCTTCGGAATCGAAATCCAGACGGCCGACGGACATGACACGCGGCAGATGCGTCGGCAGCCTTTCGAAAACCGTCGGGCGGCCGCGCGGGTCGCTGTTGCTGCAGATCAGGCCGGCAGGTTTGTGATACCGCCACATCCGGGTGGCCTGCGGCGCTGCAATGGGTTTCCGGTCCACGCGGATATCGCATGTGTCGGTGACCAGGGTCCCCGGTTCCGAAATTTTCTTGCCGTTCACCCAGACCCGGCCGTCGGCAATCCAGCGTTCGGCCTCACGGCGCGAACAGACGCCTGCGCGCGACAGTCGTTTCGCGATACGTTCGCCTTCTTTATCGGTCATGCGTAGGCTTCTGCAGCATTGATGAATGCCTTGAATATAAGCGCATCTGCCGGATCGATGGAGAATTCCGGGTGCCATTGTACACCGAGACAGAAGGCATACCCCGCTGCCTCAATGCCCTCGATTACGCCATCGGGCGCGACACTGTTGATCGTGACGTTCTTGCCCACATCCTTGACGGCCTGGTGATGTGCCGAATTCACCGACAGCTTCGTATTGCCGGCGATACGATGAAGCAGGGTGCCTTCCGTCACCGTGACGGCGTGTCCTGCTTCGTCACGGGGGTTAGGTTGTTCATGGGCGAGCGGATTGTCGATCTCGTCGGGGATATGCTGGATCAGCGAGCCGCCGAGCACGACGTTCAGCAGTTGCTGGCCGCCACAAATGCCGAGGACCGGCATGTCGCGTTTCAGCGCGCCTTCGGTGACCGCCCATTCGAAATCGGTCCGGGCCGCTTTGACGACAACGGAGGGGTGGCGCGCCTCTGCCCCGAAAAGGGCGGGATCGACGTCAAAAGCGCCGCCTGTGACGACAAGTCCCGAAATCAGGTCGAGATAGTCGTCCACGCGATCCAGTTCATGGGGCAGCATGACCGACAGGCCGCCCGCGTCGGAAACCGCGGAAGAATAGTTTTCGCGGATCGCGTACCACGGAAATTTTGAGTAGGTGCCCGGTTCCTCGGAATCCAGCGTGATACCGATCAGCGGGCGCATGTCAGCCTGCCTTTATCGACCGGAGCGGTAAGCGCTCTCTTCGCGGAGCCAGTGATCGGCATAATCGACGTCTTTCCAGTCTTCGAACCAAGGTCCGCCGCGAGTATAATGGATTGCCGATGGTGTGCCACGTTTTGGCTTATCGTTCCAGCCTTCAAGCCAGTTCCATGTTTCAGGCAAAGCGCCGATCAGTGAGTCGTCGAGCCAGCCGAAGCGGTGCAGGTATTTCCCGGTTTCCCGGTTTGCAAGCTCCGGGGTAAGCGCCCGGTTGGCTTCATGACCGCAATTGAACAGGATCATCGATGACCAGTTCTTGCGCGGGTACAGCGTCTGCTGCTGGCCCTCCATCTTGTGCCGTTCTGTCGGCCGGTGATCGTGATGCACGCACATGGCCGCGAAACGGTCGTCGGACAAAGCAATTAGGTCCGCAATGTCCGAGAGCCACAGGAAATCGCAGTCGCAGAATATTGCCCAGCCCCGGTAGCCGGTCAGATAAGGCACAAAGAAGCGGGTATACGTAAAATCGGTCGAGGCCAGCGGGTCCACCCCCCGCGTATATACGCCCTGCGCCCGAAGCGAGTCCTGAACCAGCGGCTCGATATCGAGGGGAATCGATGCGTTGCGGAGCAACGACTGACGGCACACCTGATAGGCGATATCCTCGCGACGATCGTAGCCCACATAGACCGGGAATGCGGTTGTGGAAACGCTTGGTTCACTGCGGAGCGGCCGCGTCATTTCCATTTAGCTTATCCCTTCAGCGCGGACGACAGCTCATAAAAGGCGGGCGACCATGCGCCGTCTGTTGTCTGGCGATGAACCCGGGAACCCGGAAACCAGGGACTTTCCATGCCCGCGTTCATCCAGCGGTATTCCGCGGGGCGTGGGACGATCACGTTGGATGTCTTCTCGCGCGCGGCCCGAAGATGGGTGATGGTGTTGCTGACGCCGACATAACTGTCCAGCAGGCCCGAAAGAGCGAGGAGATCCTCTATATCGTCATTCGCAGAGGACAGATCGAGGACAGGGCGGCCTAGCGCTGAGGCGAAGCGGTCTGTCTCTCCGTCCGCCGCGTCCCGCTGGATCACGATGACCGATCCTGGAACGTCACGCAGCGCTGACGCAAAGAGCGCGACGGGGGCTTTCTTTTGCAGAGCCTGACGCATATTGGGGGTGCCGGCGCGCCATGTAACGCCGATCCGGGGTTCAGGCCCGAACGTCGCAAGCTTTGTGCGCAGATTGTCTTCCCGCTCCGGCAGGGCAGGGATTCCGAAAGGGGGTGGTCGTGGCGAACTGTCGTCACAGCCCAGCAGGAACGGCAAATCGGCTGACTACACCTTAATGTCGCCATCGGCCGGGAGAACATCCGGGGCTATTTCGTCGGCGATGCCCGCCCGTTGCAGCATGGCGGCTATCCTGGGGTCGGGCCGGAAAATGACATGGGCACCGCGAGCGAGCAGCGCCGGTATATAGCGCGCGAAGAAAATCTGGTCTCCAAGGCCCTGATCTGCGGCGACATGCACGCGGGTCCCCGTCATGTCAGTGGCAAACGGTGTCCGGTCGAGGTGCGGCGCCATAGTCTGAACACTGGTCCGCCGGGGGAAATGTTTCCAGCCGTGGGCGAGCTGGCCGTCCGCAAGAAGATTGTTGGCCAGTCCGGCATGGGCATCCACGAAGTCGGGATCGATCTCCAGCGCGCGCCGATACATCTCCACCGCTTCGCGGTTGTCGCCGCGATGGCTGACCGCGTTCCCGATGTTACACAATAGGCCTGGATCGTCCGGCGTGTTGTCGATGGCGCCCTGATAAAATGCGAGGGCTTCCTCGGTGCGGAACGTCCTGGCGAGGATGTTTGCGAGGTTCGCCGAAAATTCGTGATTGGCGGGCGACAGGGTGACCGCCCGGCGCAGAAATTCCTCTGCAGTTTCGAACTGGCCGCGGCCAGCATACAGAACCGCGATCGCATTCAGCGTTTCCGGATCGTCCGGCTGCAGACTGTCGAGCGTCTCGAATGCGCGAAGCGCCCCGTCGGTATCGCCCGCATCCCGGAGAATTTTGGCAATTGTCCGATGAGCGCCGATATGGCCGGGAACAAGCTCGATCACCTGGCGATAGGCGTCGAGAGCGAGGTCTATATTGCCGGCATCGATATAGGCATTTGCGAGATTGAAATAAGCGGATGAGTTCTGCGGTGCGAGCAGGATGGCCTCCTGCAGCACTCCGACCGCCTGATCGGGGCGACCCGCAGCCCGATGCGCCGCGCCGAGATTGGTGAGTATCTCGGCGTTGGCGGGGGCGCCCTTGCGGGCACGCGTCAGGAATTTGATCGCGTTTTCCGGATCGTTCTGTCTGAGTCGCACCGCTCCCAGAATATGGAGCGCATTCGTCTCCTGCGGCACACTCCGGAGCACAGAGCGACAATGTTCGTCGGCCGCCTTCAGGTCGCCTGTCTGTAAACAACGGACAGCTGTTTCCAGCGCCTGTTGCGGTTGAAATTGCTTTGCCACGATATGAATTCCCCCGGGTATCGAGCTTAAGGCGGGAATCTTATCGGTTTCGGGTTGCAAAATCGTGAAGCCCGTCGAATTTGGGGCGAATGCAGTGTTTATTCAGAAGAGTAGTTCTGTATGGCCTGTGCTTTGTCAGGATGACGCTCTGTGATCGTTGTAATCCAGACGGTTCCGAGCAGATTTCCGCCCGGTATGGTTTTTATCAATAATGGTATGGCTGGCGCTACGGACTGGGAGTTGATCGCCGGTAGTGCCGTTTCGGGGGCGGGGTTCAGTATTTCCGGGCTTGACCGCGCGCGTGCACCTGTCGATTGTGCGCCATGGAAGAGGCTCAGGAATTATCCGTTTCCCCCCATATGAGGCTTGCGCTTGAAGTGGCGCGAAAGGCTGCGGCAGACGGCGAAGTGCCGGTGGGTGCCGTCCTGGTCGATGCCGGGACGGGCGATATCGTCGCGACCGCGGCGAACAGGGTCGAATGCGACAGCGATCCGACCGCGCATGCTGAAATGATCGTGATCAGGGAGGCAGCATCTCTTCGGAAAGACGTGCGATTAAACGGATGCGATCTCTATGTCACGCTGGAACCGTGTCCGATGTGCGCGGCGGCGATCTCTTTTGCGCGCATCCGCCGGGTCTATTTCGGGGCGTTCGATCCCAAGGGGGGCGGTGTCGAAAACGGCCCCCGGATATTCGACCAGCCGACGTGTCATCATCGCCCAGACGTATACGGCGGCATCGGAGAATCCGACGCCGCCGCGTTGCTCAGAGAGTTCTTTGCCGCCCGGCGCTAGCGCCCGGGGGCATTAGTCGAAGTCGGACTCGAAGCCGTATTCCTTCCAGCGTTCCTTGACCTTTTCCATGTCTTCCTTGTGTGGATGGACGGTCGGCGGATAGCGGTTTCCGCCATACTGGTCTTCGAGATCGAAATCCAGATTGACCGTCGCGTCGATCAGGACGCGGCACCATTTCCCGGTACCGAACTTCATCGGATCCCGATCGCGCAGTCGCGTGGACGGATCGAGAAGGGAGCCGAAGGAGCCAGGGAAGAACACGATATCGTCTTCCGCCGCATTGACGCGATAGGCAAATGCCCAGTCAACGGATGCATAATCGTGAATGTCGATATCGTCATCAAGCACCCAGATATTCTTGTAACGCAGATGCGCCGAATTGGAGCCCCAGATCGCTGCTGCGGCCTGTTTGGCCTGACCGCGATAGGTCTGGTGCAGCTGGATCATCAGCGTAGTGCCGTTATTGGCAGCCGGGCAATGCACGTCGGTCACGCCGGGCACGCCGGCCCGTTCCAGCACGTTCCACGCCACGCCCGCGCGCTGCACGGAACTCGTAACCGAGTTTTCGTTCAGCATCTTCGGCAGGGTGCCTTCCAGCGTACCGCGATGGATTGAATCGTTCCGGTAGCTGATCGTCGTGACCTTGGTGACGTGCTTCGGTCCCTGGTCGCCGCCGAAA
This sequence comes from Rhodospirillaceae bacterium, assembly GCA_038120765.1. GTDB lineage: Bacteria > Pseudomonadota > Alphaproteobacteria > MPNO01 > UBA830 > CAXBCP01. The sequence goes on from JAYOMI010000020.1 coordinate 30,540, forward strand.
TACCCGGTGTATTCACCAAAGGGCCCTTCCATTTCGAAGGTGGACGGATCGGAATCGATGAAACCTTCGATCACCATCTCGGCATTCGCCGGCACCATGATGTCGCTGGTTTCGCACTTGATCAGTTCCATCGGCTTGCCGCGCATGGCGCCCATGACCTCGTATTCCGACACGCCGGTCGGGATCGGGGCGGAAGCGCAATAGGGCAGGGAAGGCTCGTACCCATAGACATGGGCGACAGGCATTTTCATGCCGCGATCGGCCCATTTCTGGAAGTGAACGCCCCAGTGCTGGGCGCGCCACAGCAGAACCGGCAGGGTGTCTTTCTGACCCAGCATACCGCGATAAATGCCGATATTGTGCTGCCCGGTATCGGGATCCATCGTAACGGTAGCCTGATAGGTGTTGATGTAGCGTCCGCCGTCTTCGCGATGCCAGCGCGGCACGGGGATTTTGTACAGGTCGATGTCGTCGCCGGTGACGATGTTTTCCTTCACGGCGCCCTCGAACACTTCCACCGGTGAGACCCGCTGCTGCAGGAAATGACGCGTGGCGAGGACCAGGTCGCGCACGGGAGCGTCTTTCGGCAGGCCGAGCATCATGGCGACGCGCTTGTAGTTCGACAGGCCGCCGGTAAAGACGCGACGGGAATAGACATCGTCGTCCGGGCCGTAACCGCTGATATTGTTGAAGAGGAGAGCGGGGCCGTGGCCCTGTCCGAAGGTTTTTCGGGCAATTGTGCCCAGTTCGCAATCCCAATCGACTTCGACGTCGATTTCCTGCAATTCGCCTTCTTCGCGTAGCGCATCGATCCAGCCGCGCAGGTCCTCAAAGGCCCGCGGCACGATCTTGTTGTGCATTGCGCCGAGTTCGTTGGTCGTCATAGGTCAGCTCCCCGATCTGTATGTCCTGCGATACGGGACTCCCTGCATCGCACTCGTTCTCTCAATTGTTCTGCCGCAGTCTCTGCGGCACCCGGTATCGAAGTCAATCGCCGGGCCTTCATATCGCTATTCGCAACGTGCATGACATATCGTCATGCGCATTGCGCATGGCCGGTTATTCGCTCTCAGTCGGATGACGAAAGCCGCTGTTTCCATTTACCGTCTATGCCGAGAGTGTCCCAGCGCGCCTCGATTTTCTTCATATCTTCAGGAGTCGGCCGGACGGTCGGCGGGTAACGGTCGCCGTTTCGTTCCGGCTCATAATCCAGATTGATCGTCGCATCGGTCAGAACACGGGACCATTTGCCGGTTCCGAACAGATGAACGTTCGCATCCCTTCGCCGGACGCTCGGGTCGAGCCCTGCGCCCCAGTTGGCGGGATAGATGAGTATGTCGCCCTCGCCGGCGGCAACCCGCCAGGCATGCGCCCAGTCGACAGCTTCGTAATCGTGAACGTCGATGTCGGCATCCACGACCGTGACATGCTTGTAACGCACATGGGACGAGGAATCGCCCCACAGCGCCGCGGCGACCTGCTTGGCCTGACCGCGATAGGTCTGTTCGATGGAGACATTCAGATTGACGGCCGCCTGAATCGGATGGCCGAACACGTCCTTCACGCCGGGGACGCCGGCGCTTTCCAGCGCATTCCATGCCACAGCCGACCGGTGGATCGAACTCATGATCGGGTTTTCGCCGATGCTGCCGGGGATCGCACCCTCGACCGTGCCGCGATAGATCGGATCGTTACGGTGTGTGATCGCGGTGACCCGCGTGGTGTGTTTTTTCGAACGTTCCGGCGCATAGAAACCGGTGAATTCGGCATACGGGCCTTCTTCGGTGAACGTCGCCGGATCTGTCGAAATCCAGCCTTCGATCACGATTTCCGCATTGGCGGGAACTTTCAGCGGAACCGTTTCGCAGTCGATCAGGTCTACCGGTTCACCGCGGATCGCGCCCATCACGTCATACTCGGATATCGCGCGCGGCACCGGTGCACCAGCCGTGAAGCCAAGCGAGGGCTCCCAGCCGATAACGTAGGCAACCGGCATTTCTTCGCCGGATTGCTGATGTTTCGAGAAATGACCTCCCCAGTGCTGGGCACGCCACAACAGAACAGGTATTTCGGCCGGGCCGCCGACCATGCCGCGATAGATGCCCACATTGTGTACGCCGGTATCGGGATCCTTGGTGACGCAACCGGCATAGGTCAGCGCATAGCGACCGCCATCCAGCTTGTTCCACTTCGGGATCGGGAATTTGAGAAGGTCGATATCATCTCCCATGATGATATTTTCTTTGACCGGCCCGTCGTTAACATTGCGCGGCTCTATCCGTTCCTGGAAAATCGTCCGGCAGATACGAACGAGTTCGCGGGCAGGAGTGTCCGGCGGAAGACCGAACATCATGGCGATGCGGGAATAGCTGGCGTGTCCGCCTGTAAACATGCGCGAACACAGCGCGTCGGGGCCGTTATAGTCCTTGATATTGTTGAACAGGAAGGCCGGGCCGTCACCGCTTCCCTGCATCATCCGGATGATATTGCCGAGCTCGACATCCCAGTCGACCTCGCCGGTGATCTCAGCAAGCTCGCCGCCGTCCCGCAGGGCGTCGATCCACCCGCGCAGGTCGCCGAAAACTGCCGGCCCGCGCTTTATGCCTGAACCACTCATATCGTAATCTCCCCGTAAGCGTGCTTATGAGGAGGATTTCTAACGTCTGACGGGGTTTTTAGCCATAGGCGTGCCCATGCAGCGATTACATGGGCGTATGTGGCAGCGAAAGCCTGACCGTCAGACCGCCGCCGGCGGCGTCTTCCAGAACGACGTCTCCCCCGTGACGGCGCGCTATCGACCGCGCGACCGCGAGGCCCAGACCGGATCCCCCGGTTTCGCGGTTACGCGAGGTCTCGAGGCGGTAAAACGGGCGGAATACATCTTCTCGGCGATCGACCGGAATCCCCGGCCCGGAGTCCGTCACCGCGATATCGATCCGGTCGGCTTCTTCGTGGACCTCGACAGAGGCCGAGCCGCCGTACTTGATCGCATTGATGACAATGTTCTGGACCGCGCGCTTGATGGCACCCGGTGCGCAGACATAGGCGATGCGGCCATGGGTCTCACAGGCAACCGGTTGTCCGGCATCCGCCATGTCGTCGCAGAGGCTCTGGACCAGGGTGGCGAGGTCGGTCTGGGTGCGCGGCTCTTCGGCAGCGTCGTCGCGGGCAAAGGCGAGGGTGGAATCGAGCATTGCCTGCATTTCGTTGAGGTCGGAAATCGCTTTAGCCTGCTGTTCGGCATCTTCGATAAACTCCGCGCGGAGTTTTAGACGCGTCAGCATCGTGCGGAGATCATGACTGATCGCCGCAAGCATCATGGTGCGGTCGTCGACGAACCGCCGCAGGCGTTCCTGCATGACGTTGAAAGCGCGGGTTGCGTTGCGTAACTCGCGGGAGCCCTTTTCCGGCAGGGGCGGAGAGCGCACATCCAGACCGATCCTTTCGGCCGCGTCGGCGAAGCTGCGCAGAGGGCGTGTCATTCTGTGAACTGCCCAGAAGGAGACAATGACTATCAAGGCAGTGGAAACCGATATCCAGAAGATCATCCGCATCGCCCACCGGAGCGATGTGGTGTCGGTGGAGCCGACGAAATGGACCCAGCCGCCGGTCCTCAATGCGACCGCAACCAGCACCTTTACCCTGCTGTTCAGGAGATCCGGCGGAGCTGCGCGCCCACCCGGCATCGCCGGTGCAGCCCTGTCGCCGCGGTCCCAGCGGTTGAAGCGGCGGATAATGATGCGTCTCTCGTCCAGGTCGGGCAGCAAAGCCTGAATCTCGTTCTCATGGTGGCGGTCGGGGCGCCAGCCACGCGGGATGCGCGGACGGCGTTCCCCGGTCAGGCCGATCCAGAGTGTGGGACTGTTCAATGCACGCAGCAGCCTGTCCCGTTCGGCGACCGGCGTTTGTTCGATAAGAGGGACGATCACGCTTATCCGATCGGCGACCGAAACTGAAAGCAGCTTGAATGTTGTCTGGGCACGGTCCCGGACATAGGCCGCCGCGCTGACCCACATGGCGACAATGAGGACGCCGACGACGAGAAGCGTGAGACGGCCGGCGATGGAAGACGGCCATATTCGCCGCCAGCTGCCCGGCCGATCGCCGATAACTGAATCGTTTTCATGGGTGCTGCGACGAAACATGTCGATGGGCTATCCCTTCGCTTCGACGTCGGCTGTGAACATATATCCGCCCCCGCGAACCGTCTTGATAAGGGTCGGTTCCTTCGGGTCGGATTCGATCTTCCGGCGCAGGCGGCTGAGCTGGACATCAACCGATCTGTCAAAGGCGCTCGCCTCCCGTCCGCGGGTCAGATCAAGCAGTGCATCCCGGCTGAGAACGCGTTGCGGGCGTTCGGCCAGCGAGACAAGCAGATCGAATTCACCCGCTGTCAGGGAGACCAGCGCACCGTCCGGATCGCGGAGCTCGCGTTTTGTGAGATCGAGCGTCCATCCGTCGAACGTCATTTGCCGGCCCGATACCGGCTTCGGGCTGCGGAAATCGCCGCCTCGCCGCAGCACCGCCTTGATGCGTGCAAGGAGCTCCCGCGGATTGAAAGGCTTGGGCAGGTAGTCGTCTGCGCCCATCTCAAGCCCGACGATCCGGTCGGTCTCTTCGCCCAACGCGGTCAGCATGATGATCGGAATGGCGGTATCGGCACGAAGGCGCCGGCATATGGACAGCCCGTCTTCGCCCGGCATCATCAGGTCGAGGACGATCAGGTCGAAACTGCCCGTCGCAAGCTGTGCGTCCATGTCCCTGCCGTTTGCCGCGTCGTTCACGCGAAAGCCGTGCTTGCGCAGAAACCGCGCCGTAAGGTCGCGGATTTCGCGGTCATCGTCCACGACCAGGATATGGGGCGAGCTTTCATTCATGAGGTCAATATAGGCGGTCCGAACCACCGCGCGGGCCGTTTTTTTGTAACGGAGTGTTACAGGCACGGGAGCTGTAACCGAGTGTTACAAAACGGGGGGGGGCCGGACATTCCGGCGTTACACGGTGCCCCTATGTTCGGTTGATCGGCGCCATTCGTTCCTTTCGAGCGCCTGAACAGATGGAGAACAAAATGTCAGTTATGAAAAAAATGCTGCTTGGCACCGTCGCTGTCGCCGGTATCGGCGGGGCTGTTTTCGCCTTTTCCGGCGTTGCCCCCCAGACCATGAACACGGCGAAGCTGGAGCTGATCTCTTCGGCTTTGGCGTCAGAGAGACACGGCGAGGATCGCGGGTGCCGCGGGCATCACCGTGGCGGACGTCACGGCATGCGGATGATCTGCAGCGACCGCCGGGCCGAAAAGGTAGAAGACGCGATCGGATTCGCGGAAGCCTTCTTCACGTTCCGGGGCGAACAGAAAGTCGCATGGGACGGTCTTGCGGCCGCGCTACTCGAAGGTAGCGAGACCATCGGCAAGCATTGCGAGGCAATGAAGGCTGAAGGCCGCCAGAAAACCGCGACGGGCAAATTCGCCCGGATGGAGACCATGCTGACTGTAGGCCTCGAGGTCGTGAAGACGGTGCGTCCCGCCTTCGACAAGCTTTATGCGACGCTGGACGAAAAGCAGCAGGCTGCGCTCGACAAGATGATTAGCCGCGGTGGGCGTCACTAAACCCGACGATCAGACCCTCTGTCCCCTCTCCCTCTTTGGGAGAGGGGTTCCACGGGGCTAAAGGAGCGATAATGGAAAGATATTCAGACCCGTTCGAAGACATCGACATTTATCAGGACCGCCCTGAGGTGATGGCGCGTCCGCCGCGGATTGTGTTGATCTTTCTGGTTGCGGGATTTGTGCTCGACCAGTTCATGCTGGCACCTTTCAAATACGAGCCCGTGCAGTATATCGGCGGCGGCGGGCTCCTGATCGGCGGGCTCGCGCTGATGGCGGCAGCTTTGTGGCAATTCTGGGCCAGCGGGACGCCCGTCGAAACCTGGCGACCCACCGAGGCAGTCGTCACCGACGGGCCATATGGTACGACCCGCAATCCGATCTATATCGCGTTGATGACGATCTATACCGCAATCGGCGTGATCGCCAATGCGCCTGCGGTGGTCGCTCTGTTGCCGGTGCTGTTCGCGGTCCTGCATGTCGGTGTGGTGCTGCGCGAAGAAGACTATCTTGAATGCAAGTTCGGTGATTCCTACCTTCAGTACAGGCAGGCCGTGCCCCGCTGGTTCTAGCCCCCTGAACCGGCTGGTGCCCGTGCCCGCTTGACAGACCGGTGGCCGTCGACAAACGATGGCCGCCGGTTTTGACTTTTGGAAACAGGGCTATCTATGGCATCCGCGCAGGACTTGGTTGACGACAGACCGGGCGAGAATATTTTTCGCGTACACAGATCGGCATTCACCGACCCCGCGATATTTGAGCAGGAAATGTCGGAGATTTTCGGTCGTACATGGCTGTATCTTTGCCATGAGAGCCAGGTGGCCGATCACGGCGATTACATCGCGACCCGTATCGGGACACAGCCGGTTTTCGTCATACGCGGCAGCGACGATGTCATCCGGTGTTTTTACGATGTGTGCAGCCATCGGGGCTCCCGACTGACGGGCCGGACATCCGGTTCGGCAAAAACGCTCACCTGCCGCTATCACGGCTGGTGCTTCAACGCGGACGGCGCCTGTACGCTGGTTCGTGGCGGCGACGAGGCCTACAGGCCGGAAGACCTCGACCGCATGGGCACGAACCTGCACCCCATCGAACAATTTTCGTCCTACAAGGGCTTTCTGTTCGGCTGCCTGGATGCCGATGCCCCGCCGCTCGAAGAATTCCTCGGCGGGGCGATGCCGTTTATCGATCTGATAACGGATCAGGCCCCGGACGGCATGGAAATCCTCCGCGGCGAAAGCCGATACATGATGGAGGCGAACTGGAAGCTTCAGACCGAGAATTCGACCGACGGTTATCACGTTGCGACTGTTCACCGGAATTTTGCCACCACCGTCGGCTACCGCGAAACACTGGCGCCCGGCGGCGATGACGGAATGGCCAAGACGGAGGCAAGCCGGATTCTCAGCCTGGAGAAGATCAATTCAGGAGGCTATGACGTCGGTAACGGGCACATGATCAATTGGGCCGATCGGGGCAACCCGGAGGCCGGGCCGTCCTGGCCGCAGCGTGATACCCTGTTGCAGCACCATCCCGACGGGAAGGTGAAATGGATGCTCGAACGGGGACGCACGGTCACTGTATTTCCCAACCTGTTGCTGAACGATGTCGCGTCCAGCTGTATCCGCGTGTGGCGGCCGGTCAGTGTCGGGCTGACCGAGATCGAGACGTGGTGTATTGCGCCCCGGAACGAAGCCCCCGAGGCGCGCCGCGCCCGCATCCGTAAATACGAGGATTTTTTCTTCCCTGCGAGTCTTGCAGTGCCTGACGATGTGCGGGCGATGGAAGGGGCGCAGACCGGGTCCGAAGCCCTGGAGGACGGATGGAACGACCTTGCACTCGGCCACAAGACGCTGGTCGAAGGTGCGGATGAAGCGGCGCTGGAGCTTGGCGTGAGGCCTCTGAACAGCAATCCGGGGCGCGAGGTGGAAACGCCTTTTTTCGCATTCTGGCGGGAGTGGGCGGCGAGGTTGTCGTCATGACCGGTTTCAGGACTGCCGCCGAAGACCTCCTTTATCGCGAAGCCTGGTGTCTCGATAACAAACGCTGGGATGACTGGCTCGTGCTGTATGCCGAAGATGCCGTCTACTGGGCACCCGCGATGGACGGCGACGAAGGCTGGACGGACGATCCCGACAACGACGTCAGCCTTATGTATATGGACAAGGCGGGCCTCGAAGCCCGGATATTCCGCATTGAGGGCCATGACTCATATGCGACCGACCCGTTGCCGCATACTGCGCACCTTGTCACCAACGTCCTGGTTCACGGAGAACAGGACGGGCTGGTTCGCGTCTCCGCGACATGGCTTGTCCGCACCTATGCGCGGGTACGCGGCGCCGCGGTGCGCAGCGGTCTCTATGACTACGGGCTGCGCGAAACGGCGGAAGGTTTGCGTATCGCAACTAAGAAAATATTCATTCACGACGACCGGATCGTCGGGCCGATAGATATCTATAATATCTGACCGGCTCCGACGGGATCGTTCTATCGGCCTATCGGCAGGCGGCGATTACACGAGCCGGGGCACCGGTCGACGATGTCAGCCGTATTGCGCCGGCGATCAGGGTGCAGGTGCCGCTTTCATTTGCGAGCTGTCCTGTGCCTTTGGCATTCTCCAGAAGTTTCCAGCCCCGCGTGAGCCCGAACTGATGGGCGTACCAGCCGTCGCCGAACGGATTTTTGCCGTCCGACCCACGTCCGGATTCGCCGGAATCGATCGACAGGTTATCCATCATGATGCCGTTGATGCGAATGCCTTTGCGGTTCTCGATCTCGATAAGCTTTTCGACCGCCGATTTTCCGAAGCCCGGGTAGTTGAGCCCGTTGATATAGGGGTGCAGGAAGGGGTCCTGGGGCGGATCGCCGACGAAATGCTTGTCCCATCCAGAATGCACGACAATCCAGGACCTGTCCGTGATCTGGCCGGCAACCTTTTCTATATCGGCCGGCAGCACGGTGGCGCCGGTCGCTTCGCTGAAATCGGTTACCGCGGGATTTGGGGAGGGTTTGCCGCCATTCTTGGCCAGCTCCTTCGAAACGCGGTCGGAAATATCGATATAGACGATTTTGCCGATGATATCGCGCAGCGTGTATTCCTCGACCGAGCGTTTGTCGGCGTTCGCCGATTTATCGGTATTGAGGTAGTGATCGGTCGAATCCAGATGAGTGGTGTAGTGCTCGTCGAAATGGAACCAGCCCCACTGGAAAAACCCGGTCTGGGTCTTGAACGGGTCCTTGACCTTGCGGGTTGCCTGGAAACCGAAGCTCGCGACGGCTTTGGAATCCTTGAATGGCTTTGTAAGGTCGGGCTTTGTGATATCGCCTCCCGTCGGGGCGAATAGCGGAATCTGATGTGTGAAATCGTAGTAACGCACATCGTCTATACTGGTCTGGGCAACGGATGATGCGCTGCCGCTCACGGAAATGGCGGCGACGGCGGCAATGAATGTCCTGTTGATCATGATTTTTTCCCTTCTTCGATCGTCGTTGGCGGCGTTCAGCCCGAAAAGGGCAAAGCCCAGGAACAGTGTTCGTGGCCTGCACCGAACTGGTTGTTGGTCTGATCCGGATTCCGGTTGACCAGCGGGCGCGCATAAAGCGGGTGCGTCAGCGAGCGCATTTCGTGGTCGAGCGTGAACAATACCTTGCCGGTGTCCAGGTCGGTGATGTCTTCGAAGCGGTATTGATGCTGGCTGCTCTCCTCGGATACGAGCCCGCGTTCCAGCAGCTTGTTGTACGGGCCGGAGAAATCCGCGATGTAAATCTGGATGTGGTGACCGTCGAACGGCACGATTTTGCGTCGCGTCTCGGTAAAAATCAGGTGCTGTTCGTACCCGACCTGCACGCGGGCCGAGGTTCCGTTACGGTTTTTCACCTTCGTCGGCGCACCGACGATTTCGCGGTAGAATCTCGCGATCCCTTTGGCGCTGCCGGGCGGCACGTCGAAATCGAGATACGCAATCCCGAGTGCGACCCGGCCGAAGCTTTTGCCGGGTTCATGGATACGAAAGCGGTTGCCCCAGGGACATGTCACGTCGACATGGTCCTTGGCTGCCTTCCAGCCGAACCTGGTGCCTTTGAGCGGTTCCTTGACCAGTTTGAGGCGGTCGAGAAGCCTGTCGCGGTTCGGCATCACGATGCCAATGGTGCCGCGCACCACGTTCGGTTTGTTTGTCGGCAGGTGGAACTGGTTGCGACCCAGATTCACCCACATGTTGGTCACGCCGGTCACCAGCGTCGGGTCACGCGTCAGCCCGAGGCCAGTGATGTAGAACAACGTGGCCAGTCGCTGGTCCGGGATACAGACATTGACGTGTTCCATTGCGACCACGTTGCCGAGGTCTTCGGCGTTGCGGTCGTATTGCGGTTTCTTTGCCATGACGTCCTCCAGCGACGACCGATGCTTGGTCAGGGAAGTTTATCCTTTGCCGTGGGGATTCACATCTGAAAGTATTGCCGCCGCGCTTGCCATCATCAGGCGGAAATCGCTCGAAAGCGTAACGAGATCGAAGCCCTTCTCCACCATCTCGTTGGCATAGGCAGCGGTCATTGTATGAATGCCCGCCTTGATGCCGTGACGACGGGTGGCGGCGAGGGTCGCATCGATACGTTCCATCACGTCCGGGTCGCGCTGGTCGCCGCCCGGCCCCTTGCCGATGGAGACCGACAGGTCGGACGGGCCGATATAGACGGCGTCGAGGCCCGGCACGCTGCAGATCTCGTCCAGGTTATCCACCGCCTCCTGCGTTTCAATCATGGCAAAGGTGAGAACGGCGGTGTCTGCGTGTTCATGGTAATCGGCGCCGGCATAAAAACTGGCGCGGACCGGCCCGGTTGAGCGGTAGCCGGCAGGCGCGTAGCGGCAGGCGCCGACGAAACGCTCGCATTCGTCGCGGGTGTTTATCATCGGGCAAATGACGCCGTATGCGCCCGCATCCAGCGATTTCATAATGATCGCGGGGTCGTTCCACGGCACGCGGACCATCGGCGACGGATCGTAGCGCGCGGCTGCCTGCATCATGTGCAAGGCACTGTGATAGTCGGTAACGCCATGCTGCATGTCGATGGTGATGCCGTCCCAGTCGAGCGATGCCATGATTTCCGAGGAGAAAGAGGAAGGAATGCAGAGAAAGACATTCACTGCCGTACGGCCTTCTGCCCAGGCCTGCTGAATCTTGTTTGGTCGCATTTTTATCTCCCCGTTGCTCTGGCCGATTTCAGATATGTCTTACACCGATCCCGGCGACGGGGGGAGAGTGGATTGACGCATCGCAGGCCAAATGCGTATCTGGCGGGGAAATGCAGATCAAAAACCCGATCAACTACATCGAGGAAATGGAGAATGTGTCGCCCACGGTGCGCGGCATCATTCTGGTGGTGATATCGGGCGCATTCTTCGCATCGATGCACGGTTCCGTCCGCCTGCTCTCGCGCGATCTGGATGCCATGGAAATCGCGTTTTTCCGGGCATTCTTCGGGTTCGTTTTCTTTGCCCCGATCCTGCTGAAATCCCGTCTGTCGGTGCTGCGGACCAACCGCTTTCCGCTGCATATGGCGCGCGGAGTGTTCAACGGGGCGTCGCTGCTGATGTGGTTTACCGCGCTCAGCATGGTGCCGCTGGGCGACGCGACCGCTTTGTCGCTGACGGGGCCGTTATTCGTCAGTCTGGGCGCGATGCTGATCCTTGGCGAGAGCGTTCGGGGACCCCGCTGGGCGGCACTCGCGGTCGGCTTCGCCGGCGCGCTGATTATCGTCCGGCCGGGGCTTCAGGAAATCAATTTCGGAATGGTGCTGATCTTCCTGTCGATGCTGTCGGTCACCTGTTCCAAGCTGATAGCGAAATCGCTCTCGCGAACCGACCAGCCGTCCACAATTGTCGCCTATCTGTCCCTTACGATGATGGTGCCGTCGGGAATTGCCGTTTTCTTCGTCTGGCAGACGCCCACGATCGAACAGCTTTTCTTCATGATGATGATCGGGTTCCTCGGCAGTTGCGGACACATGCTGCTGACGACGGCCTATAAAATCGCCGATATTTCCGCCGTCGAACCGGTGGTTTTTGCGCGTCTGGTCTGGGCGGCTCTCGTCGGCTGGTTCCTGTTTGCGGAATTCCCCGGCATCTGGGTATGGGTTGGCGGCGCGCTGATCGTGACCGCATCGACCCTGCTAGCACGGCATGAATCCCGTCAGCGCCGGAAAGCAAAAGTGGACGGCCCGGGCAAGACTGCCGACTAGTTACCGGTTCCGGATGCCTGTATCTGGCCGGTCAGTTTCGTCAGCCACGCCCGAACCCGCTTTTTGTTTACGCCGAGGTCGGACTCGCCGTAGTTGGAACGGCTGTAGATGATGATGGCGCTTCCGGTGCCGGTCCTGACGCCCTGAATCCAGACAGTATCGGGAAACCTGAAAATACGGCTTCGCTGGACGAACACCAGTTGCTGCAGGTTCTCATCCTGCGCCACAAGTTTCGTGCGGGGCTCGTCTCCGATGACCTTTTCGGCGATCTTCAGCAGCTCTTCGACTGAAACGGCAAATGACGGGCTCTCGAAATCTGCATCGACACGACACAAGCCGGCGGGGCAGGCCAGCGCATCGTTTGACTTCGTGCGTTCCTCGAGAGTCCGTATATCCATTGGGGTCACGTCAAACTCACACCCTGAAAGCAGCGGAACTATAAGTGCCAGAACGACGATTCTGGCAAACGATCTGATGGTCATTGCGGATCGGGGAAATTGCCGCGAGGACTATTCTGCCGCCTGGGCAAAAGGCAGCGTAACAACCCCGTCATCGGCCAGCGGGACCGGCACGGCGCAATAGTCCGGATCATCGGCCTCGCGCTGAATCATCGCTTCCAGAAGGCGGCGCCCCGTCACGGGTGCCTTATCGACCTTCACCGCCATTTGCGGCAGTTTCGGCATGCCTTCCTCCTGCAGGCGGCGATCCTGCATTTCCAGCAAGGCGCGGTCTTCGCTGAACGTCTGTTGTGTCGAAGTGTAAATATTCTCATGCAATTCGTCGTCATCAAGGCGGAAATTGCGGGCGAGACCCCAGATGTAATGGGACGTGTGATCGGTCTCCGGCGTTATGAGATGGATGGGGCGCATCATAAAGTGGTCGTTTACCCGGTCGGTACCGACGGCATGGAAGCCGACCTCGGTCATATTGAAACCGGGCGCCATATAAATCGCGATCTGCCAGCGATTGATCCGCCCGTCATGGCCCTGAGCGAGTGCAAAGAACGGGGGTGGTTCGATATCGGGCATCTCGCGATGGGCGCGAACCACACGGTCTTCGATCACTTCCGTCACGACGGGGGCGTCGGCGACGGCGGCATTGCCGATTGTATGTTTGTGGATATAGGTCTCGTGCGAGAGGTCGAGCAGGTTGTCGTTGACCAGCCGGTAATCCGCATTGAAATGCAGATAGCCGGTCGTTGCGCGCCAATCCGGCGAATCCAGCCAGTGCAGATCGGGTATGAGATTCTCGTCGGCGAGGCGGGCTTCCCCCATCCATATCCAGATCAGGGCATGCCGTTCGGCGACGGGAAATTTTCTGACGTTTACGTTCTTCGGCACCTGTTCCTGTCCCGGGACGAACGCGCAGGCGCCATCGGCATCAAACCGCAGGCCGTGATAGCCGCACTCGACAAGCCCGTCGACGGTTTTGCCGGTAGATAGCGGAACCAGGCGGTGAGGGCAGCGGTCTTCCAGTGCCGCGACAACGCCATCCGAGTTACGCCAGAAAATGACGGCCTGGTTCAGCAAAGTGCGGGCAAAAAGGGCTTCCGTTATTTCATGGGCGTGGGCTGCCACATACCAGCAATTTTTCGGGAACATCGAGAGATCCTCTTCTATCTGCCCTGATCTTTCCACATATCGATCAGTGGAGTCTATCGTGTCCCGACAGGTCTCCCTGTCCCGCGATCACCGGGACATTGAGCAACTAGACCTCTGGCCGGTCGCGCACCATGCTTTTTCCAAGGGTATAGATTTCCGCCGGGAACGGGGTCGCCTTGCGGCGTTTGGTATCGAAGTGAAGGCATCGCTGGTCGTTGACGGCGCATATTTCGTCGGTGATGCGATTGATCATCACATTCCAGACATGCAGCCACTTCTCGCTGAAGTCGATAAAGCAGGTTTTGACGATCACGTGGTCGCCGGGATGAATTTCCCGGCGGTAATAGCTGTGTTCCTCTACGGCTGCCATGCCGAGGTTGTTTTCGCGCATGTATCCCGGCGTGATCCCCGCAAAGGTGAACATGAAATAGGCGGATTCGTTGAAAGCCCGGCTGTAATAGCGCACGTTGGCGTGCAGCATGTGGTCGGTTTCCATCGGGTAAAGCATCCCCGAATATCCGGTCTCAAGCCCGGAAAAGCGTTCCATATTAGTCATTTGGTCTTTTTGCACTGCAATATAATTGAAGCGCCCGGGTATCAGATTCCGCTTGCGTCTGTCAAATTCATGGCGCGTCTTGGGGACGCGGATTGTCTGATGCGGCTGTTGTCAGCCCCCGTCAGACGGCGCGCCAGCCTATATCCCGGCGGCAGAAACCCTCTGGCCAGTCAATCCGGTCAACAGCTTTATAGGCGCGTTCCTGTGCCTCGGCGATCGTTGCGGCGTTCGCCGTCACGTTCAGCACACGGCCACCTGAGGCGACGATCTCGCCATCGGCATTTGTGGCGGTGCCTGCATGAAATATCAGAGAGCCCGCAATCTTGGCGGCTTTGTCCAGCCCCCTGATAACCGTGCCTTTTTCATAGGCGCCCGGATACCCATTGGCGGCCATGACGACGGTCAGGGCGGCTTCGTCGAACCAGCGGAGGTCGAAATCCTTCAGTTCGCCGTCGCATGCCGCGATCAGCGCGGGTACGAGATCGGACATCAGCCGGGTCATCAGGGCCTGGCATTCGGGGTCGCCGAACCGGCAGTTATACTCGACAAGCTTCGGGCCTTCGTCGGTCAGCATCAGCCCGGCATACAGAACGCCCTGATAGGGGTTTCCATCCGCTTTCATGCCGGCGACGGTCGGCAGGATGATTCTCTCCATCACGGTTGCCGCGATGTCTTCCGTTACGCAGGGGGCCGGCGAATAGGCGCCCATGCCCCCCGTATTGGGCCCTGTGTCGCCATCGCCGACGCGCTTGTGATCCTGTGCGGATGCCAGCGGCAAAACATTCTCGCCATCTGACAAGACAAAGAAGCTCGCTTCCTCGCCTTCCATGAACTCCTCGACCACGACCTCGGCACCGGCATCGCCGAAGGCGTTGCCGCTCAGCATGTCGTCTACGGCGGCGTTTGCCTGATCGACTGTCTCGCAGATGATAACGCCCTTGCCGGCTGCGAGTCCGTCAGCCTTGACGACGATCGGTGCGCCGCGTTCGGCGATAAAAGCTTTTGCCGCATCCGCATCTGTGAACCGTCCATAGGCCGCCGTCGGGATGTCATAGCGGGCGCACAGGTCTTTCATATACCCCTTGGAGCCCTCGAGCACCGCTGCGGCTGCGCTGGGGCCGAAAGCGCGGATGTTTTCCGCCTGCAGCCTGTCGGCAAGACCAAGCACCAGCGGAACTTCCGGCCCGATCACGACAAGTTCGACACCGTTCTCCACCGCGAAGGTCACAAGACCGTCAATGTCGTCGGCGGCAATATCGACACATTCCGCGTCCTGGGCGATGCCCGCATTGCCGGGGGCGCACCAGAGCGTATCGACCAGTGGAGAGCCTGAAATCGTCCAGCACAGGGCGTGTTCGCGCCCGCCACCACCGACAACAAGTACCTTCATTCGCGCTTTTCCCGGATTAATCGACACAACATTGGCACACGACTCATCAGATGCCATAAGATGCGAATCGTCATGGCTGATCAATTCTTCGATTCCAGTGAAAAACCCGCCCCCGGCGGTAACCTTGTGGAACTCTCCGTCGGTGAGATTTCACAGGCAATCAAGCAGACGCTTGAGGGCGCTTTCGGACGCGTGCGCGTACGGGGCGAGGTTGGTCGGCCCAACTATCATGGCTCCGGCCATCTGTACTTTACGCTCAAGGATGCCGATGCAGCGATGGATGCCGTCGCATGGCGCGGGACCGTCGGCAAGCTGTCGCTGAAGCTTGAAGAGGGCATGGAGGTCATCGCGACCGGGCGGATCTCCTCGTATCCGAAAAGCTCACGCTATCAGATCGTCGTCGAATCCGTCGAACTGGCGGGAGAAGGGGCGCTCCTCAAGCTGCTGGAAGACCGGCGCAAAAAGCTGGCGGCGGAAGGGCTGTTCGATGCCGGGCGGAAGCAGGACTTGCCGTTCCTGCCCGATGTGATCGGTGTGGTTACGTCACCGACCGGGGCGGTGATCCGCGATATTCTGCATCGGCTCGACGACCGGTTTCCACGCCACGTGCTCATGTGGCCGGTTCCCGTGCAGGGCGATGGTGCCGCGGCGAAAATCGCTGCCGCAATAGATGGTTTCAACGCCCTCCCGCCGGGAGGGAAGGTGCCGCGCCCCGATGTGCTGATTGTCGCCCGGGGCGGCGGCAGTCTCGAGGATCTCTGGCAGTTCAATGAAGAGGTCGTGGTCCGTGCCGCGGCGAATTCCACGATTCCCCTGATTTCTGCGGTCGGTCATGAAACCGATACGACATTGATCGACTATGCGTCTGACCGGCGCGCGCCGACACCGACCGCTGCTGCCGAAATGGCGGTGCCGGTGCGGGCCGAATTGCTTGGACAGGTGCTTGATGACGAACGCCGTTTGATTGCAGCGGCCGGGCGGCTGATGGACGACAGGCGCACCCGGATCGAGGGGCTCGCGCGCGGACTTCCCCGGCCGCTTGAACTGCTTGAAGGGGCGATGCAGTCTCTCG
>JAYOMI010000021.1:0-15168 GCA_038120765.1 Rhodospirillaceae bacterium
CTGGATCGCAGGACTACGTTCACCTGGCGTGATATATTATCCTACGGGATGCTAAGAAAAAGAAAGCCGTGAATACAACCGGGACGGGTGGTCTTGTGCCCGACGCGCTGCGCGACCAGGCAACGACAGATATATCCACCGGCGCATCATCAGATGCTGACGGCGGTACGACAGGAGACTCCCGATGAGCGACGAAAAACCCCGCCCGCGCCAGCTCGGCCGCGGCCTTGAAGCCCTGTTCGGCGAGGACCGCACCAATATCGCGGCGGCCGAGGAAGCCCTCGATGCCGGCGCCCGGCCTGCGCCTGCAGACACCGGAGCGGAGGCAGCTACACCGGCGGCATCCCCTACGGCTTCCCCGGCCGCCGCACCGGTCCCGGCGGATTCCCGTGGTGCGGCGGTCGGCTTCCGCATGGTGCCGATCGCGAGGCTTATTCCGAATCCGCTGCAGCCGCGCCGCCATTTTGCCGATGAAGCCCTGCGCGATCTGACCGCGTCGATCCGCGAGCAGGGTATTCTCCAGCCGCTGATCGTCCGCCCGACGCGAAGCGAGCCCGGCAATTTTGAAATCGTCGCGGGCGAACGCCGCTGGCGGGCGGCCCAGCGCGCCCAGGTCCACGAAGCCCCGGTGATCATCCGCGATTTCAACGACGCCGAGGCGCTGGCGGTCGCGCTGATCGAGAACATCCAGCGCGACGAGCTGTCGCCGCTTGAAGAAGCCGAAGCCTATGCCCGGCTGTCCCAGGATTTCGGCAAGACCCAGGAACAGGTCGCCGAGGTCGTCGGCAAAAGCCGCAGCCATATCGCCAACATGACCCGCCTGCTCGAACTGCCGGAAGACGTCCGCGCGATGCTGGCCGAGGGCGCGCTCAGCGCCGGCCATGCCCGCGCCATTCTCCGCGCCGCCGATCCCGCCGCCCTCGCCCGCCAGATTATCGAGGAAGGCCTGACCGTCCGCGATGCGGAGCGCCTCGGCAGGGAACGCCGCGCCCGTCGCGGCCGCTCGGCGGGGGGATCGAAAAGCGGCGCCAGGGCTAAGGCGCCGGCCAAGGATACCGACACGCTCGCGCTCGAACGCGCGCTCGGCAACGCGCTCGGCCTGCATGTCGATATCGCGTTTGACGGCAATGGCGGCAGCCTCCGCCTCGATTACACCTCGCTCGAACAGCTCGACGACCTGATCGAACGGCTGATGGGTCGCGGCACTGTTGGCGGCGCCGGTCGGCCGCCTGCGCCCGGCCGCGCCAATATCGATATGGAAGACGATCTCGGCGATGACGATCCGGGCGACGACAACGTGCTGTCCCTGCATCGACCGCCCCGCGTCG
The DNA here is from genome assembly GCA_038120765.1 of Rhodospirillaceae bacterium. Taxonomy (GTDB): domain Bacteria; phylum Pseudomonadota; class Alphaproteobacteria; order MPNO01; family UBA830; genus CAXBCP01. Next base: position 1,329 of record JAYOMI010000021.1, read on the forward strand.
ACGGTGCACATACGGCACATGAACATGCGCCGGATGACAGCCAGCCCGATGATGACGCGGTGAATCCCGACCGCGCACAGAGCGAACGGCCCGACGGGGATTAACGCGGCCCCGCGTTTTCTAACGGTTCGGTCGCGGCGGGTCCGGCTCCGACAAGACCGGAGAGCGCCTCGGCGATCGCGGCGGCACCCGCCGGCGAACAGGCGGCGGCGACATATCGGTCCGGGCGGATCAGCAGGATTTTGCCGAGATAGGGTTCGAGCTTCCGGGAAATGTCCTCCGCGGGAATCCGCGCGATGCGAAGCCTGTCGCCGGGAAGGCCGTCACCCGGTTCCCCGTCCGTTGGCAACAGGGCGACCCGGCGGGCTTCAAGATGGGTCCACACGGGCTGGTCGATATCCGCCAGTGCGGCGGCGGCATCAGCGCCAATGGCGAGCAGGGCGAAACCCGGACCGAGCAGGTCGTCCAGTTTCAGTGTGTCGCCGTCCAGGGCGGTGACGTCCGGTTGCGGCAGCATGCGCCCGACGAGGGTGCGCTTCGGCGTTTCGTCGTCGGCGATGAGGAAGCCGTCGTGGAACCGGGGCTCCGGCTTGAATTTCATGCCGAGGAAATAATCCCGCAGTTTCGGGATCAGCCCGGCGAACCGGAAAAACGCGATCTGGCCGTATGTGTGAAACCAGTTGCGCGGCACCATTACCCAACCAATCTGGATGGCCATCTGGATTAAAGACCAGGCGTGGGGCTTGCGCTCGCTTTCGTAAGTGTCCATCAGGGCCGGACCGAACTGTCCCTTGACGACGGCGGCCGCTTTCCAGGCGAAATTATTGGCGTCCCGCTGTCCGCTGTTCAGGCCCTGCCCGGCATAGGGCGGCGTCAGATGGGCGGCATCGCCCAGCAGAAACACCCGTCCGTCCTGCCAGCGGTCGGCGACCCGCGCCTGAAACGTGTAGACGACCTTCCGGATCACCTCGACGGGCCGGTCGCCGATATAGGGCCGCAACAGCTCGCGGATGGTGTCGTCTTTCAGAAAATGGTCTGCGTCTTCCCCCGGATGCACGACGAATTCCCAGCGCCGCGTGCGTCCGAAACCGGGGAGGCTGATTGCCGGTCGGCGATGGTCGCAATGGGCCACCGAATCCGGGGTGTCGTCGAAATCGTTGATGGTGTCGAACACCAGCCAGCGCTCCTCGAAGCTGGAGCCCTTCAGTTCCGCGCCGATCGCCCGGCGCACCGATGACCGGCCGCCGTCGCAGCCGGCGAGAAAGGCGCCGCGGACCTGTTTCTGCGCGCCGTCGGGACCGCGCACGGTGACGGTCACACCCTCCGCATCCTGTTCGAAATGCTGGAAATCGTGGTTGAACCAGACCTCGACATTGGGGAAGCGGCAAAGACCGTCCAGCAGCGTTGCCTCCAGCTCCGGCTGGTGGAACGCGGAGCGCCGTGGGTGGCCGAATTCGACCGTGGTCGGTTTGACGCGGGCGAATTCGCGCTGTCCCGGCGAATAATAGCGCGAACCGTAACCCGGCAGGGTCCGCTCAACGACCCGGTCGACCAGGCCCAGGGTCTGCATGGACCGCAGGGATTCGTCGTCAATGGAGACGGCGCGGGGTTCGTCCACGGTGCCCGGATTGCGTTCGATCAGGATCGCGCGAATGCCGGCGAGGCCGAGATAATTTGCGGTTGCGAGACCGGCGGGGCCGGCGCCGACGACGACAACGTCGGTCGAAATCATCGACGCATCCAAATTTCGCTCCTGTGATTGGGATTCCCTCAATCTTCCGGAATCGGCAGCCTGTTTGCAATAATGGCTGCGCCGGATTCCAGTTAATAAATCTTAAAAACTTTTTGCCTTAAGGTTGCCAGGAAATACCAACACCGTTTTCAGGTTGTGGACGGCATATGATCACCTACGAAATTCAGACCCAGAAGAAGCATGTCGCCTCGAAGGATTGGGAGATCGGATCCGTCTTCGAGGATCGTGAACTTGCTCTGCATGAAGCAAAGATAATGGATGCCAGCGACCGCTATGCAGGAACCCGGGTTGTCGCCGAAGACCACAACCCCAGCACCGGCAAGACCGAAAGCTCCATGATTTTTCGCGGTGGCAGCAACTTCAAGGAAACAAAAGCCAAAATCGCGGAGGGAACAATGACCCCGCGCTCACGCGAGCCCGCGCCGAAAGCGGAATTTGTACCAAGGACACGCACCGGCCCGATCGAGGAAAAGCGTTCGGTGATGTCGCTGGTGCCAATGCTGCTCCTGTTTCTGGTAATCGGTCTCGGCGGAATGTACGCGCTCCACGAACTGGTCCCCGATTAGGTCGTTTCCCGCGCCAACACCCGATCCCGGAACGCCACGCCCCCGGCCTGTGGAACGCGCTTGACCGATCGCGCTGTTCGGTCAGATTGAGGCGTATCCGTTTCTCTGAAGTCGCCTCCGTTTCATGGAAATCACGCTCGCCGCCGGCAGCATCGCCTCCCTTTTCGCGACGATGCTTGTCCTCGCCCTGGTGCCGAGCCTCAGTGTGCTTGCGGTCACGGCGCGGGCGGTCGCGCTCGGACTGCGTCACGGCGTGGCGGCGACGCTCGGGATCGTGGCGGGCGATCTCGTTTTCATCATCGTCGCCGTGCTCGGCCTGTCGGTCCTGGCGGAGGTGGCGGGGGCGTATCTGGTCGTCCTGTCCTCTGCGGGCGGTGTGTATCTGATCTGGCTCGGAATCCGTCTCTGGCGGTCCGCCCCGGTGATCAGCGTACCGGGCGCGGCCGCGCCCGCCGCGGAGCCAACGCCGCTGTTCTCAAGCCTTATGGCAGGGCTGCTCCTGACCCTTGGCGATCAGAAGGCGATCCTGTTCTATTTCGTTTTCTTCCCGGCGTTTGCGGATCTGGACCGGCTGACACCGCTCGATACGGGGCTGATTCTGCTTGTCGCCGCCGTGGCCGTGGGTGCCGCGAAGTTGGCCTATGCGCTTGCCGCGATCCGGGCCGTTACATTTATCAGCGGAACCGCAGGGCATGCCGTCGCCATTTTTCTGAACCGTCTGGCCGCCCTGATCCTGATGGTGGTCGGCGGGTTCCTTATTCTTCGAAATTACGTCGTATAGGGGGACAGGAGTCAGGCGGCGCTGCGCCGGGCAAATGCGACATAAACCAGCGCGGTTGCGAACATGATCAGGCTGTAGGTCGCTGCCGGCACGGCGACAAGGCCGCCGCCGAACAGCAGCGCCGCCACCGCGATGGCCAGCGTGCCGTTCTGCAGTCCGCATTCGATGGATATGGCGGTTCGCTGTCGCGGCCCCGACGCAAACAGCCGGGCGATGCTATAGGCCAATATCATCATCGTGATGTTCAGCGAAAGCGTCACCAGACCCGCCTGGGCGAAATAGGTGGCGATGTTGCCGCGCTCCTGATAGATCGCGCCGGCCAGCACGACGACGAACAGCCCGGTGGAAATATGGCGTGCAGCGGGTTCGAACCTGCGGGCGACGCTGTCCGCGAAATGGCGGACGAGGAGGCCGATGGTCACCGGCACGGTAACGATCGCGAAAACGCTGATGGCGGTTTTCGCGACCGAGATATCGCCGGTCGTGGCGCCGCCGATCAGGCGGTCATGGGCGAAAACGACGATCAGCGGAATCGTGACGACGCAGACAAGACTGATCACGGCGGTCAGCGAAATCGACAGGGCGACATCGCCGCGGGCAAGAGCGGTCAGGATATTCGACGTCACCCCGCCGGGCGCCGCGGCGATGATCATGACGCCGAGCGCAAGCTCCGGCGGCAGCGACCACAGGCCGACCAGTAGCCAGGCGACGGCGGGGAGCAGGACCAGCTGGGACGCCGCGCCGATCAGAAAGTCGCGCGGCTGGCGGGCAACGCGGGCGAAGTCGGCTAAGGTGAGGCCGAGTCCCAGCGCGAACATGATAAAGGCCAGCGCAAGGGGCAGCACAATGTCGGTCACGATTCCCATGGGTCCGTCACGTCACTCCTGTAGATCGAATGTTTCTAATTCATCTTCCAGGTGCGCGTCCGGGCAAATGCGACATCGCCCGGAATGACGCCGAGCCCGACCGCGCCGCTGGTGCCAAATCCCTGGAATTTTCTGAAAGTCTCGTCCATGGCGATATCAACGGACCCGGACAGCACCTTGGTGGGCGGTCCTCCCGAAATGGCTATGCTCCAGCCCCATCCTTCGAGATCGTCGACCGAGACCGACGTGAAATAGGTGGGCCCCATACTTACCCCGGCGGTAACATTCGACACGACCTGCGGCCCCAGCGTTGCATAGGCGCCGCCATGGCCGCGGAAATCGAGGATGATCGACAGGGTCATCACGCCGCCGCTGCCACCCGCCGCCGCGGCGGAGAAGTTATAGGCATAGAAGAAATGCCGGCCGCCTTTTGCTTGGGCCTGTTTGACCAAAAGCCTGCCCTGCAGAAGATCGTCCAGCAGCCCCGCTTTCTTTTTGAGTGCGCCGGCAAGGTCGGGTGCCAGCCCGATTGCGGTAAGCCGGCGCTCAAACTCGGCGACGCTCGCGTTGCAGAACACATCGGGGGCGAACAGGGCGGCAACTTCCTTGCGCTTTGCATCGATCGTCTTTGCCATGTTTTTCAGGCCCGGCACCGCCCCGGCGTGTTCCCCGATTGCATCGGCCGCACCGCGGATGATCTTGCCCCGCCTGTCGCCTGACAGCTTCGTCATTTCACGCGCGGAATTTTTCGCCATTTCGGCGACCAGGCTCTCGAAATCCGGCAGGCCGGGAACGCCCGGCACGGCGGGCAGATCGATTTTCGATCCCGAGGTAACGGCCCCGGCGACCTTGCGGCAGACATTGCGGGTCAGCCCGTCGAGTACGATCTCGCCCGCCCTGACCACATATCCGCTTCCCTGAATGGCGGTATGGCCCACAACCCTGCCGCCCCGGATGACCGATTGGCCGACCGTCCTGCCTGCGACCACGATCTCGCGGCCCACGATGGCGCTGCCACTGACGATGAATTTGCCGCCGGCCTCGGTTTCACGGGCGATGACCCTGCCCCCCTCGACGGTCTCGGTCTCGACAATGCGGCCGCCCTCAATGACAACCCTGCCGATGGTTCTGCCCTTGCGGGTCAGGTCGCGGGTGATCCGTCCGCCAGACTTGCTGACCTGCTTGCCGATGGCGATACCGTCATCGTGTGCGGCGTCGCCGATCCTGTCTGTGACCTTCTCGCCCGGCCCGGCCACTTTGCCGGCTGCTTTGCGGCCCTGCTTTTTGATTTTCTTGAGCAGTCCCGCCGCTGCCGGCGCCGGATACGCCGTCACCCCGGCGACGGATACCGCGGCAATAGCGCCGCAGAACCAGGGCGAGAGAAGAAGGGTGAGCGGCAAAATTGCAGAAAATCGTGTCATGGACCTACCTCTACTGAGCTGGATGCGGCGTAACCGGCGGGAACGCGTTACGTGAAGCGGCCTTCCAACGGGGATCGTGCCCCGTCTGCTGCACCGATGCAACGCGTGACTGCGCGTTGATACACCGCGCGACTCCGCCCTGATTGATACTGAACGCACGCTGAACAGCGTCCGGTTTTATTTTCCCTGTCAGCGGCCGCACGCGCTTGCGCGCCAGACATATGTGTGATTGTCTCAGGTAAAGTATTGGGGGGCAGCGTTTCGTGGTCAGGAATTTTCGCATCGACGCGGTCGCCGCGGCGCTCGCTCTTTCAGCCGTCATGGCGCCTGCGCTGGTGAAGGGCGTATCCGCCCAGAGCGGGGCGCCGTCAGCCGGCGCAGCCTCCGTATCGCCTGAACAACGCAGCGCTTTCGAAGGTATCATCCGCGACTACCTGCTGAAAAACCCGGCTATCATCCGCGAGGCGATGCAGGTTCTGCAGGCGCAGGAGGAGGCTGCGAAACAGGCCGCCGCCGCGCAGGCTCTGAAACAATACCGTTCCGAACTGCTGCAGAATGCGGGTTCGCCGGTTGGCGGCAATCCTGCAGGCGACATCACCGTCGTCGAATTCTTCGATTACAATTGCGGCTACTGCAAGCGGGTCGCGCCGGCGGTGAATGCGGTTGTGGCGAACGACCCGAATGTCCGCATCGTTTACAAGGAATTTGCGATCCTCGGCCCGAACTCTCTGGTGGCGGCGCGGGCAGCGCTGGCGGCAAAGCGCCAGGGCAAGTACGGCGAATTCCACGACGCGCTGATGTCGGCCGAACAGGCCGATGCCGGCACGGTGACGGCGACTGCAAAGGCTCTCGGTCTCGATTATGAAAAGCTGGTCCGGGACATGGAAGATCCGGAAATCACCGAACAGCTGGAACGGAATTACCGGCTGGCCAGCGCGCTGGGGATCAATGGCACACCCGCTTTCGTGATTGGCGACCGGCTGGTGCCGGGTGCCATCGACGAAAACGCGATGATGGAAATCATTGCCGACGAGCGGGCGAAAATGACGGCCGCGCCGAAAGGCAACTAGCGGCGATGAAGAATGCCCGGCCCGGTATGGGCCGGCATCAATGCAGGGATGGGTAGGATCATGCCCTGCTGCTGACAGACGGAACTTGGCGTGTAGGCAATCACATAATTAAAGAAAACCATGATGTTTTTTTAAAGGAAACTCATGCCGATTCTGGTCGGCATGTTAATGACTGGCGCGACCTCCGCGGCGCATGCGCAGATGGCGGATATGTCGAAGGGGATGGCCCAGCACCAGGCGGCGGCAAAGGAACTGGTTGCCCTTTACAACGGCACCAAGGACGAAGCATCCGCGAAGGCGATGGCCCGGAAGATCGCCGTCGCTGAAAAACGCAAGGACGAGGCCGTGACGACTATTCAGGCGGCCCTGCAGAAGCTCGACCCGAAAAACGAAACGGCCGGCAAGCTGGCGGAAAAGATTTTCGGGGAAATGCAGAAGCAGATCCAGGCCGTTGCAGACGCCCAGCTTGCGTCCATGGAACGGCTCGCCGCGGCAAAGGCCGAAGCGGCGATGCCGAAGAAGTAAGAATCCGGAAAAGACACCTGACAACAAAGAGCGTCCGGCTCGAAACCTTGAACCGAAATGGGGGCCATTATGGCTAAGCTAAAAACAATAAGATTATTGGGCAGCATGATGCTGGCGGTGTTCGTTGCACTGTCCGCGACGCCGTCCTATGCGGCGGACGACAGCGGCAAGGAGTTCTGCTGGAAGGATTCGTATGGACGCGGGGTCGGCACGGTGCCGCAGAAATGCGCGTCCGGTAAGGAGCGGATCGGGCTGCTGTGCTACGACAAGTGCGGCAAGAACATGAAGCGCTTCGGCTTCGACTGTCATTCCGTGTGCCCCAAAGGCATGGCCAATCAGGGCCTGTTCTGCCGCGCGACGGAATACGGGCGCGGGCTGGGCTATCCCTGGAAGTTCGGCGATGCTCTTAACGACAACGGCATGCGAAGCCGGTGCGAGAAAGACCACGGCAAGGGTAACTGCCAGAAGCAGGGGCTCATTTTCTATCCGAAGTGCAAGTCGGGCTATACCAATATCGGCCTGATCTGCCGGCCGAAGCAGCCCGATTGCAAGGCGCTCGGCCTTGGCGGGCAGCTCGATCTGTCCTGCGCCAAGATCGTCAAGATAGGTAATCCGGTAACCGGCGTGTGCAACTCGCGTGAGCAAGAAGACGCCGGGCTTTGCTACAAGAACTGCAAACCCGGCTATGACGGCGTTGGACCGGTCTGCTGGGCGGACAAGCCCAAGGGCTGGGTCAATTGCGGCATGGGCGCGGCGAAGGATTCCACGACATGTGCGTCCATTACCTTCGGCCAGGTTGCGGCGGTCGGCGAAATGGCGCTGTTCATCGGCTCGCTCGGAACCTCGAGCAGTGCGAAGGCGGCGACCGGCCCGGCAAAGGCGACCCGTCTTGCTAAGCTCAAGAAAGACTTCGAGGCAATGAAGAAGGCATTCGACGCGGCGAAAGACGGGCCGAAAATGAAGAAGGCTTTCCAGGCGGCCGAGGCGGCCGGCAAGGTCAAGAAGGGCTATAACGCCAGCAAGACCCTGGATGCCGCGGTGACCGAGGAGGACATGATCCGGGCAGCCGCCCAGATCGCGGCGATTGCCGATCCGTCAGGCGTATCGTCCACCGTGGCTGCCTATACCTATCCGAAATGCTCCAAGTATTTCGGCCCGGTAAAACCCAATGCCTCAACCCCCGCCCCCAAGCCCGGAACGACCCAGACGGCGTCACTCGGTGACGTCAAATGGGCGGCGAGCACGGGACGCCTGCCGGCCAACGCCTTCATCGGCGGCAGCGAAGGCAGCCGCAAACTGGCGGTCTGCCGGGCGGCCTACAAGGGCGGTACCCATCCGGGCAAGGTCGTCGCCGGCAAGTGCAATATCGGCTGGGGCGGCAAGGAGATCGTGATCGGCAAGTTCGAGGTCATGACCGACAAGGGCGTCAAGCTCGCCTGGGTCAAGGGCCCCTCGGCCAAAGGCATGATCATCGGCGGTTCCGAAACCGGGCGCACCCTGCCTGTCTGCCGGGCTGCGTATCAGCGCGGCACGCATCCGGGCAAGGTCGTCGCCGGCAAGTGCAATATCGGCTGGGGCGGCAAGGAAATCGTCCTGTCGACGTTCGAGGTGCTGGTTCAGCGCTGATCCGCGCAACCACACAGACTTCCGAAAGGCGGCGCCCAACAAGCGCCGCCTTTTTTCATGGGCTTTTCCGGTCCCTCTGCCGCCGACGCAGCATTTTCTGCAAGACTGGGCGGACAGGCAGAAACAACCGGTAGGCCCCTTCCAGTAACAACGCAATTCCCGGCAGCCGTCCGATGCGTCCCGCCCACGAAAACGCCGGCAGCGCCGTCCACAATTCGGCGAAGGCGGCGCCGCCGGAGACGATCTTGCCGTCCGCCCGGCGCATGTGGAAACGGCGCATCGCGTCGTTCCGCGTCAGACCGGGCGCAACCCGATCGCGCTCTCCGCCGGTGCTGTCCGCTGCCACATCCACCCAGTCGATGTCGCCGGCGCCGCGGCACTTCCGGTAGGTCGCAATTTCGGCCGCGCAGAGCGGGCAGCTTCCGTCGAAGAACACAGCGGGCCTGCCGGCGCCGGCTGTCCCGTCCGGAATGGTGTCTGAATCTGCGTTCACCATGGCGGGTTCTCCCCCCGATGGTCGAGGAACGTGCCGGTATCGGCGGCGGTCAGCGAGTCGATGACGGCCAGCAGGTTCTCCGCTGCCTCATCGGGCGGGCGCACGTCCAGGCCGCGGCGCCCGAACGGCGCGGACAGCGCGCTTTCGACCGTGCCGGGATGGAGCGCGACGCAGATGGCGGCAGGCGCGCTGCGCTTCAGTTCGATCGCCGCACAGCGCACGAACTGGTTCAGCGCCGCCTTGGAGGCGCGGTAGCCATACCAGCCGCCGAGCTCGTTATCGCCGATACTGCCGACCCGCGCCGACAGCGTCGCAAAGACCGCCTTGCCGTCGCGCGCCAGCAGCCGCAGGAAATGTTTCATCAGAAGCGCCGGCCCGATCGCGTTCACGGCAAAGGCATGGGCCAGCCGGTCGGCGCTGAGATCCCGCCAGGTTTTCTCCGGCATCGCGACGCCGTCATGCAGAAAGCCCGTCGCATCGATCACCAGCCGCAGCGGAAGACCAAGATCCGCGACCGTTGCCGCTGCTTTCCGGATGCTGTCTTCGGAGGTGAGTTCCAGCGCAGGGGTGCCGGTGCGGGACAGGCCGACAACCGCCGCAAACTGACCGCCTGCCGCCAGGCGCTGTGCAAGCGCGCTGCCGATGGCGCCCGTCGCACCGAATACGATCGCGACGCCGCCTGTCGGAAATGACGCCCTGAGGTCCGAATGGTCTCCGCCGGTTCGCGCGGCGGGTTGGTCTCCGGTCATGATCTGATCCTGTTTCTGCGGTGAAGCGCCGTCAGTCGAGCGGCGCCACGCCGCACCAGTGCGACCCGCCCAGCCAGATCCGTGCGCCATGACTGCGCATGATCTTGGCGATGGAATCATTCCCGCCGACCCAGGTTGCTTCCATCCGGCGGATACCTGCCTTGCGTCCCCGCCGCACCGTTTCGTTTACCAGCCAGCCCGCGATGCCCCGATGACGGCAGGTGCTGTCGACCGTCACGGCCATTTCCGCGGTGCCGGTGAAGGGGCCGTCTTCCCAGCCGAGTTCGGCGACGCCGATGAGGGCGTCGTCGTGATAGAGCCCCACCGCGATCATGCGCGACCAGTCGAGCCGCGCCACATAGCGATCGATACTTTCATCCGACATGGCAGAGAAAAACCGGCTGTAGCGACCCATCTCGTCGAGCCGCATGAGGTGGTCACGCACCGCCGGCGCATCCGATGACGACAGGGTTTCAACCGTCAGCCTTTCGACCCAACCCGGCGCTATTTCGGCAACCTGTTCCAGAAGCATGACCTGTTCCTTTCCCTGATACCGGTCCTGCCGGCGATCGTCGCGTTCAACGTTGCCCACCCTCAATACTGACTGGATGGTATGTATTGATACGCAGGTGACCCCGTGCCGGATTTCGCGACCAAACCCTTTGCTGGTAATCCGATACCGCTTTTCAGCCGTGACCGAAGTCGGTAAAGGATAGCGGGGTACGTCTCCTGACGATTATTCCCCTCCCTGCACGCTCGAGCGACACCCAGAACAACGGACCGGATACATGAAAATCGCCGTCATCGGCAGCGGCATATCGGGACTTTCGGCGGCATATCTGCTGTCCCAGCACCATGATGTCACGCTTTTCGAAAAGAACGATTATCTCGGCGGGCATACGCGGACCGTGATCGCCCGTCCGGCGCCGGGTGTGGAAATTCCCGTCGATACCGGCTTTATCGTCTTCAACTATCGCAATTACCCGCTTCTGGCGCAGCTTTTCGCCGAACTGGACGTGCCCGTGCACAAGTCGGACATGTCCTTCGGGCTGACGGCGGATGACGGATGGTTCGAATACGGCACGCCCAAACCGTGGAACGTGTTCGCCCAGAAGCGCAATCTGCTGCGCCCCGCCTTCTGGCGGCTGATGAATGACGTTCTGCGATTCTTTCGTGAAGCCCCGGCCTACATGGCGGGCGGCGCGAAGCACCGGCCCGGGCTGTCTCTCGGCGAATGTCTTGACGACATGCAACTTGGCGACTGGTTCAGGCAGTATTTCATCCTGCCGATGGGCGCAGCGATCTGGAGCTGTCCGACATCGACCATGCTTGCGTTTCCGGCAGACAGTTTCCTGCGCTTTTTCCACAATCACGGGCTGCTCTCCGTTCGCGGACAACCCCAGTGGCATACCGTCACCGGCGGGGCGCGCGAATACGTCCAACGGCTCACGACCCGTTTTACAGATACGTTCGGCGGCAAGATCGTCCGTCACGAGGTCAACCGGGTGGAGCGGGGAGACGCGGGCGTTTTCATCACCGCCGATAACGGCGCACGGTATGCCGCCGACCACGCCGTGCTGGCCTGCCACGCCGATCAGGCGCTGGCCCTGATCGAAAATCCGACCGATACCGAACGCGATGTGCTGTCCGCCTTCCGGTTCGAAAAAAACCGGACATACCTGCATGGCGACACCTCCTTCATGCCGAAACGCCGGGGGGCATGGTCAAGCTGGACGTATCTGCTGGAGAAGCGCGCCGCAGCGGATGCGCACGAGGCGCCCCATATCACGATGAGCTACTGGATGAACCGGCTGCAGTCGCTGGACCGGCGGTATCCGCTGATCGAAACGCTGAACCCGTCCCGCGCCCCGGACCCGGCGCTGGTCTATGACAGCTTTGACTTCGAACACCCGATCTTCGATCAGGCGGCCGTATCGGCGCAGGACCGTATCCCGGATATTCAGGGGACGCAGCGCACCTGGTACTGCGGCGCGTGGCAGCGGAACGGCTTTCATGAAGACGGCCTGTGGAGCGCGGTGCGCGTCGCAGCGGCACTCGATGCAGAACCTGCCTGGCACGGGCTGGAGAAGATCAAAAGCCGGTAATCCGTTACCGCCAGCGGCGCGTTTAAGATCAGGAGAAATACGTAACAACAGGAATGCGATGACGGGAAAGCGATCGACCGGAAAGCGCGCTCTTGAAAAATGTCACCAAACAGGCTTTATCCGCGATGAGATGCCTTCCTGACGGAAGGATCGTCGCGACACGAGGCGTAAGAGATGTTTCACGAGAGAATTGAAAAAAGCTTCCTGAGGGTCCTCGAAAAGACCGACACCGGGACGTTCACATACGAAAACCATCACGGTAAAATCCGGACTTTCGGGGGCCGGAATCCGGGGCCGCACGGTCATCTGAAAGTCCACTCCGCCGACGTGCTGTGGAATATGGCGATTGGCGGCGACACCGCCCTTGCCGGCGATTACCGGGTTGGAAAATGGGAAAGCGACGATATCGCCTCGCTTGTCGATTTCGCCTTCCGGAACGAAGAAGCGATGCGCCCCTTTGTGGCGGGCAATGCCGTCAAGCGGGCGCTGGTCGGTATCGGCGCGCTGCTGAAACCCAATACCCGCCGACGCGCGCGCGCCAATGTGATGGCGCATTACGATCTGGGGAACGATTTCTACAGCCTGTGGCTGGATGAAACGATGAGCTATTCATCCGCCCTGTTCGGTGCGCCGGAAGAGCCCCTCGCCGATGCACAGCTCAGGAAATACGACCGCATCATCGACCGCCTCGGCGATGCGCCGGAAGACATTCTTGAAATCGGCTGCGGCTGGGGCGGTTTTGCTGAACGCGCGATCCATCGTGGCGATCACCGGGTCACGGGTCTGACCTTGTCCCCCGCCCAGGCTTCCTACGCCCGCGAACGCCTGGCCTCCATGTCCGGCCAGGCCGATATCCGCCTGGAGGATTATCGTGAACCCCGCGGCCGGTTCTCTTCCATCGTGTCGATCGAGATGTTCGAAGCGGTGGGCGAGCGGTACTGGAAAACCTATTTCGAGAAACTTGCGGCCCAGCTTGCCGCGTCCGGCAGGGCCGTCATCCAGACAATCACCGTCGATAACGACTATTTCGACAGCTACCGAAAAGGGGGCGACGCGGTTCGCAGCTATATCTTTCCGGGCGGCATGTTGCCGAGCGAGAACCGTTTTGCCCAAGAGGCCGGACGCGCCGGGTTGCGGCTGACCGATACCCATCGCTTCGGTCAGGACTATGCAACGACGCTCGATCTCTGGCTTGCCCGTTTCGATGCCCGTATCGATGAGGTCCGCGCGCTCGGTTACGACGAAAAATTCATCCGCCTTTGGCGGTTCTATCTCGCAAGCTGTGCCGGGGCATTCCGCTGCGGCCGCACGGACGTTATGCAGGTGGAGTTACAACATGCGTAAAATTATCGTCGCCGTCCTGTCCGCGGTGCTGCTGTGGCCGGTTGCGTCAACAGCCAGCCCGATTGTCGCCGGCCGGTATGTTCCCGACGCCGGTAAAGTCGGCGACGGGGTGCTGAGCTATCTGTTCTGGGATGTCTACCAGGCGACCCTGTATGCGCCGGCATCGTCCTGGCGGCCCGATGCGCCATTTGCGCTGTCCCTCCGTTATATGCGTGAGATCAAAGGGCGCGACATCGCAGACCGCACAATCGCTGAAATCCGAAACCAGGGCTTTTCCGACGAGGCGACGCTGTCGGCGTGGGCGGCGCGCCTGTCGGAGCTTTTTCCCGATGTTGCCGATGGCGACCGCCTGACGGCGGTGCGCGATTCCGACGGACGGACGCTGTTCTATCGTGACACGCAACGCATCGGCATGATCGAGGATCCTGCCTTCGCTCCCCGCTTTTTCGATATCTGGCTGGGTGAAAATTCCCCTGACCCGAAACTCCGCCGCAAGCTGCTTGGCGATGCCGAGACCGGTTTCCGATTTGAGATCGAG
>JAYOMI010000021.1:15178-46876 GCA_038120765.1 Rhodospirillaceae bacterium
TAGGCAACCTATGACAGGTCCTGCCGGCCATTACGGCAGGCAGGCGGAGTCCCGCCCGAAACTGACCGGGGCCGACCTTGCCTTATACGGCATACTCGCGCTGCCTCTGGCTTTCGCGGGTCTGCCGGTATACCTGCATGCACCCGATTTCTATGCCACGTCCTATGGCCTTTCGCTCGCGGCGCTCGGCAGCGTGCTGCTGGGCCTGCGGGTGGTCGATGCGGTACAGGATCCGCTGATCGGAACGTTCAGCGATGCCTTCGCGCATCGCCGCAAGACGATCCTGCTGGCCGGTGCGTTCATGCTGCTGGCCGGGTTCGCCGGGCTGTTAAATCCGCCGGCTTTGACGGGCGCGGAATATCTTGTCTGGTTTGCCGCGAACGTCTTCGTCTGTACGACCGGGTTCAGCATCGTTTCTATCAACTATCAGGCGCTCGGCGGCATCTGGCCGGCGTCGTCCGCGGATCGCCCGCGCATTACCGGCACCCGCGAAGCGCTCGGTCTCGTCGGTATCCTGACCGCGTCCGTGCTCCCCAGCGTGCTGCGGAACCGCTACGACGCCGCCGCCGCATTCCAGGTCGTGACGCTGGTGCTCGCCGTCCTGCTGGTCGTCGGCGGGCTGCTGTTTTCGCGCTGGTATGGGCGTCACGTGGATACTCCCGCCACCACCGGGGACGCTGCCGCGCGCGCCGGCGGCTTTCGCGACCTGCTGCGCGGGGGCTGGGCGCGGCGCTTCTACGCCATCTATTTCATCAGCAATTTCGCAAGTTCCATTCCGGCCGTGCTGGTGCTGTTCTATATCCGTGACCGCCTCGCCGCGGAAACATGGACCGGGCTGTTCCTGCTGGTCTATTTCCTCAGCGGCGCCGCTTCCATGCCGGTCTGGCAATCGGTGGCGCGGCGTACCGGCACCGCGCGGGCCTGGGGCATCAGCATGATCGTCGCGGTGATTACGTTCGTCTGGGCATTTACGCTGGGGCCGGGCGATATCGTGCCGTTCGCCATCGTCTGCGTTCTGTCAGGCGCGGCCCTCGGCGCCGATCTCGCCCTGCCCCCCGCCCTGCTGGCGGATCGCATCGACTGGGCCGGCGACCAGGCCATCGCATCGCGTTATTTTTCCGGCGCGACGTTCTTCGCCAAGGCGTCCTTTGCCCTGGCGACCGGGCTGACACTGCCGGCTCTCGATTTCCTCGGCTATGTGCCCGGCCGCCCCGCCGAGGCAGAGGTCGGCCTGTATCTCAGCGGCGTCTACGCGCTGGTGCCGTGTGCGATCAAGCTGGGCGCGGCGGTATGGCTGTTCAGGTCGCTAGGTGTGATTTTGGGAATGCAGAATTCCGATCGCTAGCGCGGCACCCGCGCGCCCGCCATTGCGGCAAGGCGCATCAGGGCGCGTTCGCAGACCGCTTCGTCCGGCATACCGGTGGTCTTGCAGTCGATCTCGGCCTGGATCAGCTCGGCCCGCGCGCGGCTCAGGGTCTGCGGCCGCCAGCGCCGGAGCTGGTTGCGGAAACTGTTCTGCTGTTTGAAAAAGACCGGCGGGCGCAGGCTCTTCATGGCGCTGTCGGGATTCGCGCCGCCTGTCATGGCGGCGACGGCTTCTTCCAGCCGTGACAGGTGGCGGCTGGCGGCGCGCAGGATGGCGATCGACGCGACGCCTTCGAACCGGGCCCGGGCAAGGGCGACGGTCAGGCCCTTCAGGTTCCCGCCCGTCGCGGCATAGACCACGTCGTCCAGGGTGACCGCGGCGGCATCGCCGATGACCGCCTGGGCATCCTCAAGCGTGATTTCCGACTGGCCGGCGGCATACAGCGTCAGCTTTTCAAGCTCCATGCGGCTGACCATCCGGTCGGAACCGAGATTGCCGGCGATCCATGAGATGACATCCCCGGTCGCGGATATCCCGGCATCGGCCAGCGATTTGCGCACCAGGTCGTCCAGCCCGGCCCCTTCATCCATGTAACAGGCAATGACGGCGGCGCCGTCGGTCTTTTCGAACAGCGCGCGCAGCTTCGACCGCGGGTTCAGATCGCCTGCCTCGATGATGATCAGTGCGCCGTCCCCGGTTTGTTCGGTGGCGGCAAGGGTGTCCGCCGCCGCCTTCGCGACCGCGTCGGTCGCGTCGCGCAGCCGCACCACGCGACGCCCGCCCATCATCGAGATGGCGCAGGCCTCGTCGGTCAGCTTCGAGGGATCGTCCTTCAGGGCGGACGGTGTGAACTCGACCACGTTGAAAGGATCCGACAGGCTGCCCGCGACGGCGATCACAGCCGCTTCCGCACGTTCGCGCACAAGGCCGAGGTCGGGGCCATAAATCAGAATGGCGCGGATATTGCCGGGAGGGGCCTTGGCGAAAGCGTCGGCACTGCCCGCCGGCACTTTCATCGGAAGGCTTTCATGGCGGGAAATTCACAAGGCAGCAGGCTCGTCTGTGCCGGCGATCTGTGTCGGCGCGTCATCGGTTCAGCGTGTCCGCTGCGGCCGTTCGCCGGCGCGGATAAGCCAGACCGAGAGTCGTTCACGGATTTCCAGCGCAAGCTGGTTGATCCCGCGGCGGCGGGCATCCTCGTGTGCGCTCAGGGTTGCGAAGTCGGATGTCAGGATATTGTAGCTGTTGACCGACCGTGCCGAGCCCGAGAACACGCGTTTCGTCCCGCCCAGTTCGCTGATCGTGAAGCTGGCGGACAGGGTCAGATTCGCGCGGGTGGCGACTTCGTCCTTGCGGATGCCGAGACTAGAGAGGCTTTCCGTCAGCGTTACCGCCAGCGAATAGCGTGTAGGCGTCTGTCCGCGCGGCTGCATCTGCTGCAGAAGCTCATTGCGCAGCATCTGGCCGGGCCGGTCCGCGATCAGCTGAACATCGATCGCGCTGAGCGCGGCGCTCGACGCGCCGGAACGCTGACCGTGCAACGGCTCGAAACCACAGCCGGACATTGCCGCCGCCACCGCCAGAACAGTTGCCGCCAGCAGGCCGCGGCGGCGCGCCTGCCTAGTGGATGACATTGATGATCCGGTTGGGCACATAAATGATCTTCTTTACCTCGTCGCCGTCGAGCGCCGCCGTGACCGTGGCCAGCGCCAGGGCCGCCTGTTCCGCCGTCGCCTGATCCGCGTCGTGGGGAATCTCCACCGTCCCCCGCATCTTGCCACGCACCTGCACCGCCAGCTTCACCGTATCCTGCACCAGAAGGGCTTCATCCGCCACTGGCCAGGGGGAATCGGCGACCAGTTTTTCATGTCCCAGCATCCGCCAGAGCTCTTCGGCGAGATGCGGCATCATCGGACCGATCAGCAGGGTGACAGTTTCCAGGCCTTCGCGCAGGGCAGCGCCGTCTTTCGCGGCATCCGCGTCGGACAGGGCGTTGACCAGTTCGTGGATGCGCGCGACCGACCGGTTGAAGTGAAACGCTTCGAGATCTTCGGTGACACCCGCGATGGCGGCATGGACCGCGCGGCGCAGATCGGCGGCGCTGTCGCCGTCGGGTTCGGTGCCCGCCGCCGGCAGCTTGGCGGCATTTGCGGCGACCAGGCGCCAGAGCCGGTTGGAAAACCGCCATGCGCCGGTGATGCCGGATTCCGTCCAGTCGAGGTCGCGTTCCGGCGGGCTGTCCGACAGCATGAACCAGCGCGCCGTGTCGGCGCCGTATGCGTTGATGATGTCTTCCGGGTCGATGACGTTTTTCTTCGACTTCGACATTTTTTCGGACCGGCCGACGATCAGCGGTTCGCGCGTTTCGGCATGGACGACGCTGTCCCCGTCCCCTTCCAGAATGTTGGCAGGCTCCACCCAGTCGCCGTTTTCGGTGCGATACGTTTCGTGGCAGATCATGCCCTGCGTGAACAGGCCGGCGAAGGGCTCGTCGAGGCCGGCATGCCCGGTTCTGGTCATGGCGCGCATGTAGAAGCGCGAATACAGCAGATGCAGGATCGCGTGTTCGATGCCGCCGATATACTGGTCGACCGGCAGCCAGTAATCCGCCGCCGCACGGTCGGTCGGTTCTTCCGCGCGGGGCGAGGCGAAGCGGGCGAAGTACCACGACGAATCGACAAAGGTGTCGAAGGTGTCGGTTTCGCGCTCCGCCGGCTTGCCGCATTTCGGGCAATCGACATTCTTCCACGCGTCATGGCGGTCGAGCGGGTTGCCCGGCCGGTCGAACGAAACGTTGTCGGGCAGCACCACCGGCAGGTCCGCCGCCGGCACGGGAACCGCGCCGCAATCGCCGCAATGGATGATCGGGATCGGGCAGCCCCAGTATCGCTGGCGCGAAATGCCCCAGTCGCGCAGGCGGAAATTGACTTCCCGCCTGCCGCTGCCCGCGGCTTCGATCCGCCCGGCGATCTCCGCCTTGGCGGTCTCCACGTCCATGCCGTCGAGAAATGCCGAATTGGCCAGCCGGCCGTCATCCGTATAGGCGACATCGTCGACCGAAAAATCTTCCGCCCCATCCGGCACGACGACGGGCAGCACGTCCAGCCCGTATTTGCGGGCGAAGTCCAGGTCGCGCTGGTCGTGCGCGGGGCAGCCGAAGATCGCGCCGGTGCCGTATTCCATCAGGATGAAATTCGCGACATAGACCGGCAGCGTCCGGCCCTCGATAAACGGATGCTTCACCCGCAGGCCGGTATTGAAGCCGACTTTCTCCGCCTGCTCGATCGTGGCTTCGGACGTACCGAGCCGTCCGCACTCCTCGATAAAGGCCGTGAGCTCTTCGTTGCCGTCCGCCAGTTCCGCGGCGAGCGGGTGCTCCGGCGAGATGGCGCAGAAGCTTGCGCCGAAGATCGTGTCCGGGCGGGTGGTATAGACTTCAAGCCTGTCGCTGCGTCCCTCGACCTCGAAGGCGATGCGCAGGCCTTCCGATCGGCCGATCCAGTTGGCCTGCATCAGGCGCACCTTGTCGGGCCAGCGGTCCAGGGTGTCCAGCGCGTCGAGCAGCTCCTGCGCGTAATCGGTGATGCGGAAGAACCACTGCGACAGGCGGCGCTTTTCGACCGGCGCGCCGGACCGCCAGCCGCGGCCGTCGATGACCTGTTCGTTGGCCAGCACGGTGTGGTCGACCGGATCCCAGTTCACCCACGCCTCGCGCTGGTAGATCAGCCCGGCCTCGATGAAGTCCAGGAACATTTTCTGTTCGTGGCGGTAATAATCCGGGTGACAGGTCGCGATCTCGCGCGTCCAGTCGATCGACAGCCCCATCATTTTCAGCTGGCGGCGCATGGTGTCGATATTGGCGTAGGTCCATTCCGCGGGGTGGACCTTCTTTTCCATCGCCGCGTTCTCGGCCGGCATGCCGAACGCATCCCAGCCCATCGGGTGCAGCACGTTGAAGCCGCGGGCGCGCTTGTAGCGCGCAACCACGTCGCCCATCGTGTAGTTCCGCACATGCCCCATGTGAATGCGTCCCGACGGATAGGGAAACATTTCCAGCACGTAGTATTTCGGCAGGTCGGGGTTTTCTTCGGCGGCGAAGCACTGGCCGTCTTCCCAGGCCGTCTGCCAACGCTGTTCGGCATCCTTGAAGGCGTATCTGGACGGGGACTCGTTCTGCGGCGGCGTTCGGGGCGCAGTGTTCTGGGGGACGTCGGTCGGCATGGCGGCGGGGTTCCCGGCAATGAGGGTCGCACGGCCCCGGTCGGTGCGACCGGGTGCGATGAAGCCGCCTTATACGAGAATTCGCCCGAATTTCAAACAGGCGCGCCTCACGCGCATGGCGGGCGGACGGTCAGGCATCCGGTCTTTCACGCGCGGTTTTGAAGGGCCGGTTTGTCAGGGGCCGCGCGCACTAATCCGTGTCGGCCCGCGCCGCGAAACGCAGCTGCCGCGCCCGGTTCAGGATTTCATTTTCCAGATTCACCGATGTCGTCTTGGTGACCGCGGCATCGATCCAGTCGTTTCCCTCCCGGTTCTGGCGGAACACGGCGACCCGGATGCCGTCGGCGCGCAATTGGCGGCCCAGAATATAGACGTTCATCTTGAACCGTTCGGCCGGGGTCTCGGGCGGCGTATACCAGTCGGTAATGATGACGCCCCCGAACGGATCGGCGGAGGCCAGCGGCATGAAGGAGATCGTGTCGAGGGAGGCGCGCCAAAGGTAGTTGTTCACGCCGATACCGCTGCCGCCGCCGGTATTGCGGTCTTTTCCGAAAAGGTTGAACAGGCCGTCATCCCCGCCGACCGTACCGGTATCGCTGCCAAGCGCGACGGTACTCTTTCCCCTGCTGGTATTGACGTCCTCATAGACGCTGGGATCGCTGTTGACGCTCCCGCAGGCCGACAACAATAAAATTCCGAAAACGCCGAGGATTTTTTGGGGCAGGATTCTTGTCAACATATAAGCCGTTCCGTGCTGCATTACCGGATAATATACCACCACGTCCGCCTGAGCCGGACCCGATAATAATTTACGCCCAAGATATAAGCAGATTCTCGGGAATGGCCAGAAAATCTTCCCCGACACGGCATCGTGGCTCATGTAACGCACCTTCCTCTGTTCCGGTCTCTGTTCCGGTCTCGGAGGGAGTGCCATTTCGTCTCAAGTTACCTGCGGCATTTTTATGACAGCCCTTCATCGTCGGGGGGATTTCGGCAAGATGGGTGCAGCCAATCCGTCCTCTTTCGGACTGTGGCATTTTAGACACACCGAGATGCAAAAAAACATCAGTCAGTGCGTTTGTCCTTTTTCCGTTAACTAATCCGGTGTTAGAAGGAAGGGCTTTCAGGCGTTATAAGAATAAAACGATCCTGCAAAGACAATCTGAACCTGACGAAGATAAGGAACCAGACGATGAACAACACGTTTAAATTGGCCGCAGTGTCATCAGCCGCGCTGATGCTTGCTGCTGCTCCGGCGATGGCCCAGGAAGGCCCGACGCTGAAGCTCGGTGGCTATTACGACCAGAAAATGTCCGTAGTGGACAATGACAGCTCTGCCGGTGTTTCGGGCAACGTTGACGTTCGCAACGACGTTGAAATCTACTTCCTCGGCGGCGCGACCCTCGACAACGGAATCAAGATTGGGACCCGCGTCGAACTCGAAGGTGGTACTAACGGTGACGCCAACCCCGATGGCGGCAACGTCCCGAACGGCGGCGACAGTGCGTTTGACCAGATCGATGAAGCCTTCATGACCATCAGCGGCTCCTTCGGTTCCCTCAAGCTCGGCATGTCCGACACGGCTCCCAAGAGCATGACGACCGGTCTCCAGGGCACCTGGGCATCGAACGTCGGTGAAAACATCTCGTTCAACGGCAGGAAGCTGTTCGTCAAACCCAGCACGGTTACGGCCCGCTCCACGCCTGCCGCCCAGATGGATGGCAACAGCGACGGTGAACAGATCTCCTACACCACGCCTTCCCTCGGCGGGTTCCAGGTCAGCGCCGGCTACGCAAAGAACGCGACGGAAACCTTCGACGGCGTCACGAATCCTTATTCTGCCGATACCGATATCCTGGATATCGCTGCCCGCTACACCGGCAAAATCGGCGACGTCGGATTCAAGCTCGGCGGCGGTTACATGCAGGCCAACGAGCAGACGGTCGGCATGGAAGACAGCGCCCAGTGGATGTTCGGCGGTAGTGTCCGCATTTCCGCGTTCCAGCTTGCTGCGAGCTATTCGCGTCAGGTCGAAACGAAAACCGGCGCCGCGATCACCATTCCGGAAGTCGACACGCTTGAACTGGGTGTCCGCGCCTTTATGGGACCGAATCAGTTCAGCCTGTCCTATTCGCGCTCTGAAGCCAGTTCGACGACTGCTACGATTGATGGCGACGAGGAAACCTTCATTGTGGCGGCAATGCGCCGTACGCTTGGCAAGGGTGTCACCTGGCACAACACGCTGTACTACTACGATGCGCAGGATGGTGATCCCAGCCCCGCAGCCACAGCAGTCACCAAGAATGACGGCCTTGGCTTCACCACGGGCATCAAGCTTGGGTTCTAATTCTCTCGCTCTATAGGGAATGAAAGAAGGGGCGGCCTCAGGGCCGCCCCTTTTTTGTGTCCAGCGTCTGTTGTGATGGTTTTCTCTCCCGAACACGAGCCTCGACACGCTGTACGAGTGGCACACTCCAATCGGGCATGGGCTCTTTAAAGGGTATCTTAACCAGAAACGGCTACTTCTGATTTACCAGATTATCAGGAGATGCCATGACCCCGCTCGAAGCCTTGGAGAGCCAATCCATCTATATCCTGCGCGAAGCGCAAAGCCGCATCGACCGGCTAGCGATGCTGTGGTCGCTGAGCAAGGATTCGAACGTCATGGTCTGGCTGGCGCGCAAAGCGTTTTTCGGCCATGTGCCATTTCCGGTCATGCATGTCGATACAGAGAAGAAATTCTCTGAAATATACGATTTCCGCACGCGCTATGCCGAGGAATGGAACCTGAAACTCACGGTCCGCAAATGTCCGCCGGTCGGGGAAATGGACCCGACCCTGCCGCCCGCCGCGCGGTCCGCGGCGCGGAAGACGGTCGGCCTGAACGGCCTAATTGCCGAACAGGAACTGACCGGCGTGATCGCCGGCATCCGCCGCGACGAGGAAGGCACGCGCGCCAAGGAACGCGTGTTCAGCCCGCGCGGCGAGGGCAATGTGTGGGATTTCCGCAACCAGCCGCCCGAGTTCTGGGACCAGTTCCGCACCGACCTGCCGCCCGGATGCCACCTGCGTGTCCACCCGCTGCTGCACTGGTCGGAGCTTGACGTGTGGCGCTATATCAAGCGCGAAAACATTCCCATCGTCGATCTGTACTATGCGCGCGACGGCAAGCGTTACCGGTCCCTCGGCGACAAGGACATCACCTTCCCTGTCGACAGCAATGCGTCGACCATCGACGAGATCATCGCCGAGCTTGAAACCACGGATGTCGCCGAGCGGTCGGGCCGCGCCATGGATCACGAGGCCGAAGACGCCCTCGAGCGCCTGCGTGTCGGGGGGTACATGTAATGGCCACAGCCTATGCCCTTGCCGCGCCGCGGAACCTTCTGAAAATCGCGATTGTCGGCCATGTCGATCACGGCAAATCGACCCTCGTCGGCCGGCTTCTGAACGACACCGACTCGCTGCCCGCCGGAAAGGTCGAGGCCGTCGCCGAGATGTGTACACGCCGCGGTATGCCGTTCGAATGGGCCTTCGTGACCGATGCGCTGCGCGCAGAGCGCGACCAGGGCATCACCATCGATGCCAGCCATATCCGGTTTTCGGATGCGGTGCGCGACTACGTGCTGATCGACGCGCCCGGCCACCGGGAATTTCTGAAGAACATGATCTCCGGCGCGGCGGGGTGCGATGCCGCCCTCGTCGTGATCGATGCAGATGTAGGCGTGCGCGAACAGTCGCGCCGTCACGGCTATCTGCTGCACCTCCTTGGCGTCCGCCAGATCGCGGTCGCCGTGACAAAAATGGACACCGTCGATTTCGATGCCGCCCGGTTCGGCCGGATCGAGTCCGATTTCCGCCGGCTTCTCGAAGAGCTCGGGATCGAACTGTCGGCGATCGTGCCGGTCTCGGGGCGCGACGGCGACAACATCGCGACCCGGTCGGCGAAGACACCGTGGTATCACGGCCCGACCGTCCTGGAAGCGGCGGCGGCCTTCGAGCCGATGCCGGAGCCGGTGGAACTGCCGCTGCGTATTCCGGTGCAGGATGTCTACAAGTTCGATACGCGCCGTATCATTGCCGGGCGCGTTGAATCGGGACGCATATCGGTCGGCGACGAGATCGTGTTCTCGCCGTCAAACCATGTCGTGAAGGTCAAGTCGCTTGAAGGCTGGAACAAGGAATCGCCGATCCCGTTTGCCGAGGCCGGCGAACCGGTCGGCATCACGCTCGAAGACCAGGTCTTTGTCAAACGCGGCGAACTGATCAGTCACGTTGCGCAGGCGCCCATGGAAACCAATGTTTTCCGGGCGCGCCTGTTCTGGCTCGGCGATGCGCCGCTCGCAGCCGGAAAGCGCTACACGCTGAAGCTCGGCACGATCGAGGCGGTCGTCACCGTCGAAAAAGTCGAACGCGTGGTCGATACCGCCGATCTTGTCGCCGCCAATACCGATGCCGTGCCGCGCGATGCGGTCGCCGATGTCATCCTGCGGTCGTCCTCGATGCTGGCGCTTGATCCCGCGTCGGTCAATCCGCGCACCGGGCGGTTCGTGCTCGCCGACGGCTACGATATCGTCGGCGGCGGACTAATCGATATGGACGGCTATCCCGACCAGCGCGCGCTGATTACCCAGCGGGCAACGAATATCACGTCCGTCGAAAACACCGTCACCGACCAGATGCGCATGGCGCGCAACGGCCACCGCGGCGGGGTGCTCTGGTTTACCGGGCTGTCGGGCGCCGGCAAATCGACCCTGGCGGTCGAACTCGAACGACGCCTGTTCCAGAAAGGCTACCAGGTCTATGTGCAGGATGGCGACAACCTGCGTGGCGGGCTCAACGCCAATCTCGGCTTCACGCCCGAGGACCGCGCCGAAAACATTCGCCGGGTCGGCGAGGTCGCGGCGCTTTTTGCGCGGGCCGGCTTTGTCGTGCTGACGGCCTTTATCTCTCCCTACCGGACCGACCGGGAGCGGGCCCGCGACGCCGTGGGCAATGACAAGTTCCACGAAGTCTATGTGTCGGCCTCGCTCGACGTCTGCGAGGGCCGCGATCCGAAAGGTCTTTAAGGGCGCGCCCGCGCCGGCGAGATCGCCGACTTCACCGGTATCTCCGCGCCCTACGAAGCGCCGGAAGCCTGCGAGGTCGAGCTCAATACCGGCAAGCTCGACGTGCCGGAATCCATGGAAAAACTCATGGCCTATGTGGAAAAACATTTTCCCTATAGCGGGGACGACTGAGGCGCAGCCGCCAGGAACCATCCCGATAGGTATCTCCGGTTTAACGCCTCTCTCCGGTATGTCCCGGCCTAAAACCGGGGGCGTCAATGGACCGGCTGCGGGGGAAAGCCGGACAGCGACCGATCCATCGTCTTTCGTCGCCTGCCCCTCCGGCTTCTGCTAATCTGTCTCCATGACCACAGAGACCCAAACCGACATCGCCGCCAATATTGAAGCAGTGCAGGCCAAAATCGCCGAAGCCGCAACCGACGCCGGGCGCGATCCGGCGGCCGTGTCGCTCATCGCGGTATCGAAATCCCATCCGGGATCCGCGGCGGCGGCGGCGTTGGCCGCAGGGCATCGCGTGTTCGGTGAAAACCGGGTGCAGGAAGCACAGGAAAAGTGGCCGCCCTTGAAGGCGGATTACCCGGATGCGGTTGTGCATCTGATCGGCCCCCTGCAAACCAACAAGACCGCCGATGCTGTGGCCCTGTTCGATGTCATCCAGACGCTGGACCGGGAAAAGCTGGCGCGCAGCCTGGCGAAGGAAATGGACCGGCTCGGCCGCGCGCCTGACCTGTTCGTTCAGGTCAATACTGGCGAGGAGCCGCAGAAGGCGGGCGTGTTGCCTCTAGAGGCAGACAGCTTCATCAAAAAATGCCGCGACGAAATGGGTCTGCCGGTCGTCGGCCTGATGTGCATTCCGCCCATCGACGAAAACCCGGCGCTGCATTTCGCCCTGCTGGCCGACATGGCGGCGCGGAACGGGTTGCACCGCCTCAGTATGGGCATGTCGGCAGATTTCGAGACCGCCGTCCGGCTCGGCGCGACCGAGGTGCGTGTCGGGACGGCAATTTTCGGGACACGTGCGCCTCACCCTTAAGCCCCGTCTTTTTATTCTCCTCGACGCACCGGATGTCAGGCGATCACCAGCCTGTCGTTGCAGGGATTCCATTCCCGCAGAATCAGCTCGAGGTCTTCCCGTGCGAACGCGATGCAGCCTTCCGTCGGCGGATAGTCCGGACCGCCCGCGACGTGAACGAAAATGGCACTGCCCGCACCGGGGACGACCGGGTCGCTGTTATGGCTCGTCACGACGACAAGATCGTAAAGCCCGTCATCGCGCCACAGCGTCTCGCAGCTTGCATCATGGGGCAGCGCGACCGGCCGGTTGTAATCCGCATGACCCGGATCGTCGCACCACCCGTCGGTTCGACCGATCGGCGCGATGTCGAGGCGTGTTACGATTACATCGCCGCGATCCGGCCGGTACAGCACCCGCACGAAACCGAAATCGCCAACCGGGCTGACGCCGTCGCCTTCGGTCTTGTGACGGGCGATACCGCCGCGCCCGATGGCACAGCGATACGCCCGGTCGCGGAAAGTGGCGCGCCCGGTTTTTCCATCTGCTGAAACGAAAAGCGTCATGCAGCGCTTATAGGGAATTCCCGCGCGCCGTCAACGCAGAGCGTCCTGTGCCGGGATGAAGTCCGGGAGGCAATCAGCGACGCACCGATACTGCCGGGGTGCCGCCGGCGCCGATACCCGCGCTGTTTCGATACTGGTTCAGCGCCTGACCCATGGCCTGCGCATACCATTCGGGGGAAGCATCGCGGGGCGGCAGCATCGGATGTGCGGGCGCATTCTCGGGCGCGGCGGCCGGCGAGTCCTCGCGTCCGGTAAGGTCCGTTCCCGCCGGGGCGGGTGCACCGGATTGCCGGGCCATTTGCTGCGCGGCCCACTGCGCCAGCATCAGGTCTGCCTGCTGACGGCGGGACCGGTTCACGGCCTCGCTGACCGGCGGCGCCGGAATGGTCGCCCGGGCGGCGGGGGCCTGCACAGGTTCTCGCCCGGCCTGCGCCGGTGCGCTGTCAGAGGTGCTGAACACCGCCGGTCGCAGCACGGGCTGGTCGGACGGCCGTGTACTTGTCGATGTGGGATGACCCATCTTCGGCGCGCCGAACGGCATGGCGAGGGCGCGTGCGGGAAATGCTGTGGCCGCCGCCGCCGAGGGCGCGAGGATGTCGCTCTTTGCAGGGTTCTGGTGTACGCCGAACGCGGCCTTGGGATTATAGGCGATCCGGTTCAGAGTGACCGCCGCCGGCGTTATTGCAGTGCCGGCGAGTGCCGCCGTCTGCACCGTGTTCCCTGCTGTCACGGCGTCCGCATCGATGGCCGCCCGGGCCCCGTCCGCCGCATCCGTCTTCGCGGCCGCGATACTGGGGGCGTTGTCCTTATCATCGCCGCCGCCTGTCAGATCGTTGACCAGTTCGGCAAGATGCTGGCCGAGATCGCCGCCGCTGGCTTCTTCGAACAGCGAGGCGATACCGGCGGCAATCGCGCCTCCCGGCCCGCCGAACAGCATGCCGCCGAAAAAACGTGACTCGGGGCTGATCTGGTCGCCTGTAATTGCCCGGTAAACTGTCGAGACCACGGGAATGTGATGCAGCGGATTGATGATGTCGAGGAACTCGTCGAAGGTCAGCCCTGCATCATCTGACGATGCGGCCTGTCCGAAGTCGCCGCTCACTACATGATCGTCTTCGAAACCGCGCGCATTCTCCGCGGGCGTATGCGCCGGCAGGGGCTTCGGGGGAAGGGAGGCGAGTAAGTCTGTCATGATCCTGCCATCAGGAGTACAAGATCCGTACCACCTTCGAATTTATCTAACTCGTTGTAACTATTAAGATAAATTTATTAATCGCGGGCCTCTGCCCGGCAGGTTCTGCCGGTTCAGGCACTTCTTTCCCGGCCATATAGTCCTTCGGCGCATTCACCGGCCCGGTAACGCTTTCGCGAGAAAGGTTGAACTGCGCTAGAATACTTCCAATTTTCAGGTCAATACGACCTGACCGGCGTCCGTCTCTTATCCGTCTGACGGACCAGAACCATCGGAAAGAATGAAGAAATATGGTCAACGGAAAAAGCCTCCGGGAGTCGAACCACGACCTGCTGATCCTCGATGTCGGCCTGCCCGATATGGACGGGCGAGAGGTCTGCCGGCTGATGCGCCGCGCCGGCGTCAATGCGCCGATCATCATGCTCACCGGCGCGGATACCGAGGCCGATACGATCCTGGGTCTCGATTCAGGGGCCAACGATTACGTGACAAAGCCGTTCAAGCTCGGCGTTCTTCTGGCCCGGATCCGCGCACAGCTCAGACAACACGAACGCTCCGAAGATGCGGTCTTCAATATCGGCCCGTACTCGTTTCACCCCGCCGCGAAAATGCTGATCGATCATGAAAACAACGACAGCAAGATCCGCCTGAACGAGAAGGAAACATCAATCCTCAAATACCTTTTCCGCGCGGGTGAGAACGTTATCGGGCGCGATGTGCTCCTGAACGAGGTCTGGGGGTACAACTCGGGCGTCACGACGCACACGCTTGAAACCCATGTGTATCGCCTGCGCCAGAAAATCGAGCGCGACCCGTCCAATGCCGTCCTGCTGGTAAAAGAACCCGGCGGGTACCGGCTGGTGCCGTAAACGCGGTTGCGAGCAGGCGGCAGCAGGACCCCCGCCTGCGCCGGGCTGACACATATTCTTCAAACCGTCATTCCCGCGAGGGCGGGACTCTCGCAGCAATGCTCGTGGAAGCTAGAGCGCCTTGATTCCGCCGCCGTCGAGGCCGAGGATCTGGCCGGTGATGTAGCTGGCGCGCTCGCTGGCGAGGAACACCACCGAATCGGCGACTTCTGCGGCTTCGCCCATCCGGCCCAGCGGAATACCCTTCGCCGGATCGGACAGCCCCGCATCGATCATCTGGCGCTGGCGTTCCGACATGATCGGACCCGGTGAAGATGCGTTGACGCGAATGCCCATCGGCCCGAACTCGTTGGCCAGCCCTTTGAGCACTAGGTTCAGCGCGGCGTTCACGCTGCCGCCCGGCAGGTGAATGTCGATCGGCAGCTTGCCGCCCGTGCCGGTAATGGCGACGATCGCGCCGGTCTTGCGTTCGATCATATGCGGCAGGGCGGCCTGGAAGCAGTTGATATAACCGAGATATTTGACCTCCAGCGCCTTGCGGAAAACATCGGCGTCGATTTCCAGGAACGGCCCGAAGGCGGGCACGGCAACGGTGGTTGCCAATATGTCGATCTGTCCCATCGTGCCGACGATCTTTTCCGCCGCCGCTTTCACCGCCGCCGCGTCTGTCACGTCGACGGGGGCGGATATCGCTTCACCGCCGGCGGCCTTGATCTCATCGATCAGCGCTGTGAGCGCATCCGGCGTCCGCGCCGAGACGGCGACACGTGCCCCTTCACGCGCGAAGCCCAGCGCGATTTCCTGCCCGATCGCGCCGGTGGCGCCTGTGACCCACGCCACTTTTCCGTTCAGTCCCATATCCATTCCGGTCTCTCCCTTTTGTAAAATTCAAATCTGGTCGTGCGGGTTCAGCGCGATCAGTTCGGGCGCTGTGCCCGGCGCTGTTCCCGCCGCGTATAGAATAGCCCGCGCCACTTCGGCGGCCGACAGTCGGGCGTTCTGGCGTTTGGCATAGGCGGCAACGACAGCCGGGTGATCGGGCTGGTCCATCAGTCCGGTATCGACCAGACCGGGCGCGATCTCGGTTACCCGGATGCCGTGTTCGGCGAGCTCAATCCGCATGCCGCGGGTGATCGCTGCGGTAGCATGTTTGGTCGCCGCGTAGAACATGGTCAGCGGATAGACCTGCCGCGCCAGGATCGACGAGACATTGATGATGTGACCGGATCCGCGTTCCGCCATGCCGCGGGCAATGCCCTGGCTCAGCACCAGCATCGCGTGGACGTTCAGCTCCCACGCAGCACGCCACATGTCGGGGTCCGATTCCAGGAACGGCGCATGGGCCGTCCGCCCCGCCAGGTTAACGAGGATATCGACCGCGCCGGCTTCCGCGACAAGCCGGTCCGTGAATGCCGATTCGGTCAGGTCTCCGGCGATTGTCCGAAGCGTGCCTTTCGCTTCCGCTTCCAGGTCTGCAAGCCGGTCCGCGCTGCGGGCGACGGCAGTGACCTTCGCACCTTCGGCGGCGAACATCAGCGCGGTTTCGCGGCCGATGCCGGAGGATGCGCCGGCGACCAGCACGGTTTTACCGGAAAATGTCATGGGGACCGGTTCCTCAGGCGCCCAGCGTCGCGCCGCCATCGACCACCATCTCGTGCATGGTGATGTAGCGGGACTGGTCCGACAGCAGAAACGCAACGGCATCGGCGACGTCGTCGACCTGCGCGATCCGGCCGAGCGGCACGCCGGTGCGGAAATTATCCAGATCGCCTTTCAGCATCGCTTCGCCGAACCCCATGCCTTCCATCATGCGCCGGATCATCGGCGTTTCGGTCGCCCCCGGCGCGACGGTGTTGACGCGGATCCCCGCCGGGCCGAGCTCCAGCGCGAACACCCGCATCAGATGGCTGACCCCTGCCTTGGACGCGCAATAGGCGCCCTGACGGACCCGCGGTACGCGCGCCGCGTTGGACGACACGGTCACGATCGAGCCCGCTTTCCTGTCCGTCATATGTCGCGCGACATGGCGGGTCACCAGCCAGGTGCCGCGCAGGTTGACGTTGAAATGGGCGTCGAATTCTTCTGCCGACTGGTCGATCAGCGGCCCGAGATGCTGGACGCCGGCGATATTGACCAGCCCGTCGATGGTGCCGAGCGCTTCGGCAGCACCGTCGATGGCGGCACCGACCGATGCCTCGTCCGTCAGGTCGGCGGCAAAGCCCTGCGCACCGAGTTCCGCCGCCATTGCGGCGACCTGTTCGGCCTGCCGGTCTATCAGCGCAAGCCGGGCGCCGCCGCCGGCCAGGTGGCGGGCGACGCCTTCGCCGATCCCCTGCGCTGCGCCGGTGACGATGATCCCTGCATCCCTGATTCCCGAAAGTTCCATTCCGTTTCCCCGGTTTAGTGTTGTCCGCCGGACCAGTGTCCGGTGATACCCGCGGCAATGCAATCCGCCGTGGTGCCGAACAGGATCTCGGCGTCCGATACGGAGCGGGCAAACAGCGCCATCTTTGCCGAATTGGTGGCAAGCCGCGTGCCCTTGGACACCCGGTCATAGGAAACCACGGCGCAGTTATCCGCCGTGACCGACACGCCGGCGCCGGTGAGCTTGCCGATGATTCCTTCGGCCTCCGCCGCGTCCCAGGTGGACCGGTTGGTATGAATATAGAAGGTGACGTCGCCATTTGCCTGTCCGTCCGCCAGCAGCGCCGCCGCGTCCCGCAACTGGCCGAGCGAGGCATGCGGGCAGCCGATCGAGACGACGTCGACCGGCCCCGCGGTCCCGTTGGCGGTCGCTGCATGTTCCGCGGCGATGGCGGCCTCGTCGACAACGAATTCCGCCGCCGCCGCGGCGCCGCCGAAGGCCGTGTCGATATCGGGCGCTTCCGGCGTGATGCCGGCGATATGAAACATCGCGGCGGCGCCATGGATCGCGAAGGCCGCGCCGAACGCAACGTATTCGTCGATGCTCGGGGGTGTTGCGATGCCGTCGAGAACGGGAATCTGGTCGCCCGCCAGCCGTCCGGCCAGCGCGCCGAGCAGGCTGAACCGGTCGACGCCCGATATTCCGGTTTCCACTTTCACCAGGATTTCGCCGTACCGGTTTTTATCGAGGTGCATGCCGCAGCGCGGCGCAAGGCCGGTCAGCGCCGAGGCCACGGCGGTCGCGCCCTCGCGGTTGGTCCGGGCGCCCAGCACGGAATTCACAAAGGGCGCGGTCGCGGATTCGCTCCACGCGACATGCTCGCCGAAGGACGGCAGGATTCCCTGGATGAACGGGTTGCACGAACAGCTCGGCAGCGCGCCCATTTTTTCGCAGGCTTCCAGCATGCGGATCTGATCGCGCTCCTCCGCTGTCATGTCCGTCTTGGTGCGGTCGACGGCGATGGCATTGATTGACGCCGGCACGGCAAAGCGCCCGCCTTCCGCCACCAGTCTTTCCAGGAAATCGCGCCCTGCTTCGCCCAGCGCGGTGCCGTCGATGACAAGGTGCGTGGAGGTGACCGGAATCATGTCCGGGGCATCCAGCGCGGCGCCGACGGCGGTCAGCATCTGCATCGCAATCTGCAGCGGCCAGCCCCTGTCGCCGTCGAGCATGGCCTGTTGGTCCGGAGTGAGCTTCATTTGATGAACTCCACCGTGCCCGCCGCGCCATCGACCCGCAGCGTGTCGCCGGATGAGAATGTCGAGATATCGGTGTCCAGCCGATGGACCAGCGGAATTTCCGCCAGCACGCAGCCTGCGGTAATCACCGCATCGGCCTGCGCGTTGACAATGGCGGCAGGCGCAAGACCGCGCCGGGAAAGCTGCAACAGGCTGAAAGACCCGGCGGTCGATCCCTTGCCCGACCGGCACACCACGACGCGCCCGGCAACGCATTCGCCCTCAAGCGCGTGACCGGTTTCAATCACGATCCCGGTGACCTCGTCCACCCCGAGATTGAAGGCAATGCCCTCGGACGTTACCAGGGCGACGCCTTCGCCGATCCCGCCGACCAGACCGTTTCCCTTGTATTTCTGCGCCATTAACTCTATTTCCTGATTCTGGCCCTAAAAATGCGCAATCCCGCCGGGCAGGTCGAGTCCTTATACCGATTTAGTTTTCGGGTCGGTCTATCGATAGGCATCGGCTGGTCAACGTGAAACAAGGGGGCCCCGGAGGGCGAGACTGAGTTTGGTATCCCGCACAGGATTTTCGCGTGTCATCCGATAGCGATTTTTTCGTCCGGTTCTGGGGCGTGCGCGGTTCGATCGCCTGTCCGGGCGAGGACACCGCCGTCTATGGCGGCAACACCCCCTGTGTCGAGATCCGCTGCGGTTCCCGCCTGTTCGTTTTCGATGCCGGGACGGGGCTGCGTAACCTCGGCAAATCGATCGCGGAGGACGGCATCACCGATGTCGATCTGTTCCTGTCGCATACCCATATCGATCATATCGTGGGACTTCCCTTCTTCTGCTACGCGTTCAAGCCGCAGAACGCGCTGCGTATCTGGTCCGGGCATCTGGACGACGGGCGGACGACGGAAAGCGTATTGCGCCAGTTCATGGCAGACCCGCTGTTTCCCGTTCCCGTCGATATTTTCGGCGCCGATGTCAGCTATCACGACTTTCGGGCCGGCGACATGCTGACCCCGTCGGAAGGCGTCGTCCTGCGCACCGCGATGCTCAACCATCCGCAGAATGCGACGGGCTACCGTGTCGAGTTCGGCGGAAAATCCATCTGCTACGTGACCGACACGGAGCACTTCGCGGACGGGCCGGACCGTAACATCCTCGGTCTTATCGACGGCGCGGATATCGTGATCTACGATTCCATGTTCACCGATGCGGAATATCCCGACTACAAGGACTGGGGACATTCGACCTGGGAAGAGGGCGCGCGGCTGTGTGCCGCGGCCAATGTCGGCACCTTCGTCGTGTTCCATCACCTGCCCGACCGCACCGACGCCGACCTCGACGCCATCGCCGCCGCCGTTGAGGCGGTGCGGCCCGGCTCGCGCGTCGCCCGCGAGGGCATGACGCTGCGCCCCTGACCGGCCGCGCATTTGACCCGCGCGGCTGATCGAGAAAAATTGATTGTCATGCGGCGCCCTGAAAGGTCACATCTCCGCCATGCTTAGTTTGCGCAAGACCGATAGTGTGCGGCCGCGCCTGCCGGCGCGGGTGCGGGCCGCGATCGGCGCCCAGCAGGACGCCTCCGAACGGCTGATCGGCTGGTTCCAGCTTGCGGTGGTGGTGATCTTCGGCCTGCTCTATGCGGCATCGCCCAAGACCTACGCGGCGGACGTGGAATTCACGCCGGTGCCGTGGGCGCTCGGCATCTATTTCGCCTTCACCGTGATCCGGCTGCTGCTGGCCTATCGCGGCAGCGTCGGTCCGCTGATGCTGTATACGTCGATCGTGCTCGACATGTGCCTGCTGCTCGGCCTGATCTGGAGCTTTCATCTGCAGTACCAGCAGCCGCCGTCGTTCTATCTCAAATCGCCGACGCTGCTCTATGTGTTCATTTTTATCGCATTGCGCGCGCTGCGGTTCTAAGCGCGCTACGTGGTCGCCGAGGGCCTTGTCGCCGCGGCGGGCTGGACCGGGCTTGCGTCTTACGCGGTCTACACCACCGGCGCCGAAATGGTCACCCGAGACTACGTCTATTACATGACCAATAACGCGGTCCTGGTCGGCGCCGAGCTAGACAAGATCATCTCGATCCTGCTGGTCACCGCGATCATCGCGGTCGCGATCAACCGGGCACGCAACCTGCTGAACCGGTCTGTGGCGGAAGGCCAGGCAGCGCAGGATCTGTCGCGGTTTTTCTCGCCCGAGATCGCCGACCAGATCACCGCGTCGGAGGAAGCCGTCTCGGCCGGATCGGGCCAGGCGCGCGAAGCCGCCATCCTGTTCTGCGATATCCGGGGCTTCACCGGGTTCTCCAACACCCATCAGCCGAACGAGGTCATCGCCATGCTGGCGGAATACCAGCGCCAGATCGTGCCGATCCTGCAGAAACACGGCGGCACCATCGACAAGTTCATGGGCGACGGCATCATGGTCACCTTCGGCGCCGCCCTGCCGACCGACACCTACGCGGCGGATGCGCTGCGCGCGGTGGACGAATTGATGCTGGGGGCAGAAGCCTGGAACGCCGGGCCCGTCGCGGCGGGCGAACCCGAACTGCGCGTCGGCGCGGCGGTCGCCTCCGGCCGGCTGATCTTCGGCGCGGTCGGCGACGAGAGCCGCCTTGAATACACGGTCATCGGCGATGCCGTGAACCTCGCCGCCAAGCTGGAAAAGGCGACCAAGGACCAGAAGGTGCGCGCCCATACCACGCTGGAGACATACGAGACCGCGCTCGCCCAGGGTTACGTGCCGCCCGATACAAAAGACCGGCGTGCGTCCTGCGCCGTCGACGGGGTCGACGCCCCGGTCGATCTGGTCGTGCTGACGGCCTAGGCGTTCGCGGCGCGGGCGGGGAGGCGTTTGTGCCTGCCGCGCTATAATTTGTCACCCCGGCCTCGTGCCGGGGCCCAGCCTGACGAGGCCGCCACTGTTCTGGATCCCGGCACGAGGCCGGGATGACGATTTAAACGTGCTTCGAGGGCCGCACTAATCCTCTGCTTCCGCCAGCAGGAACCAGTTCCCGCGGACATTGCCGCAGCCGCTGCATTTCAGCTTTCTTTCCAGCCGCGAGACGCGTTCGTTGCCGAAGCGTTTCTTCAGCCGGGTCGGGTGGATAATCTTGCCCTTGCGGCACTTGCCGCAGATCGCGACGAAGCGGTCGCGGTAATAGAAATCCTACAGCATCGCGCGGGCGCGCAAAGCCTGCCGGTCCTCCTCGGACAGGGCCGCCAGTTCGAAAACGCTCCAGATACTACGCGATGGCATGATGGAACAAAACAGGAACATATGACGGGAGTCAATGAGGGAGGCGTGTTTATGGCTTGGGTTGCGCGATCTGAGGCCTGGGTCCCAACCGTACTCCCCCGGTCTTGTACCGGGGGTCTATGGCTGACAGGGCCGCGGCGGGTAAATGGACCCCCGGGTCGGGGCCCGAGGGAATAAAAGAGAGGGGCGAGTCTCGTGCCGGAGGCTCGATGTTGCTCTGGGCGCTCTTCCGGTCTGTACTCAGACCCGCTCGATCACCGTCGCGATGCCCTGGCCGACGCCGATGCACATCGTGCACAGCGCATAGCGCCCGCCCGTGCGCTCCAGTTCGTTCAGGGCCGTGGTGATCAGCCGCGCGCCCGACATGCCGAGCGGGTGGCCCAGCGCGATGGCGCCGCCATTGGGGTTGATGCGGGAATCGTCGTCGGCGATGCCGAGATCGCGGGTACAGGCGAGGGCCTGGGCGGCGAAGGCTTCGTTGAATTCCATCACGTCCATGTCGTCCAGCGTCAGCCCGGCGCGGGCCAGCACCTTGCGGGTCGCCGGTGCCGGGCCGATGCCCATGATGCGGGGCGGCACGCCGGCCACCGCGGCGGCGACCAGGCGGCCGCGGACCTTCAGGCCGTGTTTTTTTGCGCCGGCCTCGCTCGCGAGCAGGATCGCGGCGGCGCCGTCATTGACGCCCGACGCATTGCCCGCCGTGACCGAGCCGCCCTTGGCGAAGGCGGCGCGCAGCTTGGCGAGGTCTTCCATCGTGGCGCCGTGGCGCGGGTGCTCGTCGGTATCGACGACCAGGTCGTCGCCGCGCCGCTGGGGAATGGTGACCGCGACGATCTCGGCGCCGAGCTTGCCGTTCTTCTGCGCGGCCTCGGCCTTGTGCTGGGACCAAAGCGCGAACCTGTCCTGGTCCTCGCGTGAAATCTGGCGTTCGACGGCCAGGTTCTCGGCGGTATTGCCCATGGCGTCGACGCCGTAGAGTTCTTCCATCTTCGGGTTCACGAAGCGCCAGCCGATGGTGGTGTCGTATATCTCCGCGTTGCGGGAAAACGCCTGATCGGCCTTGGCGATCACGAAGGGGGCGCGGCTCATGCTTTCGACGCCGCCGGAAATCACGAGGTCCGCCTCGCCGACGCGGATGGCGCGGGCGG
Organism: Rhodospirillaceae bacterium; assembly: GCA_038120765.1. Classification (GTDB taxonomy): domain Bacteria; phylum Pseudomonadota; class Alphaproteobacteria; order MPNO01; family UBA830; genus CAXBCP01. The sequence goes on from JAYOMI010000021.1 coordinate 37,500, forward strand.
CCTGCGCCGTCGCTTCCATGCCGGATCCGCACAGCCGGTTCACGGTCGCGCCGCCGGCTTCCATCGGCAGGCCCGCCAACAGGCTCGACATGCGCGCGACATTGCGGTTGTCCTCTCCCGCCTGGTTGGCATTGCCGTAATAGACGTCATCCACCTCGGCCCAGTCGACGGACGGGTTGCGCTCCATCAGCGCCCGGATCGGCACCGCGCCCAGATCGTCGGTACGAATGCCGCTCAATCCGCCGCCGTATCGGCCGACGGGAGTGCGGATGGCGTCACAGATGAATGCGTCAGACATGTTTTTGAATCCCTCTCCCAGATTGGCGCGCATTGTTGTCGATCAACGGGGGCCGGGCAAGCCTTCTTACGGGGCTTGATCGGGACGCGCGTTTGGGCGAGCGTGCGGTATGAATACTTCTTCATCCGCCTCTCAAATCACTCCCTATGCCGAGGGTGCGAAGGCGATGCGGATCGGTCCCGCGCCGTTCATCGCCGTCGATTATATCGGCACCGGCCCGCTGGTTGTTTTCCTGCACGGCATCGGCGGCGACCGGTCGACATGGGCGCATCAGCTCACCGCGTTTGCCGAAGCGGGCTATTGCGCGGTCGCGTGGGATACGCGCGGCTACGGGGATTCGGACGATTACGATGGGCCGCTCAGCTTCACCGATATCGCGCACGACCTGGCGCGGGTAATCGATGCGTTCGCCGTCGACAAGGCCCATATCGTCGGCACGTCGATGGGCGGGCGGATATCGCTGGAATTCTTCGTCAACTATCCGGATCGGTTCGCGACCCTGACGCTGGCCGGCGTCCATGCCAGTTTCGGGCACTTCTCGCCCGAAAAGCAAAAGGCGTTCGTCGCCGCGCGTAGCAAGCCGCTGATCGAGGACGGTCTGGAACCGGCGGATATCGCGCCCGGCGCGATTCAACGTCTGGCGGGGCCCAATGTATCCGAAGATGTACGCACCCGGGCGGTCGCGGCGGCGTCCCGGCTGCACAAGCATTCCTATATCAAGACGGTGGAGGCGACGACGCGGTTCGACCGCGAACACGTGCTCGCCGAAATCGACGTGCCGACGCTGGTCATCGGCGGTGAGCTCGATCCGCTGACCCCGCCGGAGATGACGCAAAAACTTGCCGCCGGTATCCGCTCCGCCGAATACCATGTGATCTACGATGTCGGGCATCTCGGCAATCTGGAGAACCCGGAGGAGTTCAACCGGCTGCTGATGCAGTTTCTCGCGCGGTTTCGCGACCGGGCGAACATCGCGGCGGATCCGGAAATACTGGCGGGCTGATACGCGCCGGGACGGTCAGACAAAAACAGACAAACGGGGGAAACAGAATGGATCTGGGAATTCGTGGAGAAACAGCCCTGGTGCTTGGCGGCACGCAGGGGCTTGCGCTGTCGGCGGCACATCATCTGTCGGATGCGGGCGCGATTGTCGTCCTGAACGGCCGCGATGCCGAAAAGGGCGTGCAGGCGGTCGCTGGCCTTCCCAATCCCGGCCATTTCGTCCAGGGCGATATCACCGTTGCCGCCGACCGGGAGGCCATCATCGCCCAGACCATCGCGCTCGCCGGGGCGCCGTCGATCCTCGTGACCAATTCCGGCGGCCCGCCGCCCGGCCAGTTCATGGATCACGACGACGCGACATGGGAGGCGGCGCTGCGCAACAACATGCTCGGCCATATCGACATGACCCGCCGGGTCGTGCCGGCGATGATCGCGGCGGGCTGGGGGCGCATCGTCAACGTCACGTCCTTCGCCGTGCGCGAACCCTATCCGAACCTGGTGCTGGCGAACGCCGTGCGCGCGGGCCTGCACGGGGCCATGGCGACGCTGGCGCGTGAAGTCGCGGACAAGGGGATCACCGTGAACAACGCCCTGCCCGGCCTGATGGACACGCCCGCCCTGCAGCGCGTCTATAACGCGCAGTCCCAACGGGAAAATATTTCGGTGGAAGACGCGCGGAACCGGATGGCGGAATCCGTGCCGGCGAAGCGCCTCGGCACCGCGGAGGATTTCGGCCCGGCCGTCGCCTTCCTGTGTTCGCGCCATGCGGGCTACATCACCGGTCAGAACCTCACAGTCGATGGCGGGCTGGTGCGCGCCCTATTATAATGCCCCGCGGATAAGCGACCGATAAAAGACAGCGGATAACGACAAAAAGGGAGTGGAACCGGAACATGCTGACAGGCGACATGCTGCGCCGTGCGACCGCACGGTTTCCGGATAAAACGGCGATCATCTGGCAGGGCCGGCATACGACCTATGCCGACCTGAACGCCGACGCCAACCGTTTCGCCCATGCGCTCGCCGGGCTCGGCCTGAAGAAGGGCGAAAAGGTCGGGATCATTTCGCGCAACCGCACCGAATACGGCGTCGTGTTTTTCGGCGCCGCGAAATCGGGCTGCGTGCTGGTGAACGTGTCGGTACTGTACGCGCCGGACGAGCTGCAATACGTGCTCAACAAGGCCGATGTGCAGGTACTGATTTATGAAGACCTGTTCGCCGACAAGGTCGAGGCCGTAAAGCCGAAATGCCCGAAGATCGATACCTACATTCCGATCGGCGCGCCGTTCGACGATTTCATCGACGGCGAATCCGCCGCCGAGCCGGATGTAGAGATCGACGAATACGATCCCTTCTGCATGACCTATACCGGCGGCACGACGGGCCGGCCCAAGGGCGTGCTCGCCAGTCACCGCGCCCGCGCCGTGACCGCGCATACCGTCATGGTCGAGGAACATATCGACGAGCGCGATGTCGTCGGCATCGTCACGCCGATGTTTCATATCGCGGCGCTGAACATCATGTTCCAGCCCGCGATCCTCGCCGGGGCGACGGTGACCCTGTTGTCGAAGTGGGAGCCAGCGGATTTCGCTAAGATGGTGCGCGAAACCGGCATGACCGCGAATTTCATGGTGCCGACCCAGGCCGGCATGGTGGTGCAGGACCCCGGTTTCGATCCCGCCGATTACGCGACCTGGCGCAAGGTCTCCTTCGCCGGCGCGCCGATGCCGGACTGGGTGCAGCGCGATTTTTTCGAAAAGCTGCCGAAGGTGAAACTGACGCAGATTTACGGTCAGTCCGAAATGGGCGTGATCGCCGTGCTGCCGCACTGGCACCTGCCGGAGCGTCTCGGCTCGGTCGGACGGCCCGCTTATAATGTGGATATCGCCTGCGTGCATCCCGACGGGACCCCGATAAAGCCGGGCGAAATCGGCGAGATCGTCTCGCGCGGCGATAACCTGATGACCGAATATTACGACGAGCCCGAACAGACGGCGAATTTCTTCAGGCTCGGCGACGGCTGGGGCTGGTCGGGCGATCTTGCCACTGTGGATGAAGACGGTTTCTACACCCTGATCGACCGCTCCAAGGACATCATCATTTCGGGCGGCGAGAATATTTATCCGAAGGAAATCGAGGACGCGTTGTACGGACACGATGCCGTTGCCGAATGCGCCGTGTTCGGGATTCCCGAAGACAAGTTCGGCGAAGTGCCCGCCGCCTATATCCTGCTGAAGAACGGGATGACCGCGACCGAGGCGGAGATCGTCGAGCATTGCGCTACCCGGCTCGCCCGGTTCAAGCGCCCGCGGCTGGTGAAATTCGTCGACGATTTTCCGAAGACGCCGATCGGCAAAATCCAGAAAAACTTCCTCAAGGATCCCTATTGGGCGGATCAGGAGAAAAAAATATGACCGACCGTTATGCCGCCTATGAACGGCTGAAATTCGACACCCCCGCCGACCGCATCCTGCGTATCACCATGGATGCGCCGGGCCGCCTGAACGCGGCGGACGAGACCATGCACGACGAGCTCGGCCGTATCTGGAAGGATGTCGAGGCTGACCCGGATGTGTCGGTCGCAATCCTGCGCGGCGCGGGTAAGGCGTTTTCCGCCGGCGGCGATTTCGACATGATCGACGAGATGATCGACAGCTTCGAGGTCCGCGCCCGGGTGTGGAAGGAAGCGCGCGATCTTGTCTATAACGTCATCAACTGTTCCAAGCCCATCGTCAGCGCGATGCAGGGTCCGGCCGTCGGGGCGGGGCTGGTTGCCGGCCTGCTGGCCGATATTTCCATCGCGGCGAAAGATGCGCGCATCATCGACGGGCATACGCGGCTCGGCGTCGCGGCGGGCGATCATGCCGCCATCGTCTGGCCGCTGCTCTGCGGCATGGCCAAGGCGAAATATTACCTGCTGTTGTGCGAGCCGATCTCCGGCGAGGAAGCCGAGCGCATCGGGCTGGTGTCGCTTTGCGTCGAGGCGGACGAATTGCAGGACAAGGCGGTCGAGGTCGCCGGGAAGCTGGCGGCTGGTGCGCCGTCGGCGATCCGGTTCACCAAATACGCCCTGAACAACTGGCTGCGCATGATGGGGCCGACATTCGACACCTCCCTGGCGCTTGAATTCCTGGGCTTCACCGGCCCCGAGGCGCAGGAAGGACTCGCAAGCCTGCGCGAAAAACGCGTGCCGAATTTCGATCCGAAATCGACCCTGTAAGGCGGCTGCAATGACAAAGGTCTACGAAGACTTCGACCAGGAAACGCTCGATAACGAATATCTCATCAGCCGGACGGTGCCGAGTATCGAGCCGTTTATTGCCGACTATGGAAAATTCAGCGCCGAGGCGCGGGCGAATCTCGACTGCCGCATCGACGTTTCCTGCGGCGACCACCCTGACCAGATGATCGATATCTTTCCGGCCACGGGAAAGGATGGCGGGCCTGCGCCCGTCTTCGTCTTCATCCATGGCGGCTACTGGCGGATGCTCAGTCACCGGGAATCGTCCTTCATGGCGGAGAACATGGTGGCAAACGGCATCGCCGTGGTCGCGGTGAACTATTCGCTGGCGCCCGAGGCATCCATCGACACCATCGTGCATCAGTGCCGCGAGGCCATCGCCTGGACCTGGCGCAATGCCGCCGGTTTCGGCGCCGACCCGGACCGGATATTCGTCTGCGGGTCGTCCGCCGGCGGCCACCTGACCGGAATGATGGTGGCGGGCGGCTGGCACGAAGACGTCGGCGTTCCGGTGGACGTCATCAAGGGTGCCGTCCCGCTGAGCGGACTGCATGACCTGGAACCGCTGCGCCATTCCTGTATCAACGAATGGGCGCAGCTTGATGAAGCGGCCGCCCGGCGCAACAGTCCGGTGCACCATTTGCCCGACGCGGGCTGCCCGCTGATCCTGTCCTATGGTGCTTCGGAGACATCCGAGTTCAAGCGGCAAAGCGCGCTGCTGGCCGATGCCTGGCGGGCGCGGGGCTGGCAGGCCGATATTTTCGAACATCCCGACCGGAACCATTTCGATATCGTGTTCGACCTGCGTGACTTCGACACACTGCTGGGGCGCAAGGTCCGCGATATGATCGGCTGATGCCGAAGACGACCTGATGAAAGAAACCGGATGAAAGTACCCGTCGTCTACACGGCGGTCTTCGCCATGCTGTTCCAGCAGGCGTTATCGACGATGAGCGGGTTGACGATCCCGGTGCTTGCGCCGCCGATTGCCGCAGAGACGGGGATGAGTGCCAGCCTCGTCGGCGTCTATACCGCGTTTCTCTATGGCGGCTCGATGGTCTCGTCGCTGGCGGGCGGCGGTTTCCTGCTGCGCTACGGCGCGCTGCGCGTCAGCCAGGCCTGCCTGCTGGTGGTCGCCATCGGCCTGCTGATCAATATGCCGGGCTATATCTACCTGTTCGTGCTCGGCGCGATCGTCACCGGGCTCGGCGGCGGTCCGTCGACACCGGCCAGTTCGCAGATCCTGTCGCGCTATGCCAACCCGTCTTCGGCGCCGTTCATTTTTTCGATCAAGCAAACCGGCGTGCCGGTCGGCGGCGTGATCGCCGGCGCCCTGCTGCCGGTCTTCGTCGAACTGTTCGGCTGGCGCGGCGCGCTGGTCTGCGCAGCATCAATGTCGCTTGCCTTCGCGCTGATGCTGCAGCCGTTCCGCGCCGAGTTCGATTCGGACCGCCAGCCGCAGCGCAGTCTGAAACTGACCGATCTGCGGGCGACGCTCGGCGCCGTCCTGCGCGATGCCAGGGTGCGCGAACTCGCCATGGGTCTGTTCGCGTTTACCGGGCTGCAGCTCGCCTTCGCGTCGTTCTTCATTTCGTTCCTGTCGCTCGGCATGGGGTGGACCCTGACCGATGCGGGTATCGCCTATTCCATCGCCATGGGAGCGGGTATCGCGGGCCGGCTGCTCTGGGGCTGGGTCGGCTCGGTCTACGTGCCGCCCATTCTTCTGCTGGCCGTCCTCGGCCTCGTGATGGGGCTGGCCTGCATGGCAATTGGGCTGGTCGATGCAGGCTGGCAGCGCCCCGCCGTCTGGGCCGTGGCGTTCATCTACGGGCTGACCGGGATCGGGTATCAGGGCGTATTGCTGGCGGAAATTGCGCGGATCGCGCCGCCCGGCATGGCCGGCGTCGTGACCGGCGGGGCGGTGTTCTTCGCCTATCTCGGGATGATCACGTTTCCCGGATCTTTTGGGCTGATCCTCGCCCTGACCGGTAGCTACCAGACGGCTTTTGTCATTCTGGGGGCTGTGCCTATCATGGTTGGTGTTATGCTGTTCCGGTCGGTGCGCCGGCAAGAAATCCAACCTTCGTAAAAAAGAAACCTGGACTGGGAAATTACTTATGGGACCTATCAAAACCACCATCGTCGGCAGCCTGCCGAAACCCGAATGGCTGTCCGACCCGGAACAGTTGCGCGCACCGTGGCGCCAGGAAGGCACGGCGCTCGCCCAGGCGCAGGACGATGCGGTTGCGCTGACGCTGCTGTCGCAGGAGCAGGCCGGCCTCGACATCATCTGCGACGGCGAACAGCGCCGTCGGCATTACATCTGGGGCTTTATAGAGCATCTCGGCGCCGTCGACTTCGAGAACCCGGCGAAGAAACAAAGCCGCGGCCAGCGCTATTCCGAGGAAACCCCGGCGCCGCGCGTGCTCGAGGAGTGGACCTGGACCAAACCCGTCCTGCTGGATGCACTGCGCTTTGCCAAGGCCCGTACCGACCGCCAGGTGAAGGTTACCCTGCCGGGTCCGATGACGGTCGCCGACAGTGTTTTTGACGAGGTCGGCGGCCGCTCGGACGCCGATTTCGCAGCCGCCTATGCGGATTTGCTGAACAAGGAAGCCCGCGCCTTATCAGAGGCCGGGGCCGACGTGATCCAGATCGACGAGCCCTGCTTCAATATCTATACCGACGAGGTAAGGGACTGGGGGCTCGAAATTCTGGAACGCGCATTCGACGGCGTTACCGCGAAGCGCGCCGTGCATATCTGTTACGGCTACGGCACCGAGGTCGTCCTTAACTGGAAAAAAGCAAATGACGACTGGAGCCACTATAACGCCACCCTGCCGCTGATCGCCGAAAGTTCGATCGACCAGGTCTCCATCGAATGCGCGGCATCGGGTGTCGATCTTGGCGTGCTCGATTGTCTCGCCGGCAAGGATGTGATGGTCGGCGTGATCGATGTCGGCACCGAGGAAGTGGAATCGGCGCAGGTCGTCGCCGACCGTATCCGCCACGCGATGAAACACGTTTCGGCGGAACATCTGATCGCGTGCACCGATTGCGGAATGGTGCCGCGCAGCCGCCGGTCGGCCGAAGGCAAGATGAACGCCCTCGCCCTGGGCGCGGCGCTGGTGAACCGGGAGCTCGGCGCCTAGTTTCTCACGGACGAAGAGCGGCTCATAAAAAACGGCGCCCCCATGACAGGGGCGCCGTCCTTGTTCCGGAAGGAACCGGAATTTACAGGTTCAGCGGGCTGAAGGTCTGCGCCGCGTCCGCCGTCTTCTTGCGGTCCATGTCGGGCAGCGGGATCAGGCCCTTGTCGGCCAGGTAACCGTCCGGGCCCCAGGCTTTTTCAGCCGTGAACTCGGCCACATATTCCTTGATGCCCGGAACGACACCGACATGGGCGTTCTTGACGTAGAAATACATGGAGCGCGACACCGAGTATTTGCCCGACGCGATGGCGTCGAATTCGGGCGCGGTACCGTCGATCATGGCGCCCTGGACCTTGTCGGCATTCGAATCAAGGAACGAGAAGCCGAAGATGCCGTAGGCATCCGGGTTGGCGACGAGCTTCTGGATGATCAGAACGTCGTTTTCGCCGGCTTCGACAAACGCGCCGTCTTCACGGATCCCGTGGCAGACCGCCTTGTAGCGCTTGCCGTCGGATTTCTTGAGGGCGGAGATACCCTTGAACTGCTTGCAGCCGCCTTCCATGGCGAGCTCGACGAAGGCATCGCGCGTGCCGGAGGTCGGGGGCGGGCCGAGAACTTCGATCTTCTTGGACGGCAGGGAGGAATCGATGTCGCTCCACATTTTATAGGGGTTCGGTTTCAGTTCCGAGCCGTCGGCATTTGCCGGCACGTCCTTTGCGAGGGCGAGGAACAGCTGTTTCAGCGTGATCTTCGTCTGCGGGTTCGACTTGGCGTTGGCCAGCACGATGCCGTCAAAGCCGATCTTCACCTCGGTGATCTTGCTCACGCCGTTCTTGGCGCAGAGATCGACTTCGGATTTCTTGATCCGGCGCGAGGCATTGGTGATGTCGGGATACTGAACGCCGACGCCGGAGCAGAACAGTTTCAGTCCGCCGCCGGAACCGGTGCTTTCGACGACCGGTGTCTTGAAGCTGGTGGTCTTGCCGAACTGTTCTGCGACCGTGGTCGAGAACGGGAAAACAGTGGACGATCCGACAATGCGGATCTGGTCGCGCGCCTGGGCGCTGGCGGCCATGGCAACGGTCGCAGCCGCTGCGATCGCGATAATACGGGTGGTGTTCATTTCGCCTCCAAAGGAGAATTCCAATATACGGAAGGCGGGACATCCAAGCACACGCCGCTCCGGCCGACGCTCATCGCCGACAAGCGCAACCTAGGAGCGCTGTGCGATGATAATGTGACGATTACATGACAGTTTTGTGACGGCGTTTTCCGAGAGGTTTTATCGGTGGTGCGCGCAAGCAAACTCTTCCGGCAAAGGGTCTGGCTGCCACAATAGTCCCTTTTCGATGGATCTCTGTCGCGTTTCCGGGACCGTGGTTCGCGAAATGGAAATGGGAAAATGGTGCCGCCTGCGTGACTCGAACACGCGACCCCCGCATTACGAATGCGATGCTCTACCAGCTGAGCTAAGGCGGCCCCTGCAATCCTGCCTGTCGATTGCAGGCGGAGAAATAACGCCTAATGCGCGGACAAACAAGAGGATAACCGAATTGTCGTTTCAGGGTCGGTGCGGTGCGTCCTTGCCATCGCTCTCTTCTGCTGCCGGCGGCTTGTCCGATGGTCTGCCATCCTGATCGAGCACTAGACCGCCTGAACCGGGCAGATGAAGACCATGCCCCGG
>JAYOMI010000022.1:0-9463 GCA_038120765.1 Rhodospirillaceae bacterium
GGATACGGTCGAGCTCCGCCGGACGGATCAGCGGGCCGACATCGGTTTCGTCCAGCAACGGGTCGCCGACAACAAGCCCGGATGCCTTCATGGCAAGCTGTGTCGCGAAGCGCGTGGCGATCTTGGTGTGGGCGAAGATGCGCTGGCTTGAAACGCAGACCTGGCCCGCATGATAGAAGCAGCCTTTCAGCAGCGCTTCGCGGACTTCGTACACATCGGAATCGCCGGTGACGATCACCGGCGCGGCGCCGCCATGTTCCAGCGCGCACCGTGTGCCGGGGGCGAGTTTCGAGCGCAGCATCCAGCCGACCCCGGCACTGCCGATAAAGCTGAAGAAACCGACGCGCGAATCGGTGACCAGTTTCTCCGCCAGTGCGTTGTCGGAGGTCACGATAGCCCGGGCCCATCCCCCGGGCAGGCCGGCTTCACGCAATATGTCGATGAAAGCGAGGCAGGAAAGCGGCGTTTCCGGCGCCGGCTTCACGATCACCGGACAACCTGCGGCGATTGCCGGTGCGACCTGGTGAACGATCAGGTTCAGCGGGTGATTGAAGGCGCTGACCGCAACCACGACGCCGACCGGTTCGCGCTGGGTAAACGCCATGCGGTTGCGGGCGGCCGGGGTCAGGTTCATCGGCACGACCTCGCCCGCATCCGTGCGCAGGGCCGCAATGGTCGCCTTGACGCTGTCGATCGCGCGCAGGATTTCTACCCTGGTGTCGCGGCGAGGCTTGCCGCCTTCGCGGATGGCGGTCTCGATCAGCTGATCGGTTCGCTGTTCCATCAGCGTCACGGTTTTTTCGAGCACGGCAAGCCGTTCATACGCGGGCAGCCAGGCAGACCGGTCGCGAAACAGCGTGAACGCGCCGTCGAGTGCCTGTTCCACATCTGTCGCCGAGTTCTCGGCGACGGTATCGACCGGCGACAGGTCGAACGGGTTTACGACCGTGAGGGTCCTGATGGCTGTGTCTGTATCTGGTGAATTCATGTCTCTTCGCATATGGGGTGAGGTTGAGGCGCGCAAAGCCGGAAGATGCGCCGGCAGGATAACATTTTCGTCAGCAGAATGGCGGCGGCATCGTTCGCCGATCATGCTACGCTGTTACCGCAACCGGAGAGGACTGTCATGGCAAAGTACGATTACGGCGCGTATTTCGGACCGATAGAACCGCTGGCGGATGCGATCCGCAATACCGAGACGCGGGTGTGGGGCAACGGAACCGAGAAAAACAAGGATGCGCATGATCACGTGCTGTATCTCGGCTGCAACGTGCTGCGCACCGTCGCCCTGGCGGAGACGATCACGGCGATCCTGACGGAGATGGGGGTCGATTTCGTCGCCCTCGGCGGGCCGTCGACCTGTTGCGGAATCATTCACAAGTCCCAGGGCGACACGGAGGCGGCGGCGACCGTCACCGCGCAGACCTTCGCGAAATTCGATGGCTACACGCCCAAAGCGGTATTGACCTATTGTCCGTCCTGTCACACGCATATGGACAATACGCTCGCCGAATCCGGCCTCACGACCGACGCGCCCTATCTGCATGTCACCGAATTCATTGTCGAGAATCTCGACCGGCTGAATTTCCGCAACCGGGTCGAGCGCCGGGTGATGTTTCATGCCCATGGCGATAACGATCAGGCGGAGCGGGATTCGCGCTTCGCCCGGGCCATTCTGGGCGCGATTCCCGGGCTGGAAGTGGTGGATGCATCCGGTGGGCCCGAATGGGGCCATGATTGCGGCAGCCTCCAGATCGGTCTGGTCGGCGCAGAAAAACATGCGTCCCTTGTCGAGGACCTGTTCGTGTCCGCAAAGCGCGAGAAAGTCGACGCCGTCACCGCGCTGTATCATTCCTGCTATCGCAATCTTTGCCCGCAGGAGGAAGCTCACGGGGTCGAGGTGGTCCACTACACGGATCTGATCGCCGAGGCGCTCGGCCTACCCAAGCGCGACGAGGCCTACAAGCGCCTTCACAAGCAATCCGATCCGGCGGCGGCGTTCGAGGAACTGGCGCCCCGGGCCGAGGCACGCGGTCTGAAGCCCGAACGCCTGCGCAAAACGCTGGACCTGCATTTCAGCGCGAAGTAGCGTCGGATTTTGCCGGTTCGGCGCCCGCACACTGCAGGACCACATGCGCGTACTCGTCATTTATGCCCATCCCGACCCCGACAGCCTGAACGGGGCGATCCACCGCGAAATTCTATCCGCTCTGTCTGCGGCCGGGCATGAGGTCGATGATATCGATCTGTACGCGGACGGGTTCGACCCTGTACTCACCGCTTCGGAACGCCGGGACTATTTCGACCCTGCCGTGAACCGGACGCGGGTCGCGGATTATGCCGCGCGGATAGAGGCCGCAGAGGGGCTGGTATTCTGTTTTCCCACATGGTGTCTCGGGCCGCCGGCAATTCTCAAAGGGTTCTTCGACCGCGTCATGGTGCCGGGCGTTTCCTTCCGGCTGGAAGACGACGGGTCTCTGTCACCCAATTTGCAGCATATCAGGCGAGTCGCAGCGGTAGTCACATACGGGCGCAGCCGGGGCATTTTGTGGTGGTTCGGCGATCCGCCGCGCCGGATGATGACCCGCTACATTCGCTGGTTCGTGTCCCGGAATGCCCGAATCCGTTATCTGGGGCTGTACGATCTTCACAAACCGGATCGGGTCCGCTGCGAAAAGTTCCTGCAACGCGTCGCAAAGGAGATGTCGGGTTTCTGAAGGCGGGCCTAACAGGCAAAGGATGCCGCGGGCAGGTCGATGATCGGTTCGGTTTTGCCATGGGGCGTGGGCAACCCGCTTTCATCCACCAGCACGAAGACGATTTTTTCGACCGCCGTGATGGTTTTTTTCGTCCGCCGGTTTCTGACGTCGCAGCGAAGGGTCAGGGATGTCCGTCCGAATGCCACGGTCTCCATGCCGATCTCGATCACATCTCCCTGCCGGCCGGTCGCCACGAAGTTGATCTCCGACATGGTGCGGGTCACGATCGATTCGCTTTCGAGCTGGCACGACGCGTAGATAAAGGCTTCTTCGTCTATCCAGCCGAGTACCCGACCGCCGAACAGCGACCCATTCGAATTAAGGTCGCGCGCGGCGATCATTTTGCGTGTTCTGAACTGCATGCCCGTCAAATTCCCTCAAAGATGCCCCAAAGGGCTGTGACAGACATTTCCTACCCGAAGCTTTGCCCCGCATACGTATTCTTCGATGTTGCGGGGTCTCTTTGTGAGTTCCGGCGACGCCAGCTACCGGTCCCGACGCCGCACCCGGCGTCGGGAAATACCGTAAGATCAGGCGGTCGCGCCAGGCTTCATCGTGTGGGATCGGACCTTGGCGGAAAGGCCGCGCAATTTACGCCAGGAACCGCGGATGAACGCGGACGTCATGCGCATTGCTTCGCCGACGGCCTGTGCACGAATGATTTCCGCGTGCCGACGGTGAAATTCGATCTGCGCCGGTGTCGGCCAGCTTTCATCGATGCTGTGATTGAGGGGAGCCCGGCTGTTGCTCAGCCAGGTATTTTCGTTCTCGGTGTAGGGTCGCATGTAAAAAAGACCTCCGTCATGGGTTGACCGGTGCCTCTTCCCTATTTGATGTCACTATCTTCTTGAATGCTGCAGTGCACATGAGTTATATCGTTTGATTTCAATATCCGTCAAGCGCATATGCTGCATCGCAATATAGTATCGCCGGGCATGGCGCCGACAATATTTTGTGTCGAATCCGACCAGTGAAACGACATGTCAGTTCGTCCGCTTCCCGGTCAATCAGACCGTTTTCGGCATTATTGCACCGCCATGCAGTAGAACAGCCCGTCACCGCCTGATTTCGGCAGGTCATCGGCGCCGCAACCGCGTGACGGGTGGGAGGCGACCCAGGATTTGGACGGCGCATCGTCACGTAGTCCGATGCGGTCATGATGGCCGACAAAACCCTTGTCATCGGCGCTGCTGCTCGTCCAGTTCATGCCGGCCACCGCCATGCCCTCGGCGTTCGACCCGGTTAGGATGTCATGACGGTTGGGGCTGTCGCCCCGGCCATTGACCGGGTTACCCCTTTCGTCGAGGCCTTTTGCCTTGCTGATCTTGTTCGCTGGGCTGTGGAGTTCGGCGAGGTCGGCCGGAATCACGACGCCTTTCGCATTCTGCCAGGGCCCGTCGCCGACGCGGTCGCGGGCGTTTACCGAATCGGTGCTGAGATAGGCACGCCATGTCTTGTTTCCGGCCCCGGCAGTCGCTGCGAGCGCCTGGCAATGAGCGTCCGCCCCGTCCAGCCCGCCGAGATCTCCGCCCTTTCCCGGTCCAACACTGGTGATGAAGAATGTCATATCCTGCGCCATTTGCGCTGCCGCGCCCTGCACGAACCCAACGCACAGCCCTGCCGCTGCTATCGCCGTTACTAACCTGTTCATTGTTTTTATCCCTGTAAAAAGACGAATATCCGCCCATAGTTTACACGGGCGTGCGGTCATAATTCCGTCGGTTGGTGCGGCCGGATCAGCGATCGAAGACCTGCGCAAAATCCGTCTCCCTGAGGTCGCGCTTCAATACCTTGCCAAAATGACTGCGCGGCAGGAAATCGACAAAGGCGATCCGCCGCGGCACCTTAAAGCCCGCCAGCCGGTCGCGGCCGAACCGGAAGAGATCTCCTGCCAGATCGTGTGCGCTGACGCTGTCATCCGCTTTCACCGCGACAAGAAGAATGGCTTCTCCCCAGCGCGCATCCTCCAAGCCGACAACCGCGCACTCGGTGATGCCGGGATGTTCCGCATAGACGGTTTCGACCTCTACCGACGGTACGGATTCGCCGCCGGTCAGTATGACGTCTTTGGAGCGGTCGACGATGGTGATCCGCCCCTCTTTGTCCATGACGCCGATATCCCCGGTAAAACACCAGTGCAGTCCTTCGGGATCGTCCTTCCTGACCCGCCAGGTGAGGGCGCTGATCTCCGGGTTGCGGTGGTAGCCGAGCGCGGTATTGAAATTGCGCATCGCAATGTGTCCTGCCTGTCCGCGCGGGACCGTCCGGTCTTCGTCATCCAGGATCAGGACCCGGGTATCGATATGAGGCTCCCCGATGCTCTCTGTCAGTGCGAGCAGTTCCTCCGGGCTTTGCGTCGCCATGTTGAGACTCTCGCTCAGACCCGCCGCCGCCAGTATATCGGCCTCGGGAAACATCTCGGCGAGCTTCCGGCGGAGCGGTGCCGGTGTCGGCGCGGCGGTCGTGACCACCGTTCGCGGCCCAGTAAGCGGCACGCCGTCCCAGACATCGAAGAGCGGGTTTATAAGGGCGGGGACGAGCGGCAGGTATTCGACGTTCCGCGTCCGGACTTCGTCGAGATAACGCGCCGAATTCCATATTCGGCAATATCGGCGAGTACGGTGAACAGCGTCCCGCCATGACTGTGCAGCACGCCCTTGCTCTTGCCGGTCGTCCCGCCGGTGGACACCAGGCGCCAGGGTTCGTCGAAGGACGTCAGGACCGCCAACGGCGTGACGGATTCGCCCGCGATCAGGGCCTCGTAATCCTGCCAACCGCCATGCAGCCATTCCGCAGCGGGTTCTTCGTTCGACCCAGCGCGGAGAATCCTGATGTCGGCTACGGTGTTCGCGAAGTGACCGCTGAAATCGGCGTTGGCGACGATCGCCCGGCAGCCATGGTCGTTCAGGTATTCAGACACCTCCGCCGGCAGGAGCCGCACGTTGATCGGCGCGACGATCGCACCGATCCGCGCGCAGGCAAATATCGTCTCGACCATCGCGTGTTCGTTCCAGAACATTGCCGCCACAATGTCGCCCCTGGCGATGCCACTTTGCATCAGTCCGCGGGCGAGACGGGTGACCCGTTCGTCCAGTTCGCGGTAGGTCAGCCGGCGACCGGCCGACAGGTCGTCTATCGCGATCCGGTCGGGGTGAAGCTCGGCACTGCGGGTTATAATGAAGGCGACGCTGGCAAGCTGGCGCTCCGGATTGGTCAGTTTTCGATCCATATGGGCCTTTCAATTCCTTCGCATGGCAACGCGGCCCCGGCGCGGCGGGACTGGATCGCGGGCCGGCTCAGCCCAGATGCTCTTTCAGAAACACGCGGATTTTAGCCCAGGCGTCTTTCGCCTGTTCCTCGCGGTAGCGATCCGGATTGACGAAATCCTGGAAACCGTGCCCGGCACCGTCATACTGGTGGAATTCATGGGGCACGTTGGCGGCTGTCAGCGCGGCGTCCAGATCGGCGACGTCTGCGGGGGAGGGATTCTCGTCCTCGTTGCCGAAAATGCCGAGAACCGGGCAGGGAATATTGCCGGCAAGTTCGATCGGGGGCGTGGCGCCTTTGCCCATGCCGAGCTTGATGCGCCCGCCATACAGCGTGACCAGCGCCTTGTAATGCGCATTGTGGCAGGCATGAAGCCAGCTGACCCGGCCGCCCCAGCAATGGCCGATGACGCCGATACGGTTGCTGTCCACATTGTCCATGCCGGCAAGCAACGCGTATGCGGCGTCCATGTCGGCGACGGCGCGGTCGTCCCGGAATTCTTCGCGCTTGATGAGGATATCGGTTTCCGGTGTCCACCAGTGGAACACGAACGGGATCACGCAGACATATCCCGACTTGGCGAACCCCTCGCCGATATCGAGCGTGAATGCGTCTTTTTCCAGCCCTTCATGCGCGATGGGCAGGTGCTGGGCGCAGACGATGCCGGGATGCGGGCCGGGGCCGTCCGGCTCGAAAATCAGGATTTCCATGGGACTGTTTTCGATCGTCACGGTTTCTTTGCGGTACACGTTCGTACTCTCCTATTGGTATCGGGCCCGAATTATCGGCATTCAATCTTCTCGCCTTATAGGGTACACCGGGTCGCGCGGGGTGCAAGTTTGCCAGCCGATAAATTTCAAGAAAGCGTTCGCTCATATGCACGATATTCTGAGCCTTGCCGGCGCTAACCTTCTGTCGCCGCCGGTTCTGTTCTTCACCCTTGGGTTCGCGGCCTCTTTTGCCCGGTCGGATCTCGAGGTCCCACAGGCGGTGGCGAAGGCGCTGTCGCTGTATCTTCTGCTTGCTATCGGATTCAAGGGAGGGGTCGCGGTTGCTAGTTACGGGCTGGATACGAAGCTGCTCTCCACGCTGGCCGCCGGGATCGTGCTCAGCGCCGCAATCCCGTTTCTGGCCTTCGCCCTGCTGCGCATCGTGACGAATCTGCCCCGCGTCGATGCCGTTGCCGTGGCGGCGCATTACGGTTCGATTTCCATCGTGACATTCGCCGCGGCGACGTCGGTGCTTGCGACGGCCGGGATCGATTATGAAGGGTATCTCGTCGCGGTTGCCGCGGTCATGGAAACGCCCGCCATCGTCAGTGCGTTGCTGCTGCTGCGATGGAGCAGCGCAAATGACGATTCCGGTGAAAATGCGAATGCGTCCGCCGGCGAACTGTGGCGGGAAATAGCGCTTAACGGGTCCATCGTTTTGCTGACCGGCGCGTTCGTCATCGGTTGGGTGACCGGCGAGAAGGGACTCGACGATATTGCGGGATTTGTGGTCGATCCGTTCAAGGGCGTGCTGTGTCTGTTCCTGCTCGATATGGGTCTCGTGGCGGGTCGCGGTATGCGTCAGGGCGCGCGCGACCTGTCCCTGCCGCTCGTCGGTTTCGGTATCGTGATGCCGTTGATCGGCGGAGTGCTGGGCGCCGGGGTGGCCGCCGTCATCGGCCTGTCGGCGGGGGGCGCCATGCTGATGGCGACGCTCGCGGCGTCGGCGTCCTACATTGCCGTCCCTGCGGCCATGCGGCTTGCGATCCCGGAAGCGCGTCCGAGCATTTATCTCAGTCTGTCGCTCGGCGTCACGTTCCCGTTTAATCTTACGCTGGGCATACCGGTCTACGTTATTCTCGGAAACATCGCGGGAAGCTGAACAGGATATGGAAACATTTGCCAAGAAACGCCTGGAGGCGTTTATCGAAGCACCGGTTCTTAACCGGTTTATCGGCATTCTGGAATCGCAGGGGGTACGCGGTTACTCGGTGCTACCTGTTGTGTCGGGTTTCGGGACCGACGGCGTCTGGTCGCGCGAGGGATCCGTCACGGCGGCCGGCCAGATGGTTGCGGTGGTGTGCATCGTATCGCCCGAAGCGCTGGAACCTCTGCTCGACAAGGCCTTCGCCATGCTGTCCCGGCATATGGGCATCGTCAGTGTCAGCGACTGCGAGGTGATGCGCGGCGACCGGTTCTGAGCACCTGAGCCCGAAGCGCCACCATCCGGCCGCCGGCGGCTTCCTAATCCAGGTCGCTCGCGTCGTGGCGTTCTGGAAGCTGCAGTTCCTCCGGCCCCATCACCTTGTTGACCCGCCGGCCGCGCCGCACTGCCGGGCGCTCCTGGATCTCCGTCGCCCAGCGCACCACGTTCTTGTATAACGCGGCCTCGATGAATTCCTCGGCTTCGTACTGGTTGTTGATCACCAGGTTGCCGTACCAGGCATAGGTCGCGATATCGGCAATGTTGTAGTCGTCGCCGCACAGGAACTGCCGCTCGGCGAGGTTCCTGTCGAGTACGTCGAGCTGGCGTTTGACCTCCATCGTGAAACGGTCGATGGGATACTGAAACTTCTCCGGCGCATATTTGTAGAAATGGCCGAACCCGCCGCCCAGATAGGGTGCGCTGCCCATCTGCCAGAACAGCCAGGACATGCACTCCGCGCGGGCCGACGGCTCTTTCGGGAGGAAGGCGTCGAATTTCTCGGCGAGATAGAAAAGGATGGCGCCGGATTCGAACACGCGTGTCGGCGGAGATGTGCTGACGTCGAGCATCGCCGGGATTTTGGAATTCGGGTTGATTGAGACGAATCCGCTGCCGAACTGGTCGCCGTCCATGATACGGATCAGCCAGGCGTCGTATTCGGCGTCCTTCCTGCCCATGGCAAGAAGCTCCTCGAACATGATCGTGACCTTGATGCCGTTCGGCGTCGCCAGCGAATAAAGCTGATGCGGATGCTTGCCGACCGGCAGCTCCTTTTCGTGCGTCGCGCCCGAGATCGGGCGGTTGATACTCGCCCATTGGCCGGCGCCTTCGGAATCCCATTTCCAGACTTTCGGGGGGGTGTATGTCGCGTCGGCCATGTGGTTCTTCCTTCCGAGGGAGTGAGGGTGCGCATCCTGAATTGGTTTCGGACGCTGTTGGCGCGGAGATTAACAAGCGTGGCAGCAGCTAACCAGCCCACAGACTTTGCTAGTGACAGATAGGTCTCGTTATCGAAACGCAATACGCAGGCCGTGGTTCAGCGCCCGCAGCAGCGCTTGAACTTTTTGCCCGATCCGCAGGGGCATGGATCGTTTCGCCCGGTTTTGCCTGCGGGCACCGGCGCCCTTGCCGGCGCTATATCGCCATCGACATAGACCCAGAGCCCGTCTTCGCGCCGGAAGCGGGAGATTTCCCGGTGGATGCGGGTTTCGCCGCCGTCTCTGAAGCGGGCGCTGAAGTCG
>JAYOMI010000022.1:9473-29647 GCA_038120765.1 Rhodospirillaceae bacterium
CCGGTTGTATCCAGAAGGCCGCCGCCAGACGTGCCGTTGATTTTAAGCCCGACCCAGATCACGTCGGGAAGGTCGGTGTTTGCGCTGTCGCGATGTTCGGCGGCGAAGGTCCGCGCGATATAGGCACCGTCGCCCAGCGTGAAGGCGGTGTAGCGTGACCGCATCAGTGCTTCGGCATCGGTCTAGCTTCCTTCTTCCGGGGCGACAAACAAACGGTTCGCCGATGTTTTGATGCCGGCGATATAGGCCTTCTGCGACCATCCGCAATCCAGCCTCAGGTGTTCCCAGTTGCGGACCGACAGCAGGGTCCAAAGCAGGGCGGTGGCCTGACCCCGCGTATTGTCAGATGACAGGCGGCCGTCGGCTTTCAGGGCGAGCAATACCCGCGCGATGCCATAGATCTCCGGTATATAGTTCCCCCAAGCCTCAATATAGGCGTCAAGGCGCTCCGGCCCCGAGGTGGCCGAGCGGCTCGGCGCCAGGCGCGCATCGATGTCTTTTAGCTGGTCTACATACAGGGTTGTCGCGACCAGCAAGTCGGTTCGGGTGGCGAAATGCAGATACAGCGCCTGGCGGCTGATGCCGGCCCGTTTGGCGATGTCCGCCATCCGCAGCCCGCTTCCGGGACCTTCGGCCGTCAGTGCGAGTGTCGGAGGGCTGGTAATACTTCAGGAAATATTTGGCGTAACGGAGCAGCTAAAATCGGTTGCGCGGTCCCACGCCGCGGCCGGCTTTGACGCGATAGTACCGGCGCTGTTCGACCGGGTATCGGGCAGCAAGGTGATTCCGTTTGACGAACCTGAAGAGGGGATCGAACTGGCGATGAGGTTAGATATCGATGCGGCCCGCGATCATATCGATCAGGGTAACGGCGCGTCTGTGCTCGGATTCTGTCTGAGGGCGGTGTCGCGTTGAAAGCGGCGACCACGCTGGCCTTCAAATCTGCCGTTTCCTAATACGGTGCCGATTTGCCCGCCTTCCTCGGCGCACCGCCCAAATGCCCGATCCAGTTTCACTTCGGCGAAACCGATTTGATGAACACGCCGCCGAAGGTTATCGAAGCCGTGCAGACGGCTATCCCCGAAGCCGAGACTCATATCTATCCCGCTGGACATGCATTCGCGAACGATGCGCGCCAGACATATGTCGAGGAAGCCGCCGTCCCCGCACGCGACCGATCGCTTGCCTTCCTGAACCGCCAACACGCCTAGACGCCGCCTTGATGCTGCGTCACAGTGGGCGACCCACTCTGGCCAGAGGAGAGAGCGATGCCGAGAGGCGTGATAGATACTGACGGTCTGATGACGCCGGACGTCCGGGCATTGCGGGACACCGAAACCCCGAAGGGCCTTCCTTTCAATATTGCGAAGATCGGCCATGTGGTGCTGATGGTGCAGGACCTTGAAAAGTCGGTCGATTTTTATACGCGGGTGCTCGGCTTCCGGGTGTCGGATGTCTATCCGGCAACGATGGTTCCCGGGCGGATGGTGTTCATGCGTTGCGCGAACGATCACCACGGCGTAGCGCTGGTTGGCGGCGCGAAGGCGCCCGGCAACAGCAAGGAGCTGAACCATATGGCCTTCGAGGTCGTGACGCTGGACGAGGTGTTCCGCGCGCGCGACCATCTGGAGGCCGAGGGCGTGAAGATTACGTATGCCGGACGTCGTCGTGCCGGCTGCCAGATCGCGGTGGAGTTTCTCGATCCGGATAACCATGTGCTCGAAATATACTGGGGCATCGACCAGGTCGGCAGCGACGGGCATATCCGCCCGCCAGAAGAGTGGTGCGAGGAAATGACGCTTGAAAGGGCCGTCGATAATGCCCCCCCGGGTCAGGATACGACACTTGCCGATCCGTCGCTGCGGCGGGACTAGGCCGCGCTTTCCGGGTTTTTATTCAGCGCCCGCCCGATGGCTTGACGGGGCGGCTACCCTGCGAACGTCTTCGGCTTCCGCTTTTTCGCACTGAGCGAGCCGCATCGCTCGTTCCTTGGCTGCATCGTACTGGATCGGCCAGCGCTGCGCCGTATGGCTGTACCAGGCGGACGCCTCGAGCGTGAAATGGGGGTTCGTCAGATGGGAGCGGGCAAGCGCCACGAGGTCCGCGCGCCCGGCTTTTTAAAGATCCGCGGCGTGAACATCAACCATGCGGAGTTCGAGGATTTCGTTTTTTCGATTCCCCCCGTCAACGATTTCCAGGCGGTGCTGGTAACGGACGACAACGATCTAGAAACGCTCAACGTCCGGATCGAGGTCCGGCGGGGCGAAGACGCCGACGCCATCGCCGCCGATATGGCGGAACGGATCAAGATAGTCTTCGAGATGTCGGCGCGTATCGATGTGCTGGAGATCGGCACGCTCGCCCGATTGTTCGAATCGTCCATAAAGGCGCCGCGCTTCGTTGATGAGCGGAAATAGTTTGGCCGCTGAATTCTGCGGATGACAGCTTCATTTCCCCACCGAGCGAAAATACTTTAAGCTACAGGTCAGCTACAGGAGTACCTGATCATCATGACCGGTGTAGATCGCGCGAACGGCCATAAACCGGCCGGATTATCACCTTTGTTCCACCCGGCGCTGGCCGATGCGCCGCGCCCCGAGCAGGGAAAACTCAACTACGACCTCAACCGGGCGTTGTCCGCCGTGGTCCCGCTGCAGGCGCGCGCGTCGGAGGATGCGTTTTCAGCCTCTTATCTCGGCACCGAACGCGAGGGAAATGCGGTCCTGATCTCGGATGACGGTCTGCTGCTGACCATTGGCTATCTCATCAATGAATGCGATCTGATTACGGTGGGAACCCGCATCGGCGGCGTCGCCGAGGCCCATATGATCGCCTATGACTATGAAACCGGCCTCGGCCTGATCCGCACCACGGCCGACCTCGGCGTGACGCCGCTCGAACTCGGCCATTCTTCGTCCGTGCGGGAAGGCGATACGCTGACAGTCGGAGCGCATGGCGGCAAGGCGCAGGCCATCGCCGCCCGGATCTCGTCGGTGCGCGAATTCGCCGGTTACTGGGAATACCTTATTTCGGGCGCGATCTTCACGGAACCGCCCCATCCCATATGGTCCGGCGCGGCTTTGCTGGATCATGACGGCAAGCTGGTCGGGATCGGTTCCCTCTTCGTGCAGGATGCCGAGGAAGAGAATGCCGACAAGCAGCCCGGCAACATGTTTGTGCCCGTCGATCTGCTGAAACCGATTTTCGAGCAGCTCATCGAAAAAGGGCGCACGGACCATCCGCCCCGTCCGTGGCTTGGCATCTATACGGTCGAAACCATGGGCTATCTGCTGATCACGTCGGTATCCGAACGGGGTCCTGCCGTGGCAGCAGGGGTAGAGCCGGGTGACGTCGTGCTTGCCGTCAATGGCGAAGAGGTAAAAAACCTGCCAACCCTGTACCGCAAGCTCTGGGGATCGGGCGAAGCAGGTGTGCCGGTGGACCTTGCCTTATTGCGTGATCAGCGAATGATCGAGGTCTCGGTCATGACGGTGGACCGTGCGCGCATCATGCGGCGGCCAAACACGCATTAGAATGGGTTGATCATTCCGACGACTGTCGCGGGCGGCTAAAAGCCGGAGACTGCGGCGGCGGGTATGGTCTTTTGCGAGTTGTGGCGAAAGAAAGTTCCGATAAAACCGACAGCGCTGCGCCCGAGATTGAGTTCGACGGCGAGAATGCGCCGCGCCTGACCGAGGACGAAAAGCTCGAGGTCGAGGAGCTGAAGTAGCTCCGCGTGCCTGTGGTCTATGAATTCATTCGTGAAGAGGGGGTCGAGGAACTCAAACGGCCCGTTCCGTCGCTCTGGTGGTCGGGTCTTGCAGGCGGTATCGCGATTTCGGTTAGCGTCCTGGCAGAAGGCCTGCTCCATCGCTATCTGCCGAACATCCCGTGGCGTCCGCTGGTCGAGAATTTCGGCTATTGCGTCGGTTTCCAGATCGTCATCCTCGGCCGTCTCCAGCTTTTTAAGGGGAATACGATCACGGTTATTTTTCCCCTGCTGACGGATTTCGGCAGATCGAACCTCTATTTCACGATGCATCTCTGGTGCGTGGTGTTATTCGCAAACATGTCCGGCACCTTTGCCGTGGCGCTGCTGACACTGTATGGCGGGATTATCGAGCCGGAATCGGTGTCTGCGATGCTAAGTGTTTTGCATCACCTTATGGAATACAGCGCGTCCCAGGCGCTGCTCTACGGCATTCCGGCCGGTTTTCTGGTCGCCGCCATCGTCTGGATCATGCCAAGCGCCGAATATGCGGGGTTCTGGGTGATTGTTATCGTCACCTACGTTATCGCTCTCGGCAGATTTACCCATGTTGTGGCGGGGTCCAACGAAGTGTTCCTGCTGATCCTGAATGGCGATATCACCGTTCAGACAGGTCTCTTCGGGCTCCTGTTGCCGACACTGCTCGGCAATATTATCGGCGGCACCGGCCTGTTCGCCATGCTCGCGCATCGTCAGGTCCGCGAAGAAATCTTAGCACCGATCCAGTCATCCGTTTCAGCGTGCAGGTGTCCGTCAGTTCAAGTTGGGCTGCAGTCCCGGTCGCGCCGTCTTTCGACCGGGCGCGCGGAAATAAATGATGACCAGGCGGCTGTCTTTCGCCGCCGCAATCCCGTGTTCCACTCCCATCGGCGCAAAGACCAGACTTGTCGGTTCCACGTCATGCACTTCACCGCCTACGGTGATCGTGCCGCGACCCTCGATCACGTAGAATGACTCGTCGTCAGTGTTGTGATGATGCAATACCGTGCCCTGGCCAGGCTCATAGCACAGCAAGTCGCTGACCATCCGCTCAGTGTACAGTATCTTTTTCTTGATCCGGCGACCCGTATCGAATTCGATATGGTCGCCAACAACCAGGGAATTCAGCCCTGTCTCTTCCGTCTTGCCTGTCATCAGGTGTTGTCCCTTCGCTTGGAGCGGGTGTCACGCACGCTGGATCAGCATTATTCATACGCAGGGCAGGCTGGCGTGAAAAGCCCTGATGCTTACAGCCCTTCTACCGCCATCCAGATCAGGCGAATCGCCATCAGGGTCAGCATCGTCTGGATGGCGATGCGGAAAACCCGTTCCGGGATCAGGTCGAGCGCGTATTTGCCGCCCCAGGTGCCGATGAACGAGGTCGCGATCATCGCAGCGATTAACGGAACGTAGCTGCCGAAACTGACGCCGAGCAGAACGAACGCTACCAGCTTTGCGATGTGCACGATGCTCATCAGCGTGCCCAGGGTGGCGATGTGATTACGCCGGTCCGGCGCGATGGCGGCGGTGAACGCGGCGAGTAGCGTACCCGTCGCGCTGATGAAGATGCCAAGGAAGGTCACCAGGAACCCGAGGAAGGCGAACCGTCCGCGCTCCGGCCCGAATTGCGCCAGCTTCGGCACCCAGGCAAGCACGAGGATGCTGACGCCGAGGGCCAGCAGCAGCAGGTTTTCCGGGAGGCTGACGAATATCCGGCCGCCAATGGCCGCGCCGATAACGGTGCCGATGGTAAAGGGCAGAACCGTATCGCGCATCAGGTAGCGCCAGCGTGAAATCGCCATGCTGCCGGCAGCGCCAAGCTGAACCACGGTATGGATCGGTATCAGCAGCGCGGGGGGAAATACGAAGGCCATGACAGCGATCAGCAGCAGACCGCCCGCCGTGCCGACGATGGCGGCAATAAAAGCTGTCGTCGCCGCCGCGAGCGAGAGGCCGGCAAACACCCAGGCATCAATGCCGACCATGCCGAGAAAGTTACCGTTCGCGATATCCATGGGGTCAGCGGGGCCGAGGGACGGCGAGACGCCGAATGAAGTTCTGGAGCATGAAGGCCGTTTGGTTGGGCGAAAGTGCCGTTGGGTCATGAACCGACGGCGGGGAGCGCGAAGTCTATTATCTGACCGGCGGCAAGTCCATCTCTCCCGACGCTGCAGCCGGCGGGGAGGGGGGTCTCCGCCGGCACAAAACCCGGCACAGAAAAAGGCGGCCCACCCTGACCGGGTGAAGCCGCCTTTCGCCGAATTCGGAACCCTGTTAAGAGCGCTTCAGGCGCCGGGCACGCATTGCGCCGATCATGCCGACACCGACCAGCCAGACCAGCGCGCTGCCGGGTTCGGGGACTTCGGTCGTGGTGATCGGCACGCTGACATTGATCAATGCCGTAACGATATCGTTGCCGCAGGCCGGGCTCCAGTGGATGCCGATGGAACCGTTGCCGTCGTCGTCGAGCAGGTTGGTGAGGTCGAGGGCAAGTTTGATCACGGAATGCTGGTTGGTCTGGGTGTTGCGGTTGTATGCGAAATCGGCGTCGCCGATCTTGGTGCTTGCAACGTTAATGTCCATCTGCACGGGCGATGCCGGTGCAATAGGGTCCTGGATCCAGTTGGCGTTCGCCCAGATCGAGCCCGCCGTCTGGGCGGCATCGGTGCTCGCGAGGCTCAGCGTATGGCCGGTGCTGTTCACGTTATACGTGGACCCCGCATCGCCTTCGGTAATCAGGCCGCCCGCACTGCCACCGATACCGCCACCGACTTCGATGCCGACGATGCCGACCGGTGTCGTCATGTAGATGTCGCCCGGCGAATAATTCGAAAGACCGTTATCCGGACGCTGGCCGCTGACGATGGCGATATACATCATGTTGCCCTGAACGGCGACGCCCATGTATTCGGCATCGTAGTTCTGGCCGCCGTAATTCGGGCCGACGTAGCCGCCGGCGCCAGCCGAATCGTTCTGGTCTTCGATAAAGCTGCTCACAAGCCCGATCGTCGGACTGGGGGACGAGAAGTTGGAATTGTTGCCGTCCGCAACGGTTATTCCCCAATCGGACAGATCACCGTCAATCGTGATCGCGGAGGCCGAGGCGGCCGACAAGGCGACGCCAAGGCCGAGGGTGGTGGCGAAAACGAGAGGTTTCAACGAATAACGCATTACCAGGCTCCTGAACTACGATCCGGGGATCGGAAAACTCAAACTGTTAAATCCCATGCTCACGTAAGTGTGAGCGAGAGATACCGAGCAATATCCGTGCCAACCTAAAAATCTTATTAAATTCAATGTATTGTGAAATAAATTCCTGTTGCCGGTCTTGAATCCGTAAAGAATCGCGACGCCTGATGCTGGATCACGGTTAATTTTATTGAACTGTTCCGGGAGGCTTGTTCCGGCGCAGGGGAGGTTTTCACATCGCGGACAGGGCGGTCGGGATTGTTGCGCAGGTTCGGGTGGCCCCATCCCTGTCTTTACCCGGTAATATAAACCGTGTAGATCGCAGTTATGGCTGAATTATATACTGAAAGCTTTGCGATTCCTCACTTTGACGGGATGGCGGCAATCGCCGGGCGCTACGGTGCGTTCATTCTGGATGTTTGGGGCGTGCTGCATGACGGGGTCAAGCTGTATCCCGGCGCGGTCGATACGCTGGAACATCTGACGGCGGCCGGGAAGCCCTTCGTCATGCTGACAAATGCGCCGCGGCGCAGCGCGGCCGTCGCAGAATCGATGATTGCCATGGGCATGCCGGAATCGTTCTGCCGCCATATCCTTTCCTCCGGCGAAGCGACGTTTCTTGACCTCAAGGAGCGCTCGGCGCCGTTTTACGCCCCGATCGGCAACCGCTGCATCCATATCGGTCCGGAGCGCGACCGCAATCTTTTCGAGGGGCTGGACTGGGACCAGACCGACCGTCTCGAGGACGCCGACCTGATCGTCAATACCGGGCCCTGGATAGACGGCGAAACCGTCGCGGATTACGAGGACAAGCTGGCGAAGGGCGCGGAACTCGGCCTGCCGATGATATGTGCCAATCCCGATCTCGAAGTGGTGCGCGACGGCCGGAAACTTGTCTGCGCCGGCGCGCTCGCGCTCCGGTATGAAGAGCTTGGCGGTTCCGTGCGCTGGTTCGGCAAGCCCAGGGCCGAAATCTATGAGTACTGCTTCCGGGTCCTGTCGGGTTTCGACAAGGCACGTATTGCGGCCGTCGGAGATTCTTTCCGGACTGATCTCGCGGGCGCGCAGAACGCTGGCGTCGATCCTATCCTGGTTGTCGGCGGCATCCATGGTGAGGAACTGGGGAACCCTCCGAAAGCGGATGTTGTCGCGTCCCTCGCATCCCGTTGGAAAGCCGTCCCCGCCGCATCGATACCGTCCTTTGTGTGGTGATCCGATCGTACTGAAGTGGCGCTGATCTGCTTGCTTGCGTCGAGGTGCTATTTTCCTCGCAGTGTCGGAAAACGCGTCCAAGGTCGGGAATGTTTTCTCCCGCCAGGCTGAAACGCTGATGTCCGCATCGAACGAGGCCAAAAATCATGCCGCGATTATTCGCCGGAACGCTTTCGACTCCCGCCGCGATATGTTCCTGCGAGCCTCCAGGTTAGTGATCGAGGAACTGTATTCGACCGCGATCGATCTGAAGCGGCCGATGGACAGCGAGAAATCTTAGAAGCTGTGGTCCAAATATTCCAAGGGTGACCGGGGCATTTTCGTCCGCGGCATCATCTCCGACGATGAGCGCTGGACGCGCGGCGTGATGAGCTCAAAGTACGAAGACGACGAGGAGTTCCGACGCTATGTGCAGCGCTACCTCTATCATTTTCAAAAACTGCTCTCCGAAGCCAATGAGAGCGATCCGGAAAATTTACTGAGCTCTACCTTGCTGTCGGCAGATATCGGCAAACTCTACCTGATGCTTGCCCGTGCTGTCGGGTGGCTGAATTAGGTCCGTTAAATCCAGCCGGTTTCGCGCGTCACGACGTCACGGTGCAAAACATCGCTGGACAGTCCGGCCCCTGACATGGCAAAGCCCCGTTCGTGTACGCACTGATTTTCACCGTTTTCGTCGACATGGTCGGGTTCGGCATCGTGCTGCCGTTATTGCCGCTTTATGCGCAGCAGTTCGGCGCGACGCCGGAAATCGTCACGCTGGTCGCTGTCAGCTACACGCTGGCGCAATCCATGTTCGGGCCCTTCTGGGGGTGGCTGAGCGACCGGATCGGGCGCAAGCCGGTATTGCTTTTCACCATTGGCGGGACGTTCTGCGCCTATTTCCTGCTCGCCTTCAGCTCGTCTCTCTGGATGCTGTTCGTCGCCCGGTTCTTCGGCGGGGCCATGGCGGCCAATATGAGCGTCGCCCACGCGCTGATTGCGGACCTCACGACACCGGAGGAACGCACGCGCGCCATCGCGCGGTTATCGGGGGCCGCCGGGCTGGGCTTTGTCGCCGGGCCGGCGATCGGCGGGCTGCTGGGCGGCAGCGACACGACAAACCCGGATTTCCTGTCGCCCTATCTTGCCGCCGCCACTTTTTCCGCCATCGCTTTCGTGCTTGCGATCTTCCTTGTCCGCGAGACGGTATCGGCCGAACAGAAATCACGCGCCCGTATGATGCCGGGGCTGTGCAGCTGGGTCGCCGTCTTTTCGAAACCGCAGACCCGTCTCGTCCTGTGCCTGATGTTCTGCACGCCGTTTGTCTTTGCCGGCGTCGAGGTCATCATCGTGCTCTGGTCGGAACGTGTATGGGGCTGGGGGCCGCATCAGAACGGGTTGTTCTATGCGTGGATGGGGTTGTGTCACATGACGCTGCAATGGTTCGTGGTCGGCCGGATGGCGGTCCGGTTCGGCGAACGGAATCTGATCACGACAGGCGCGGTTTCGCTCGGCCTCGGCGTTCTGTGGCTGCCGCTGGCCTCGTCCGAGGTCGAACTCTATCTCGGCGCGCTGCTGATGATCTTCGGCACCTCGGCAACCAACGCGTCCCTGAGCAGCCTGCTGTCCCAATTTGCAGATGCGGACAGCCGGGGGCGGGTTCTCGGGGTCGGTCAGGCCTTCGGCGGATTCGGACGCATCGGCGGCCCGGCGCTTGCCGGTGTGGCTTTCGCCGCGCTCGGCGTGCACTGGCCCTTTTACGTCGGAGCGGTCGTGATGGTCGGTATGGCGGTTTTCAGCCGTTTTGTCGCCGTCCGGCGGTCTGCGGAGATAACCATCGGAGAACCGGAAGAACCTGGCCAAAAACCTTGACGTAAACGCCCGGGACGACTAAAACTTTGCGCTTTCCGGACCCCATAAGGTCCGTTTTACGTGTTTAATCAAGAATTTGCGGGAATGAGATCATGTCCAGAAGATGCACCATGACGGGTAAAGGCGTGCTGGCCGGCAACAATGTCAGCCATGCGCACAACAAGACCCGCCGCCGTTTCCTGCCCAATCTGCAGGTGACGTCGCTTTTGTCGGATGCCCTGGGTGAAGTCGTTCGCCTGCGTCTGTCCGCCAGCGCGATCCGCACGATCGAGCACAAGGGCGGGCTGGATGCCTATCTGCTGGGGACCAGTGATCTCAAGCTTCCCGAAGACGCCCTGGCGCTCAAGCGCAAGGTCAAGAAAGCAATGGCCGCCGCCTGACGGGCGCGCCACAGAGTTAAAAAAGGCCCGCTTTATAGCGGGCCTTTTTGTATCCGGCTGTCTTGTGTCCGATCCCTGCTGGTTACATCGGGCGTTTCGGCGGCATGAACAGTAACAGCGCCTGACCGATCAGGATCCCCAGTGCGCCCGCCGCGAGTATCATGTTCACCGGATTTGACGGCTCGCCCGCGTTCAGGTTGCGTATGACGAGGAAGATCTGGGCGGCGGCGACATGGGCGCCCAGAAAGCCGATGCACAGCGCAGGGTAGCGCAGCCACCAGCGGCGCGGGTCGGGCAGCAGCATGATGAGCCCGACAAGCCCGATCGCCGTCCGCTGTGTGCGGCAATAGACGCATTCATGCACCAGCCCCAACAGATCGATCCACCAGGTGACGACACAGACCAGCACCGCCAGGGCGCCGAGGAGCCGGAGGTTGCGGGACAGGAAATCGAGAAGGGCTGTCATTACCATGTTCTCCTGCCCCATGCTCCCCTGCCGGGGCCTAAATTATTTCGCAGACCTCGTCGAAACCGTAGCGGTATAGCCGCGGCCCCTTGATCCCTTCGAGATCGCCATAGCCGATATTGCAGAGGAAGTTGGATTTCCAGTTCTTGCCGCTGAGGAATTCGGCATCCGCCGCGTCGGTATTGAAGCCGCCCATTGCGCCCGCGTCGAGACCGACGGCACGGATCGCCATGATCAGATAAGCGCCCTGAAGGGTACTCTGCTGGAATGCGAATTTCTCTGCCCGGGCGGGATCGGAACTGTACATGTCGGCCATTTCCGGGCGGATCGGGTACAGCTTGGCGAAATCGGTAAAGAATTCGAGATCGTAGGCAAGCAGGGCCGTGACAGGCGCCGCCATTGTCTTGTCGACATTGGCCGGCATCAGGCAGGGCCTGAGACGCTCTTTCGCTTCGGCCGAGCGGATAAAGATCAGGCGGGCCGGCAGGGTATTGGCGCTGGTGGAGCCGAATTTCATCAGGTCCCAGATTTCGCACAGCTGATCGTCGGAGACGTCTTTGTCCTGCCACGCATTGTGATTGCGCGCTTCGCGGAACATCAGGTCGACAGCGTTGTCGTCGAGGGACTTTATTCTGTTGCGGTAGTCGGTGATGCGGCTGCGTGCGTCGGCAAGGGCTTGTTCTTCAGACATGGTCAAACTCCGGATTCTGCAGAATGAATGGCTAGCGGTGCGCGATCATAGTGAGTACGCGAAACGTTTGCACCTCCCGATGACTCCACGCCGACCTGATACCCGGATACGGCGTATCAGGCGGCGCGCTTCCTGCGGCGGGAACGGGCGCCGCCCGGCGATATATCGTCATCGAAGAGTTCTGCCAGCCGGTCCATCATGGTGCCGCCGAGCTGTTCGGCGTCCATGATCGTCACCGCGCGGTCGTAATACCGCGTCACGTCATGGCCGATGCCGATCGCCGTCAGTTGCACATCGGCGTGGGATTCGAGCGTCTTGATGACGTCCCGCAGGTGGCGTTCGAGATAATTGCCCGGATTGACAGAAAGGGTCGAATCGTCGACCGGGGCGCCATCCGAGATCACCATCAGGATTTTGCGTTGTTCGGGCCGGTTGACCATCCGGCTATGGGCCCAGAGCAGGGCCTCGCCATCGATGTTTTCCTTCAGCAGGCCTTCCCGCAGCATCAGGCCGAGGGATTTGCGGGACCGGCGCCAGGGCGCATCCGCCGCCTTGAAGACGATATGGCGCAGATCGTTCAGCCGGCCGGGATTCGACGGCTTGCCGTCGGCAAGCCAGCGTTCGCGCGCCTGCCCGCCTTTCCAGGCGCGTGTGGTAAAGCCCAGGATCTCGACCTTCACGCCGCAGCGTTCCAGGGTCCGCGCCAGTATATCGGCGCTCATCGCGGCAACCGTGATCGGCCGGCCCCGCATGGAGCCCGAATTGTCGATCAGCAATGTGACGACCGTATCGCGGAACTCGGTTTCCTTTTCCACCTTGTAGGACAGAGGGTGCATCGGGTTCGTGACGACCCGGACCAGACGGCCCGCATCGAGAATGCCTTCCTCAAGGTCGAATTCCCAGGAGCGCGATTGCTGCGCCAGCAGGCGGCGCTGCAGCCGGTTGGCCAGACGCCCGATAATGCCCTGAAGATTGGCAAGCTGCTGATCCAGATGATGACGCAGACGGGCAAGCTCGTCCGGGTCGCAGAGATCTTGGGCTTCCACCACCTCGTCGAATTCGACCGTATAGGGCTTGTACATCGGTTCGCGTTGTCCGCCCGGTCCACCGCCGTCGGGGCGCCGCTGATGTTCGGACTGTTCGCCGTCCTCGTCGCCGGTGCCGGGCATCATTTCTTCCTGGCCCTGCTCGGACATGGATTCGTCGCCGTCCTCGACATCCATATCTTCCATCTCGGAGGATTCGGAGCCGCTCATTTCGGCGGACACGCCTTCCATATCGGCGTCTTCGGAATCGGCGTCCTCGGCGTCCTGTTCTTCGGCGTCTTCGCCCTGCTCGCCTTCCTGCTGTTCCGTGGCCTCGGACTGTTCATCGATCAGTTCGAGCTCCACCAGCAAATCGGTGAGTGCCGCCGCGTAGGCTTCCTGATCGTCGATGCAGTCTGCAAGCTTGTCGAAATCGGTATCGACCTTGTCGTTGACCCAGTCGCGCCAAAGGCTGACAAGCTGCTCGCCGCCTTCGGGCAATTTCTCGCCGGTCAGCTTTTCGCGAACCATCAGGCCGATCGCTTCGGAGAGCGGGGCGTCGTCCCGCACGTTCACCCGGGTATAGCCGAATGCGTCGCATCTTTCCTCGAGGGCTGCGCGCAGGTTGGTTGCGACCCCCGCCATCATCCGCGCACCCAGCGCCTCGCAGCGGACCCGCTCGAGCGATTCGAATACCGAACGGGCGTTCTCGCCCTGCGGCGCACGGGAGGAGTGGATCGCTTCGTCGTGAAAGCGGAGGCGAAGTGCCATCGCGTCCGCCTCGCCGCGAAGAGCGGCGACCTCCGCATCGGTAAAGTCGCGGGACGGCACCGGCAGTCGGGCCTGATTATCGACCAGCCGCGCTTCAGACCCATAGACAAGCGTGATGTCTTCACGCTCGGCGATGGCGCGCATGGCGGCCGCCGTTACGCGGCGAAACTCTTCAGCCGGCTGATCGTCGCTCATCTGCGTCTTAAGCCGCTGTCTTCGTGGCTTTTAGTTCCGGCAGTTCCTCGCCGAAGCAACGCTGATAATATTCCGCAACCGTCGTCCGTTCGAGCTCGTCGCACTTGTTGAGGAACGTCATCCGGAAGGCGGTGGCCCGGTCACCGAACAGTTGGGTGTTCTCGGCCCAGGTGATCACTGTCCGGGGCGACATAACGGTCGAAATATCGCCTGCCATGAACCCGGCGCGGGACAGATCGGCCACGCGCACCATCGATGCGACTTCCTGGCGGCCCGCGTCGTCCTTGTTGAAGAACGGGCTTTTCGCCAGCACGATCGCGGTTTCCTGATCATGCGGCAGGTAGTTCAGCGTCGTCACCAGGTTCCAGCGGTCAAGCTGGCCCTGGTTGATCTGCTGCGTGCCGTGATACAGGCCGGTCGTGTCGCCGAGGCCGACGGTATTCGCCGTCGCCAGAAGGCGGAACGCGGGATGGGGGCGCAGAACGCGGTTCTGGTCCAGAAGGGTCATCTTGCCGTCGCGTTCGAGCACACGCTGGATGACGAACATGACATCGGGGCGGCCCGCATCGTATTCGTCAAACACCAGGGCGATCGGGCTCTGCAGCGCCCAGGGAAGAATGCCGTCCCGGAATTCCGTGATCTGCATACCGTCCTTGACGACTATCGCGTCTTTGCCGATCAGATCGATACGGCTGATATGGCTGTCGAGGTTGATGCGGATACACGGCCAGTTCAGGCGGGCGGCGACCTGTTCGATATGGGTGGACTTGCCGGTACCGTGGAACCCCTGGATCAGCAGACGACGGTTATGCGCAAAGGCAACCAGGATCGCCAGCGTGGTGTCGTGATCGAAACAATAGGTGTCGTCGAGATCCGGCACATGTTCGGTTCTCTTCGTGAAGGCCGGAACCTCCATATCGATATCCATGTCGAAAACGTCGCGCGCGGAGACCGTGGTATCCGGCAGGTCGATTTCACTGAGATCGGCGACAATATTTTGGGTCTTGGAAGCCATTCAACTCCGTTCCTTCAGCGTAAGCATAAATTAAAGCGAGCCGCGCTACCTCAGGCGCTCGCTGTCCCTAAGTGTCGTATAGGCATGATTGACCGACTTTAGCCGGTCTTCGGCCCTCTTGTCGCCCCCGTTCGCATCCGGGTGCAACGTTTTCGCAAGTATCTTGTACCGTTGTTTTATATCGGCTTTGGTGATTGGTGCAACCAGTCCCAGAACGGACAGGGCATCGCGCTCGGCGCCGGTCAGGTTTTGCATCTGAACCCGGGCCTCGCGGTCGGCCTTTGGATCGGTCGCGCCGTCTCCGAGCAGGCTCAGCGGATCGTAGAACGGCGCGCCGCTGGCGCCGGGCCGCGTGCCAAGGGGCCAGGTCGGCCGTTGCCAGACGATATCCTTGCGAATCTCGGCCTCGATCGCCGCCTCGTCCATATCGGCATAGTAGTTCCAGGCCGCGTTGTATTCCCGGACATGTTCCAGGCAGAACCAGTAAAACCGGGTCAATTCCGTTCGCGAGCGTGGTGCCCGGAACTCTCCCGGGGCCTGACAGTCCGGATGGTCGCAGGCTGCCAGTTTTACGGCGTCGTCCGCGGCGCTGCCGGAGTTCCCGCCGGACTTTCCGCCCGCCTTGCTGGCAGAAGCCTTGCCGGTGCCGCGCACGGACTCCCGCAGAGGACGCGTGCCGGACGGGCTGCCCGGCATGGCCCCGGGCGCGCCGGCCATATGGTTCTTTTCAGACATCCCACCAGTATGATCGCCGCAAATTACCCATGCAAGGACGTGCGTTTTGGTCCGTTACGGGGTATTTCCTGTCTGCAACGCACAAATCCGGAGGAACGATCTGAATGTCTGTCGCGCAGGATATCGAACGCAAGCTGAACGAGGCGTTTGCGCCGACATCGTTGAAGGTGATCGACGAATCCCATCTTCATGCGGGCCATGTCGGCGCCCGGCCTGAGGGTGAGACACATTTCAGGGTTGAAGTCGTCTCGGATGCCTTCGCCGATTGCAGCAGGGTAGACCGCCAACGGCTGGTGTACGACATCCTTCGCGAAGAACTCGCCGGCCCGGTACATGCCCTTTCCGTGCAGGCGTCTCCACCGTGAACTGGCGTGTTCCTGGGGCGCTAAAACGATATCCACCCCATGATTTTCTGTCATTCGCCGATATAGAATTCCGGATGTTCGGTCCGGATCAGGTCGCCGTCCGCGGCCCATACATGACAGGTGTTCACGGGCGGGCGGCCTACTTTCTGCGGTTCGGTCTTTTCAACCGTTTCTCCGTCGTCAGGCGCTGAATCGGACCAGCGGACGGTGTGAAATGCGACCGTCGCAATCGGTTTCAGCATATCCACCAGATGCGCGCAGCCCAAAGCGCCGCCCAGATGCTCCCGCACCCTGCGGTTCCAGCCGGCGCCGATTTTAAGCCCTTTGAGTTTCTGGAAGGACGGCAGGATCGCCGGACACAGCGCATAAGGCCCCGCATCGGTGACCGCTT
Organism: Rhodospirillaceae bacterium; assembly: GCA_038120765.1. Taxonomy (GTDB): domain Bacteria; phylum Pseudomonadota; class Alphaproteobacteria; order MPNO01; family UBA830; genus CAXBCP01. Next base: position 25,511 of record JAYOMI010000022.1, read on the forward strand.
CGACATTCCGCACGATGAATTCCCGGTCCACGGTCAATCGTATCCACATGTCGTGCAGGGGTTCACCCGGCAGGACTTCGCCGCGAAAGCTGTTCAGGAACGGGTAGGCCTTTATATCCGTCAGGTGCCCTTCGATATCCCAGAGCCCGTCTGCGCGGCGATAGCTGCGGCATTCGATGGCGCGGGTATGTATTGGGTCCCGCTCGACGGTGACTTCGCTTAGCGGCATGTCCGCTGCTCCTTTGTATGTACCCGAATTTGTGTATGTACCCGGATTTGACTGCCGTGGATCGTATATTGCCTGTCAGGCTGCCAGACCGCTCATTCCGCGGCATCTTCCTCGACGTCGCTTAGCTTGGTCACCCGCACCGACGTGATCCGGTTGCGTTGACGCCGTGCGACCTGGAAGCGGAAGCCGTGAAAATGGAAAATCTGGCCGACCTGCGGAATGACCTTGGATTCGTGAATGACCAGGCCTGCGAGGGTCGCGGCCTCCTGGTCGGGCAGGTCCCAGCCGAAGCGGCGGTTGAGGTCGCGAACGGTAACGCCGCCGGAGATCAGATAGGAACCATCGCGCTGCGGACGGACGCCGATGGGAACGACGTCGTGCTCGTCTGAAATATCGCCGACGATTTCTTCCAGAATGTCTTCCAGCGTGACAACGCCCATCAGTGCGCCGTATTCGTCCACGACCAGCGCAAAGTGCTCGCGCCGGCGGCGAAAGGCATGCAGCTGATCCAGCAGGGTTGTGGATTCCGGAATGAACCAGGGCGGCGTGGCGATTTTGTCCAGGTCCAGCGCATCCAGATCGCCGGTATGGGCGTGCACCTCGCGCAGCATCGCCTTTGCGTGCATAACGCCGATAATGTTATCCGGCGTACCCCGCCACAGCGGGATCCGGGTATAGGGGCTTTCCAGCGCTTCCTCGACGATCTTTCTGGTCGGCAGCGACGAATCGATCATGAATATGTCGCGGCGGTGATGCATCACCATCTCCACATCGACATCCGCGAGATCGAGGATGCTGTGCAGCATCGCGCGCTCGTGCCGTGCCATGGCACCGCCGCCGCGATGCAGCTCGATGGCGCCGCGAAGTTCCTCTACCGTGGCACTCCATTCCTGGTCGCTGTCGAACTTGACGCCGAAGATGCGTTGGACGCCCCGGATCACATACTGAATGGACGACATCACGGGACCCAGCAGACGGACCAGCAGCAGGAATGTCGGCGCGATGGTCAGCGCCAGCTTGTCGGCATGCCGGAACGCGTATGTCTTGGGCAGAATTTCGCCGAAAATGAGCACCAGCAGCGTCATCGCGACGGTCGCGTAGACCACGCCGGTCTCGCCGAACAGGCTGATCAGCACACTGGTCGCCAATGCCGAGGCGAGAATATTGACCAGATTGTTGCCCAGCAGGATCGTGCCGATCATGTTGTCCTGATCGCTCCGCAGCCGGTTCACCAGCTTGGCCCGCTTGTCGCCCTTGGCTTCAAGGAGATGCATCCGGGGCCGCGAGGCAGCCGTCAGCGCCGTTTCCGAACTGGAAAAGAAAGCAGATAGGACAAGAAGAACGGCGATGCCGCCGATTGTGGCAAGGGTTGCGATTTCCATCAGTGGGTAGCGTCCGCTTCTTTCAGTTGTCGATTGACCGGGGGTGTCTCGTCAGAGACGATATCACCCAATTTCCGGGTATTTCCAGAAATCATGCCGCTACTGCCCGATCGAGCAGGCGCTCGACATCGTCGAGATTGACGTCCCGGGCAACAAAGGCGCCGCCGATGCCGCGGGCGAGGATGAACGTCACCTTGCCGTCCTGAACCTTCTTGTCGTGGCCCATGTGGCGGATCAGCGTGGCGGGGTCCCAGCGGCGATTCTGGGCGGTTGGCACCGTCATCGGCAGGCCGGTTGCGGCATAGTGCCGTCGTACACGGTCCACATCGGCCGCCGGACACAAATCCAGCATCGCCGACAGCTCCAGCGCCATGATCATGCCGATGGCCACCGCTTCGCCATGCAGCAGTTCCGCGCCGAACCCGGTTTCCGCTTCCAGCGCATGCCCGAACGTGTGCCCGAAATTGAGCAATGCCCGAACCCCGTTTTCGCGCTCGTCCTCGGCGACGACGGCGGCTTTGGCCGTGCAGCTCTCGCGGACCGCATGGGCCCGCGCATCGCCGTCGCCGTCGAGCACCGCGGGGCCGTTCTGCTCCAGCCAGTCAAAAAAACCGGCATCGCGTATCAGTCCGTATTTCAGGACTTCGGCGTATCCGGCCAGCAATTCCCGGCCCGGCAGCGTGTCCAGAACGGCAGTATCGGCAATCACCAGTTTCGGCTGGTAGAAAGCGCCGGCGAGGTTCTTGCCGTGACGGGTATTTATGCCGGTTTTCCCCCCGACGGAGCTGTCGACCTGGGCCAGCAGGGTGGTCGGGATCTGCACGAAATTTATGCCGCGCAGAATGATGCTCGCCGCAAAGCCGGTAAGGTCGCCGATAACGCCGCCGCCGAGGGCGATCAGCGTCGATGAACGCTCCGGTGCGCCGTCCAGCACGGTATTGACGACGCTCTCGAGCGTCGTGAAGCTTTTGGAGCCTTCGCCCGGCGCGAGGATAATGGTCCGTGCGGAGAGTCCTGCGGCCTTCATGGATTCTTCAAGGGGTGCCAGATATCCGGCAGCGACCGTCTCGTCCGTGACGATCCAGCATTTGCCGTTTCCCGCCGCTGCGCGGATTGCCGTCCCTGCCGTCTCCAGAACGCCATCGCCGACAGCGATATCATACGAGCGATCGCCAAGGTCGAGCCGCAGCGCGTCTTTATATCCGGTCATTCTGCCGCGGCCTCGGTGGGTCGCGCATCGTCGAGAGTCTTCAGGGCCTCTATCACCTTCGCGACCGTGATATCCGGCGAATCGCTGCCGGATTCGACGGTGAGGTCGGCTTCGGCATAGGCCGGGTATCTCTCGTCGATCAGCCGTTCCAGGGTCTCGCGTTTGTCGCCGTTTTTCAGCAGGGGCCTGTTATTGCGCCGCGATACCCGCTGCAGGAGCACGTCGACATCCGCCTTGAGCCAGACCGAAATCCCCTTCCTGCGGACGTTCTCGCGCGTCTCGGGATTGACGAATGCGCCGCCGCCGGTGGCTACCACAAGCGGTTCGCCTTCCAGCAGGCGCGCGATCACGCGGCGTTCTCCGTCGCGAAAAGCCTGTTCGCCGTACTGGTCGAAGATTTCCTCGATCGTGCAGCCCGCCGCCATTTCGATTTCGTCGTCCGCATCGACAAACCCCATGCCGAGTTTCCGGGCAAGCCGTGTGCCGATACAGGTTTTTCCGGCCCCCATCAGCCCGACGAGAACGATGGATTTAGCCGGGGAAACGATCTTCGCGGGATCTTTTTTCGATATATTCTGCGCAGACATGACATCAAAGCCGATGAGGGAAGACGGTATTTGCTAAAGATATATTAATGCCGGCTTTCAGACCGCGCTTGCCGGGCGGGTTTGCCGAGAGCGACGTTGAAAGCTTTTCCGACAGTCTGTAGACTGCCTCGAAATCGCCACAAATATCCATTACCTCCTGAATATACGACGAAATATCGTTCGTGTCGCCAGTTGTATGGCTAACCCGGGAAGGTCGTGTGTCGGCGATTGGGACTGGCGGCGAATCACAAAACGGGACAGGGTCGCGCCTGCATGAAAAAACTCGCATCCATTATTATTGTCGCCGCTCTGCTGGTGCTTGTCGGCGGCGGGCTGTTTCTCGCGACATGGGAAATACCCGTTCCGGCGACGGAAATCGAAAGAACCATTCCGAATGACCGCTTCCCGCGCTAGGGATCAGGCACTGGCAAGCCCCCTGAGCATGGCTATCTTTCCTGCGATTGCGGGCCTGTGCGTACTGGCGATTATTGTGCCCTCCACCGTGTCGGCCCAGCTCCAGTTGCGCCGGCCGACGCCGGTGATCGAAACACCGGCACCGGCCCGTGAAACACCTGAACCTGCGCCGGGCGCGCGTCCGGCGGCGGAAAATACCCCTGTCGTCCGGCCGCCGCCCGGCATCACCGTTGCGCCGCGCCCGTTCGACGAGGGGGGGATCACGGTCAACAGGCTGGAGACCGTTGACCCTGACGCGATCGGCTTGATCGGCGT
>JAYOMI010000022.1:29665-46485 GCA_038120765.1 Rhodospirillaceae bacterium
GCCCGTCGTCCGTGCCCTGATGCCGCGGATGCCGACGGGGCTTGGTTCGGCCACCCTGCGCGATATGGCCCGGCGATTGCTTGTTTCACAGGCGAGCGTGCCGGTCGGCAAACCGCTTGATGCGAGCTTCGTCGCGCTGCGGGTCGACCGCCTGCTCGCGATGGGGGATATCGGCAATGCGCTCGCCCTCCTGAAAATAACCCCGGATGAACGGCGCGACGAAGCGCTGGCGCGCACCCGGATCGAAGCATTGTATTTCGAAAACAACAACGCCGATGCCTGCACGGCGGTCCAGAACGCGATACGCGATTATTCCGGCCTGTACTGGTCCCAGGCACAGGCGTTCTGTCTCGCCCTGTCGGGTGCGCATGCCCGGGCTGCACTGATTGCGGATCTCCTTCGCGAGCGGGAAAGCGAGATCGAGAAAGTCTTTTTCGCCGCTATCGATGCACTCGCTGGCGTGAAGGCTGGCGACGGCCCCCCGCTGACGGCCCCGTCGGCGTTGCATTTGTCGATGATGCGGGCCGCCGGATTCCGGTTCCCGGCGGAGATCGTTCATACCTCCCGGGCGGCGGTCCTGCGTGCAGTGGCGCTTGCGCCGAACGCGGCGCTGGACGTTCGCCTTGTCGCGGCGGAAAAAGCACACCGGATCGGCGCGCTCAGTGGCGACGAGATACTGCGCCTGTATTCCAGCATCCCGTTCAGCAAGGCGGAATTATCCGGTCCGATTTCGGCCGCGGAAGAGAACTGGACGCCGCGGACACGTGCCCTGCTGATAAGAACAGCGGCCGGGCACAGCGTTGCACTGGCCAAGGCGGAGGTTCTGCGCCGGGCGTGGGAGCTTGGAAAGGAACGCGAAGGTTATGCCGAGATTTCAGGCGCCAGCGTTCCTGTCGTCGCGGGGCTGGAACCCGCAGTAGAATTATTGTGGTTTGCCAAAGACGCGGCGCGGGTGCTTTTCGCGGCAGGCGTCAACGACCGGGCGCTGGCCTGGTATTCGATTGCCGCGGCCGACAGCGACCGTATCGAAGAAGCGCGCGATGCGGAATCCGCGCTCTGGCCGCTCGCCGTTCTTGCTGACCGCCTGCCCGGTGACGGGGCGCCGGCCGAACGGTCCGATGCAGCTCCGCAAAGTGACGATACCGGAAACAGCGGCGTGACAGCCTCTGTCGCGCCTCCGCAGACCCCCGGGGGTGCCCTGCCGGCGAGTGCCGTGCCTATGGATCCGGCGCGGCTGCGGCGATGGTTCGAGGCGCTTCGTCAGGCCGATGCGCAGGCGGCTCCCCGCCAGGCGGCGGCTTTCTATACCCTGCTGGAAGCGACGGGCAGGGATGTGCCCGCCGATTTATGGCAGTCCCTGCTCGACCGTCCGTTCGCCGGTGCGGATGGAAACGGACTGAACGGGGTCTGGACGCAAAGCATCGAGACGGCATCGACGGATTTCCGGCTCGGCGGGACCGTATTGCTCGCCACCGTCGGTGCGGGGGATGCTGGTGACAAGGGGCTGAGCCTGGGCGATGCCGCCCGCATGATCGTGGCGCTACGGCGGGTCGGGCTGCCGTCCGAGGCGCGGCGGATCGCCGTGGAAACGGCCATGGCGGCGGGCCTTTGACGGGAACCCCGGAATTCCGGCACCTGGGCGCCTTTCTGGAGATGATGGTCGCGGAACGCGGCGCATCCCAAAACACATCCGATGCCTACCGCCGGGATCTGACGCGCTATCTGGAATTCCTCGGCGGTGCCGGACAGGACGGCGAGTCTGCGACCCCGGAAACGGTACGCCGTTTCCTCGCGGACCTCTCGGCGGACGGCCTCGCCGCCCGCACACAGGCGCGAAAACTATCCACCGTTCGCCAGTTCCACGGTTTTCTGGTCCTTGAGGGCCATCGGACGGACGATCCCACCTCGACCGTCGATGCGCCCCGGCTGGGGAGGCCTCTGCCGAAGGTGCTGCATTTCGACGAGGTCGGCGCCCTGCTCGCGGCGGCGGGAGAGATCGGCGGATGGCGGGGCGCCCGGTTGCGCGCGCTGCTCGAAATCCTCTATGCGACGGGTCTGCGCGTCTCCGAACTGGTCGGTCTGCGCCTGTCGTCGCTGTCAAGGGATGGCCGGATCGTGACCGTTCGCGGCAAGGGCGGCAAGGAACGCCTTGTCCCGCTGGGCGACGAAGCCCGCCGGGCGATCGATGACTGGCTTCCGCTGCGTCAGTCGTTGCTGGGTAAAAAGAACAAGTCCGTGCCCTGGCTGTTTCCGTCGCGCGCCGCCGACGGGCATGTCACACGGGACGGATTCGCAAAACAGCTGCGGGAAATCGCTCTTGCGGCCGGTCTCGACCCGGCACGGGTGTCGCCGCATGTGCTGCGGCATGCTTTCGCAACGCACCTGCTTGCGAACGGGGCCGATCTGCGCAGCGTGCAGCAGATGCTTGGACATTCCGACATTTCGACCACACAAATTTACACCCATGTGCTGGACCAGCGCCTCAAATCGCTGGTACAGGATGTACATCCCCTGTCAGGCATACGGATCTGAAAATGGCTGAAACGCGCGTGCACACATTTCTCGATTTCGAAAAACCGATCGCCGAGCTCGAGGGCAAGATCGAAGAACTGCGCCATCTGAGCGACGACGGCGAGATCAGCATCGTTGACGAGGTCGAGCGGCTGCAGACCCGGGTCGACCGCCAGCTCGGCCAGACTTACGCAAAACTCACCGCGTGGCAGAAAGTCCAGGTCGCCCGCCACCCCGGACGACCGCATTGCCTCGATTATGTCAAAGGCCTGATCACGGATTTTACGCCCCTCGCGGGCGACCGCGGCTACGCGGAAGATAATGCCATTATCGGCGGGCTTGGCCGGTTTGAAGGCCGCTCGGTCGTCGTTATCGGACAGGAAAAAGGCCACGATACGGAGTCCCGCGTGAAGCATAACTTCGGCATGGCGCGGCCTGAAGGGTATCGCAAGGCGCAGCGGTTGATGCATCTGGCGGAACGGTTTGGCCTGCCGGTCTTGACGTTTGTCGATACCGCCGGCGCCTATCCCGGGATCGGGGCGGAAGAACGCGGCCAGGCCCAGGCCATCGCGAGATCCATCGAAGTCTGCCTCGAACTGACGGTGCCGATCGTCAGCCTGGTGATCGGCGAAGGCGGATCTGGCGGCGCCATCGCGATTGCTGCGGCCAATCGGGTTCTGATGCTCGAACATTCGGTCTATTCGGTGATTTCACCGGAAGGCTGTGCATCTATTCTGTGGCGCGATGGCGGTCATGCGACCGACGCGGCAAATGCGCTGAAGCTGACGGCGCAGGATCTGCTGGCGCTGGGTGTGATCGATGAGGTCATTCCGGAACCGGTAGGCGCGGCCCATCGAGACCGCGACGCCGCGATTACCGCGGCAGGCAAGGCCATTCGAAACAGTCTCGTCAGCCTGCAGGGGCTGGACGGCGCGGTGCTTCGCCAGCAACGGCGCGAAAAATTCCTCAAAATGGGCGATACGGCGGGACTGTAATCACCCGCAGGGGCGAATGCCGGGATAGATCCGGGTTTCGGTCAGCTTTCAGTCGCCGGCGGCGGCTCAGACCTTGCCGTGGCAGTGTTTGAATTTCTTGCCGGACCCGCAGGGACAGACTGCATTCCGCGGCACCTTGCCCCATGTTTCCGGATCGCCGGGGTCGACCCAGCGGCCGAGACCTTTGTCGAGCACCCATCCGGGCGGCGCGTCTGCCGGGTCGGTGCTGGCTGACAGGACGTTGGCACCCGCAGGCTGCATAACGGCTGCCGGGTGCATCCCCTGTCCCCTGTTGCCGGATCCTTTGGTGCCGTCATCGGCGAAGGCCGGGTCCGTCCGCGTTTCGTGCATTTCCTGGCTGGCGTACTCCGCCTCTTCCATCGCCGCCAGTTCCTGGGCATCGATGGACAGTTCCAGATGGCACATGACCGAGGTGACGGTTTCGCGCAGGCTGTTGAGCATTTCTTCAAACATGTTGAAGGCTTCGCGCTTGTATTCGTTCAGCGGGTCTTTCTGCCCGTAAGCGCGCAGTCCGATGCCCTGACGAAGGTGGTCGAGCGCCAGCAGGTGCTCTTTCCATGCCTGATCGAGCAACTGCAGAAGCAGGCTTTTCTCGGCCATGCGCATCAGTTCCGCGCCGTAGTTCGCGGTTTTGGCGGCCATCTTGCTGGCGGATGCCTTCATCAGGCGCTCGCGGATTTCCTCGTCGGCGATGCCTTCTTCCGCCGCCCATTCCTTGATCGGGAGATCCAGACCGAGAATCCGGATCGATTCCTCGTGAAGCGTGTCCGTGTCCCACTGTTCCGCATAGGCCTTCGGGGGGATGCAGCGGGTGACGATGTCGTCGATCGCCTGTTCGCGCATTTCGACGACGGTTTCGGACACATCGTCGGTGACCATCAGTTCCTTGCGCTGCTCGTAGATCACCTTGCGCTGGTCGTTCATCACGTCGTCGAATTTCAGAAGGTTCTTGCGGATTTCGTAGTTCCGCTCCTCGACCTTCTTCTGCGCTTTTTCCAGCGCCTTGTTGATCCACGGATGGATAATGGCTTCGCCTTCTTCAAGGCCGAGCTTGCGCAGCATGGTGTCGATGCGTTCGGAACCGAAGATGCGCATCAGATCGTCTTCGAGCGACAGGTAGAACTTCGAGCGGCCCGGATCGCCCTGGCGTCCTGCGCGGCCGCGCAACTGGTTGTCGATACGCCGCGCTTCGTGGCGTTCGGTACCGATCACGTAGAGACCGCCGGCTTCCATGACGATCTTTTTCGCCGCCGCTGCCTCCGCCCGGACTTTTTCGGTGAGTTCCGCGCGTTTGGCTTCGCGCTGTGCCTCGGGTACTTCGGCGAGCTGCTGTTCGATCTGCATGTCGACATTGCCGCCAAGCTGAATGTCGGTGCCGCGACCCGCCATGTTCGTCGCGATCGTGACCGCGCGGGGACGCCCTGCCTGGGCGATGATAAAGGCTTCCTGTTCGTGAAAACGCGCGTTCAGCACATGGTGATCGATATTGTTCTTTTTCAGGAGCTCGGACAGCATCTCCGATTTTTCGATCGACACCGTACCGACCAGCACCGGCTGGTCCTTTTTCTGGGCATCGCGGATTTCAGACATGATGGCATGGTATTTTTCTTCCGTGGTCCGGTAGACCTCGTCGTCCTCGTCGATGCGGACCTGGGGTACATTCGTCGGGATTTCGACAACCTCAAGGCCGTAAATCTCGGCGAATTCGCCGGCCTCGGTCATGGCCGTACCCGTCATGCCCGCGAGTTTCGGATAGAGCCGGAAATAGTTCTGGAAGGTGATCGACGCCAGCGTCTGGTTCTCGTTCTGGACGGTGACACCTTCCTTGGCTTCCAGCGCCTGGTGCAGGCCTTCCGAAAAACGCCTGCCTTCCATCATGCGGCCGGTAAACTCGTCGATGATGACGATCGCATCGTCCTTGACGATGTAATCGGTATCGCGCTGGAACAGCATATGGGCGCGCAGGGCCTGCTGGACGTGATGCACGAGCGATACGTTGGTGATGTCGTATAGCGTCTCCCCGCCGAGCATGCCCATTTCGCCGAGAATCTCCTCGACGCGTTCGGTCCCGGCTTCGGTCAGAACCACCGTCCGCTGTTTTTCGTCCTTCTCGAAATCCGCTTCGGTCAGCTTCGGGATAACCTTGTTGATCGACGCATAGGTGTCGGCGGCATCTTCCGCGGGGCCCGAAATGATCAGCGGCGTCCGCGCCTCGTCGATGAAGATGTTGTCCACTTCATCGACGATGGCGAAGTGAAAATCGCGCTGGACCATTTCCTCGATACGGAAATTCATGTTGTCGCGCAGATAGTCGAAGCCGAATTCGTTATTGGTGCCGTATGTGACGTCGCAGGCATAGGCCGCCTGGCGTTCGGCGTTGTCCCGACCATGCGTGATACAGCCGACGGTCAGTCCGAGGAATTTGAAAACAACGCCCATCCAGTCGGCATCGCGCGATGCGAGATAGTCGTTCACGGTGACGACATGAACGCCTTTTCCGGTGATTGCATTCAGATAGACCGGCAGGGTGGAGACCAGTGTCTTGCCTTCACCGGTGCGCATTTCGGAAATCTTGCCCTGATGGAGCACCATTCCGCCAAGCATCTGAACGTCATAATGCCGCTGGCCGAGTGTGCGCTTCGCGGCCTCGCGGACAGTTGCAAAGGCTTCGACCAGCATGTCGTCGAGGGATTCACCGTCTGCATAGCGTTTCTTGAAATCTTCGGTCCGCGCCCGAAGCTGGTCGTCGGACAGCTTTTCAATGTCCGGTTCCAGCGCATTGACTTCCGCGACCAGACCCTGGAGCTTTTTGACTTCCCTATCGTTGGCGCTGCCAAAAATACGCTTTGCAATCGACTGTAACATTCTGAATCCTTGGTCCGATGAACCCGGCGGGGCGGCGGGCGAGGCGGCCGGACACTAACATATATGGGAATTGCCGCACAGATATGCACCATCCGTGTTCAAGTCAATCGAAACGGCATAGAGATAGCTGGATTCCCGGGAAAAACGTGTTATTTCCAGATCGTTGGTACGAATTAGGTGTGGGGCAGGGTATTGTGCCCGAAACAGGACCCGACACAAAACAGGCGCGGGCTTCGTCAGGAATGCGGGTCGCGCGAGGAACAAGGAAACTGCCATGAAATTTTCGACCTTCGCGGCCGCGTGTGTCGCGACGATGATGTTTGCGTCCACGGTCACTGCCCAATCTTCCGGCCAGGCTTCGGGCCAGCCTGCCGACGATCCGGTTGTCGCCACGGTAAACGGCGCCAAGATCCTGCGCTCCGATGTCGAGGCCGCCCGCGGCCAGTTGCCGGAACAGTATCGCAATCTGCCGATGGACCAGCTTTACCAGCCGATTCTCAATCAGCTGATCCGCACCAAAATCCTCTCTGCGCAGGCGCGGCAGGACAAGCTGCACGAAACCGACGAATACAAGCGGCGGGTCGATCTGATCGCGGAACGCCTGCTGGAAGAGGCGCTTCTTACCAAGACGATCGAGGAAAAGGTCACCGAAGAGGTGCTTCAGGCCCGTTACGACAAGACGTCCGGCAGTTTTCCGACGAAGGAGGAAATCCGTGCACGCCACATCCTGGTGAAGACCGAGGCCGAGGCCGATGCGATCATCAAGGAACTGACCGGCGGTGCCGATTTCGCGAAACTGGCGGCGGAGAAATCGATCGGCCCGTCCAAGGCCAATGGCGGCGACCTGAACTATTTCAGCAAGGGCCAGATGGTCCCGCCCTTCGAGGAAGCGGCTTTCGCCCTGACGAAAGGCGAATTCACCAAGTCGGCGGTCAAATCGCCGTTCGGTTGGCATGTGATCAAGCTGGAAGACAGGCGCCAGTCCAAGCCCCCGAGCTTTGAAGAGAGCCGTGCGCGTCTCGGTCAGGAAATGTCCCAGGAAATCGCCGAGAAGCTGGTAGAGGAGCTGACCGGAAAGGCCAAGGTCGAACGTTTTGAAGCAGATGGATCCGCACCGCGCATGAAGCGTATCCAGCCGGCGCCCGCAGCCCGGTAAACAGCGGCGTCAACATTTTACGCATTCACGCCCCCGGCTGCGGCCGGGGGTGTGGCACTGCTCGCCGACGGGATTTCCACCGGGTCCCTTAATCCGTTAAACTATTCCGCATCTCCACTCACGGAATCATGAAAAGATGGCAAAGCTCTCGCCGCTAGCACCTTCCGGCTTCCCCGATATTCCCGCTATCCCGGGCGTCCTGCTCGCCGCCCGCTCCTGCGGGCTCCGATACAAGGAGCGGAAAGACGTTCTGCTGGCCTCGTTCGAAAAGGGAACCCAGGTCGCCGGCGTTTTCACGACATCGAAGACCGCGGCGGCGCCTGTGCATTGGGACCGGCGCTTGGCCAAAGCGGGCCGGGCGCGGGCGCTGATCGTCAATGCGGGCAACGCGAATGCTTTCACCGGTCTTGCGGGGGAAAAATCCGTGCAGCGCACGGTCGACAAGGTGGCATCGGTGCTTGGATGCCCCAAATCGCAGGTTTTCGTGGCCTCCACGGGGGTCATCGGCGAGGTCCTGCCCGACGATCGGATCCGCAACGCCCTGGGCGCGCTGAAGGATCAGCTCGGGCCGGATGACTGGACGGGGGCCGCATCCGCCATCATGACGACCGACACCTTTCCCAAGGGTGCTTTTCGCCGGGTCATGATCGGCGATACCGAGGTCACGATCGGCGGCATCGCCAAGGGGTCGGGCATGATCGCGCCGGACATGGCGACGATGCTGTCCTTCATCTTTACCGACGCGAAAATTCCGGCCGCCGTTCTGCAGACGCTGATCCGCCGCGGCGCCGACCGGTCGTTCAACGCCATTACGGTGGACGGCGACACATCGACCAGCGACACGGCGCTCCTGTTTGCGACCGGCGTTGCCAAACATGCCAGGATCGCCAGCGCAGGCGATGCAAAGCTGCGCGCATTCCGGGCCGCACTTGAAGAGGTGATGATCGACCTCGCCCATCAGATCGTGCGCGATGGCGAGGGCGCCAGCAAGTTTGTGACGGTGAACGTTTCCGGCGCGAAATCCGCGAAAGCGGCCCGGAAAATCGGCCTGACCATCGCCAATTCGCCGCTCGTGAAAACCGCGATTGCGGGGGAAGACGCGAATTGGGGCCGGATCGTCATGGCGGTCGGCAAGTCCGGCGAGGAAGCGGACCGCGACAAGCTGAAAATCAGCATCGGCGGGATAGCGGTCGCCGAAAAGGGCATGGTCGTCGCCGGTTACGATGAAGCCCCCGTGACGGCCCATATGAAGGGCCAGGAGATCGATATCGATGTCGATCTGCAGATCGGCAAGGGCGCGGCGACGGTCTGGACCTGCGATCTGACGCATGAATATATCGCTATCAACGCCGATTACCGGTCCTGAGCCTGAACGTCGGCGGGGCAGGATCATGTCAGACCTTCCGATCATTCTGGTCGCTGCCGTCGCCCTTTTCGACAAGGACGGACGTGTGCTTATCGCGCAGCGGCCGGAGGGAAAATCCATGGCCGGCCTGTGGGAGTTCCCCGGCGGCAAGGTTGAGTCAGGCGAGACGCCCGAACAGGCGCTGATACGTGAACTCCAGGAAGAACTGGCCGTCGATACGGTAGAAAGCTGCCTCGCGCCGTTCACGTTTGCTTCCCATGCCTATGACGATTTTCACCTGCTGATGCCTCTTTATGTCTGCCGCAAGTGGCAGGGGAAGGTGGCCCCGGTGGAAGGCCAGGCCCTGAAATGGGTGCTGCCCATGCAGTTGAAGGAATATCCGATGCCGCCGGCGGACAAACCGCTGATCGCCATGCTGAGGGACTGGCTGTGATGGGCGATATCGGGACGTGCGTTTGTTTTGCGCGTATGCTACCGGATAGTCATGGCAACTGACTCGCAATCGCTCGCGTCGATCATCCGCGCCAATCCGCGGGGCTGGCTGATCGTGGTGTTTATGTTCGGTGCGCTCAGCCTCGTGTTTTCGGCGCGTTCGGCACTGGGCATGATCATGCCGACATGGGAACAGGATCTCGGCTGGGATCGCACGTTCATCTCGACCGGCGGCTCGGTGGTTCTGGTTTTCATGACGCTGATTTCGCCGCTTGCCGGCAACCTGCTAGACAAGGTCGGCCCCCGTCCCGTGGTCACGGTTGCGCTTCTATGCGTCGGAGCCTCGCTTGCCGCGACGTCGCTCATGACCGAACAATGGCAGTTCATTATCCTGTTCTGCATCATCGGCGGGCTCGGCTACGGTTCGCTCGCGGCGCCCCAGGCGTCGGCGACCATCGGCCAGATTTTCGACGAACATCGCGGCCTTGCGACCGGAATCGCGACGTCGGGCGCATCCGGGGGACTGCTGGTCATCCTGCCGCTTCTGGCGGCGCTGATCGGATGGATCGGCTGGCGCTACAGTTTCGCCGGGTTCGGATTGCTGGTCATGGCCATGGCGCCGGTCGCCTGGTTCCTGATAACGCCGGCCAGCCGAACGGATGACTCGTCCGGAGGGCAGGCATCGCCGCTCGGCGCGCGTTTGCGGCTGATCCTGCGCAATTCAACCTTCTGGCTCCTGTTCGTGGGCTTTGTGATCTGCGGCTTCACGACCACGGGCGTGATTGAGGTCCATCTGATCCCCTATGCGATTTCCTGCGGTTTTCCGAGATTCGAAAGCGCGACGGCGCTGGGCGTGCTGTCGGCGTTCAATATGGCCGGCATGATTCTCGCCGGCTATCTCGCCGACAAGGTGAACCGCCCGCTGCTGCTGGGGGCAATCTATTTTTTCCGGGCCCTAAGCTTTCTGATCCTGATGAATATCACCGGCAATCAGGAACTCCTGTTCCTGTTCGCCATCATGTTCGGGATTTTCGACTATTCCACCATGCCGGTGCTGGCGAGCATCGTCGGCACGCATATCGGTGTCCGCGTGATGGGGCTGACCCTTGGCCTGCTGTTCGCCGGTCATTCCGCCGGTGCGGCCGTCGGCGCGTTCATGGGCGGCTATTTCTTCGATGCCTTCCAGAGCTATAAATGGGTCTGGATCGCGTCGATTGCGCTTGCCCTGATCGCAGCGGTCGTCAGCTGGATGATCCGCGAGACGCGCAATACGGAGCGGGCGGGCATGCCCGTCGCCGCCTGACCCGCCGCCTGCCGCGATGACGGGTATCGCCGAGACCAATATGAAGCGGGGCTGGATCGTCGTTGCGATCTGCTTTGTTGCCATGGCGCTTACGTTCGGTGCGCGGTCGTCGGTCAGCATGGTGCTGCCGTTCTGGCAATCGGAGCTTGGCTGGACGGCGGCGGAATCGTCCGCCGGGGCATCCATCGTGCTGCTTATCATGGCGCTCGGTTCGCCCGTCGCCGGCAACATTATGGACCGCTACGGCGCAAGACGGGTGATCGCTGCAGGGCTGATCGCGCTGGCGGCGGGTATCGGCGGCACCTCCTACGTATCGGAATCGCTGTATTATTATCTGTTTTTCGGTGTCGTCGGCGGCATCGGCTGGGCATCGGTTTCTATCCCGATGGTGACGGCCGCCGTATCCGGCTATTTCGTCAAATATCGCGGCCTCGCGATCGGTGTCGCGGTGTCCGGCGCGACGGGCGGGCAACTGCCGGTACTTTCCCTGTTCGGCACGATGATCGCGGCACTGGGCTGGCGCGATTCGTATCAGATAATGGCCGTCCTGCTCGCGGGATTTGCCGTGCTCGTATACCTCCGGTTTAAACCGCCCCTGTCCAACCCGGACGATCCGGGTCAGTCGGCGACGCACACCGTTGACGACACCCTGGCGGATCGCCTGAAACTGCTCTTTGCAAACCGGACGTTCCTGCTGCTGCTGGCGGCGTTTACGATGTGCGGCTTTACGACTGCCGGCGTGATCGATGTCTATTTCATCCCTTACGCGATTTCCTGCGGCTTCACCCTGATCGAGGGTTCTGCGGCGTACGGAGTTCACGGTCTTGGAAATCTCGCCGGCGTTATCCTTTTCTCGTGGATGGCCGACCATGTGAACCGGTCGCGCCTGCTGGCCAGCATATTCTTTTTTAGGGCGTTCACTTTTGTCCTTCTGATGTTCATTTCCGTCGATATCAGCGTGATGTTTGTTTTCGCCGCGATCTTCGGCATCCTGAATTTCGGCACTTTTCCCGTGATCGCCAATATTGTGGCGACGCATATTGGCGTCCGCATCATCGGGCTGACCCTCGGCCTGCTGTTCGGCGGGCATTCGATGGGGGCGGCGATCGGGGTCGTCAGCGGCGGCTGGATGTTCGATCTGACATCAAGATACGAATGGGTGTGGTGGATTTCCGCCGGCCTTGCCGCGATGGCAGGTGTGTGTGCGATCGTGATCAGGGAAAATCGCCCACCGCGCGGGGAATCGGCGATACTCGCCGGCGCCTGAGCTATTCTCCAGGCCGGGCTTTATCGCCCGCTGCCCGTTCTTCCGTTTCCAGCGCGTCCGCCAGACGTGTGGTCCCACTTCCGGGCCGGAGCGGCTGTTGCTGTGCCGCGTGCGGTGCCCAGCCGGTCATCCAGATGATCTGGAAGGTCGCCGGGATGCGACCGTCTGCGTCCGCATAGAGTTCATGGTAGCGCGCGGCGGCGGCAAGCAGCGTGTCGCGGCGCAACCCGGCGCGGCTGCGGGCGGCAACGGCATTGGCTTCGCCCATGCCGCGCAGCTCGCGCATCAGGACGAACATGTCGGAATAGGTGACGGTGATCGTGTCGGTATCGATGACCGGCAGCGCAAATCCCGCGCGTTGCAACAGCGCGCCCGCATCCGCGACATCGGCGACCGGCGAGGTATGCGGGCTGGTCCCGCCGGTGGTTTCCGCCTCGGCTTCCAGGAATGCGCGGCGAAGTTCGATCAGCGTATCGCCGCCAAGCATCGCGGCGAGAAACAGCCCGTCCGGCTTCAGCGCCCGGCGGATCTGGACCAGGGCGCCGGGTAGGTCGTTGACCCAGTGCAATGAGAGGGTCGAGGCGATCAGGTCGAAGGTGTTTTCCCCGAAAGGCAGGAATTCCTCATCCGCCGATACACGAAGACCTTCAGGTAAATTGTTCAGCAATCGCTCGGACAGATCAGCCGTGACAAGTGTCTCCGGCTGCGGGGCGAATGTCGTCGAGCCGTGACCGCCCCCGATATCGAGGACCGTTGCAAAGTCCCGTTTCACGTCGCGCAGGCGGTCGGTCAGCTGGTCGGCGATTTCCCGGTGCAGAAAATCATGCCCGGCGAAAGCCGCCGCCGCGCGGTCGCGATGGCGGCGGACGGCTTTTCGATCGAACAGGGTGAAGTCGTCGGTCATGCGGCGAACATAAGCCGCTTTGTTTCGGGCTGTCACCCCGCGTGCTAACGTTTCGGCATGATATGGCCTGCCGATATATCCGGCGCCGTACCCGCGGCAATTCACGGTACCGTGCGCCGAGTGGTTGACGTGGTTCTCCCGCCCCGGTGTCTGGGCTGCGGGGCGCTGGTCGGCGATCCCGGCGCGGTATGCCCGTCCTGCTGGAGTGGGATCGACTTTATCGCACCGCCGATGTGCCGGTGCTGCGGCCTGCCTTTCGATTACGACGAAGGGGAAAATGCCGTCTGCGGAGATTGTGCCCGCCGGCCGCCATTATACGGCCGGGCGCGGTCGGTGATGATCTACAACGATGCGAGCCGGCGCCTGGTGCTCGCTTTCAAGCATGGCGACCGCACCGATGCTGCGACCGCCTGGGGGCAATGGCTGACGCGGGCAGGCGGCGAATTGCTGGCCGACGCCGATCTCCTCGTACCGGTGCCGCTGCACCGCCGCCGGCTGATCGCGCGGCGGTACAATCAGGCCGCGCTGATGGCGCAGTCGCTGGGGCGGCAATCAGGTGTGCCGGTGGCGGTTGATGCCTTGCGCCGCATCCGAGCGACGCCAAGCCAGGGACGGATGAACCGGTCCCAGCGTGAACGCAACGTGGCAGGCGCCTTCGCGGTTCGCGACAGCCGGATGGACGATATCAGGGATGCGCGGATTCTGCTGGTGGATGACGTGATGACCACGGGGGCGACACTGACTGCCTGTATCCGTCCGCTGCTGCGGGCAGGTGCAGACAATATTGACGTCCTTACCCTCGCGCGGGTGACCCGAACCGGGTAGAAACGCCGCTACAGGAATCATTCCAACAGGGAAATTCAAAATGCCGATTGAGGCCTGGGCCTTTGCCCTCGGCTCCGCGTCGCTGTTCGGTCTTGGTCTGGTGATCACCCAGTTCGGCCTGCGCGACATGACGCCTGCGCTGGGGGCCACTTTCAGCATGCCGATGGCTGCGCTCGTGTTCTAGGGCAGCGCGCCGTTTCTTGCCGATTTCAGCGGCTGGGACGGGGATGCCGTGCTGCTGTTCGCCGTCGTCGGCATTTTCTTTCCGGGCATGATCACGCTGCTGACATTCGAGGCCAACCGGATGATGGGGCCCTATGTGTCCGGGGCCATTGGGAACCTCGCACCGCTATTCGCCGTCATTGCGGCACTGGTCGTTCTGGGCGAAGCGCTGGATATCCTTCAGTGGCTTGCGGTCGTAGCGATCCTCGGTGGTGTCAGCGCCATGTCGCTCCGCCGGCAATGGGACGGCGGTTCCTGGCGGCGTTGGGTGATTGCGCTGCCCCTTGGCGCGGCGTTGTGCCGGGGTCTAGGGCCGCCCGCGCTCAAAATAGGTCTCGGCTGGTGGCCGAATCCGTTCGTTGCGGTGCTGATCTGCTATGCTATGCGATGTCGGCATCGGTGGCGATTGCTGTCGGTCTCTGGCGGACGCGGGGCACGCGGCGCATCGTCACCCGCAAGGGCGTCCTTGCCTTTGCCGGTGTCGGCCTGTGCAACGGCTGCGCGGTGATGTTCTGGGTACAGTCCCTGGCGCTCGGCCCGGTCTCGCTGACCTCGCCGGTGGTCGCGTGCTATCCGGTCTTTACGATGATTTTCGGCGCGATCCTTCTGGGCCGTAAGAAAATCGACCGAACCAGGGGTTCGGCGTTTTGCTGACTGTGGTGGGCGTGGTCCTGCTGACGGCGTCCTGATCCGCCGCCCGCGCATCCGCTGCTCGCAGCTATAACTTGGGGCGGCTAGTTGCCCCCCCTACCAGCAAGAAGATGGTTGTAGGGAGGTAGTGGTGGAGGTAGTTGGGGACCAGATCGAACTGGTTATATTATGTTTCATAGAATGAAAACATAAAGGGTTGCAAAGGGTCAGGGTAAACACGCAAAGGTTCTTACACAGGAGCAGCAAGATGCGGTGCTGGCTTATTTTGAAAGTCACACCCGTAATCCGGTTCGAAATCGGCTGATCTTCCTTCTCTCAATGAAGGCAGTTCTTCGGGCTAAGGAAATCGCCTCTCTCCGCTGGCGTAATGTGTGTGATGCCGAGAGGTATGCGGCTGATGAGATCAACATTTAGAACGCCGGATCGAAAGGTGAGAGCGGTCGCACAATTCCGATGGCTCCCGCCCTTAAAGAGATTTTGCGCACTATCGGAACCAGAAAGCCGTCAAAAATCTGAGCATCCGTGAAATAGAGATGGACGATCTCGTACTGGAAACCGAACGGGGAAGCACGAGAAGCGGTGTTTCTGCCCAGGTGATAGTGAACCTGTTCCAGAAATGGTTTGGACCCGAAGGATTAGACTACCAAGGAGCAAGCTCTCACAGCGGCCGCAGGACCTTTATTACGAATGCCGCCAAGAAAATCCGTACCGTTGGCGGCTCTTTGCGGGATGTTCAGCAATTGACAGTACATTCGTCGCTGCAAACCACCCAGTGCTAAATTGAGGGTAGCACCGAATCGAAAAGGCCATTGTTTAGGCGCTACCCCCATTAATATTTTTTATGCCAATTGAAAAATAATCACTCGTTTATTTTCACCGACATTCCTGCCAATTTTTGGATTTTCGACTGTGTTTCTTTGTCAATTCCGACCAATTCGGCAAGTTTGCTTTGCATTTTTTCCACAGCTTCTTGCTTTTTCTTGTCTTTAAACTGCTCAAGCTGATCCAAGTAGCCGAAGGGTGCGGGAACAGTCACTGTCCCAAACGACACCTCTTTTTTTCGGTTATATCTATCGACTTTGGCCCAAAGATCGATCTTTGCTTCACTGCTCGTCGCGCTTAAAACTTTGAAGCAAAAGTCCGCAAAACTATTGATCGGGATGCAAATCCCTTTTTTTCCTTCGTCATTGCTCGCCAAGGGCGGGGGAATTAATTGAACTTTATTGCTATCGCTCCATTTAAAATCTACCGCGTATTGGATCTTCTTTTCGTTAGGCATGTATCGAACATCAACCCACAGGTTTGTTGTTCTTTTTCTTCCCGCCGGAAAGCTGTGTTTCTTATTTTTATGTTTTTGGATTAGAGGTAACCCATTCTCCTGGATAGATTGATATGTTTCGTATGCTTGTTTAGCCCTTGCAACATACGGAACAATAGAGCAGATTTTCTCTCGTGCACTTAGATAATTATTTAAGTCATATCCAATCTTATTTGCCGCAGATTTCAAATAAGTAAGCTTGGAGTCGCAGCGCATTTCGACCTTTGTTAAGGCATCCGCCTCTTGGAAACTATTCACCTGCTGCTGTACATCTGAAATTACCCCAGCTGCATTAGAAATTTTTCCTGTGGTTTTGTTTATGTGGTTTGTTACGGCGTAGACCTGCTCTGGCACAGCGAGGCCTGCGTCGTTTGCGGCCTTGAGTATCGCTTGGGTAGTTTCGTTTACAGCAGCGCTATAAGCAGACACTTCTTTTGCCGCGTCAGCAGCGCCGGCTGCATGAGATGCCTGCGGCGCAAATAGCGCGAAAGCACAGACCAAAGGGGCCCATTGCGAACGAGTTTTTTGTAATTTCATGCTTATTTAACCTCTGCTTTACATGAACCTAATCGGAGTACTTGTAACGCCCCAGCCGATATCTTAGCTCATGCTTGGCCTCGGTTCTACTTTCAATAGTGCAGAGAGGAAGGCCTACGGGCATCCCAATAAAAATGTGTCCTTCCCCCCTAAAACTGGGCCATTATTTTTAGAGGCTGAGGGGGGATGCGATGGCTCGGAAACGACATTCGGACGAAGACATACTGAAGCTGCTGCATGAGATTGAGTTGAAGCTGGCGTCAGGCAGCGATGTGCAGTCGGCGTGTCGCGGCGTGGGTATCAGCGAGGCTACGTATTACAACTGGCGCAAGCGTTTTGGTGGGATGGGGAAGTCGCAGCTGTCGGAGCTGCGTAGCCTGGAGAAGGAGAATGCCAGGCTGAAGAAGATCGTCGCGGAACTCGAACTGGACAAGCTGATCCTGAAGG
>JAYOMI010000023.1:0-9816 GCA_038120765.1 Rhodospirillaceae bacterium
TCACCACCCATGCGGTGCCGTGCAAGACCAACCCGCTCGGCGTCAAAGGCTGCGGCGAGGCCGGCAATGGCGGCTCCTACCCGGTGATCTACAATGCGATCATGGACGCGCTGGACGGCAATGGCGGCAGGGAACTCGGTATCCCGGCGACACCGGCAAAGGTGTGGAAGGCGCTCAACGCGCGATAATATGGTTCGTCCCCCTCTTTTCTGGAGGGGGACGCTCCCGCCCTAGCGCAGTCCGTCTTCGCCCTTCGTGTCCTCGTCGCGCAGACCGCCGGAGCGTGAATAGATCCGCGGCGCGTTGGACATCGACTGGATCCAGACGATTTCGTTGGCCCGCGGCGCGTCGTTGATCGAACAGACGACCGTGTCGAAATGGCTCCGCACGTAAGCGGCATTGGCGTGCGCGATCGGCACGTCGATGGTGCAGCCGGGACCGCCGACTTTCTTGGTCGACGGCACGATGGCAGCCGATTTCTCCATCAGTTCGCGCATCCCGTACCCGCCGGGCTCATGCCAGAGCGCCGCGTGCTCCAGTTCGCCGTTCTCGCCCACGATGGCAGCCTTGCCGTATCCGACAATCGCGTTCGCACCGCCCATCACCGCCATCAGGCGCTTGGCCATGGCGATTCCCATCGGTTTCAGCTGTTCCATCAGCGGGATGATGTCTTCGACATACCGCCCCGCATAGGGGTTCTGGGCAACGGCAGCGATATATCCTTTGAGCTGCGGCGTCTCTGCGGGCGGGCCGAATTCGTGCAGCACTTCCTCGACATGCATCACGAATTTCCGCACCTTCACCAGATCACCGAAATCGCCCTCGGGCCGGGTTTCAACGACCATTCTTCCGTCGTCCATTCTGATATTCCTCTCCTGTTTCGCCGTTGGGGCGAATGTTATGCCGTCGCCGGCAGGCTTCCGATCTGCGCCATCCCCGGCAGGGTGCCGGTGGCGCGCATTTCTTTCTTCAATACCAACACCGCACCCGCAATGAGTCCAGCATCCTCCATGCGTTTTGCGACCCTGAAACCCGCCGCCAACGCTTCGTTCACGGCTGCGTGATCAAGGTCCCCGACGCCGAGCGTCACCAACCGGTCGCCGAGATCGGACTGTTCGTCCAGTTCCGTCGCCGGCGCGCGCTCGATGGACGGATGGTCGACATTCACCGCATTCGCAATCAGCGTCGCCGCGACATCCGCCGCCGCCGCATTCTCTGCCAGAACGGTCACGGCATCGGCAATGCCGAAGGACAGGCTGCGCCCCTGCCATCCGCTGGTCGCGACACCACGCACGGGATTTTCGAACGTCAGTTCGGCGGTACCGTCTATCGTCGGCCGGAAAAGTTCGCCGACAATGCCGAGGCGGAGTGACTGTCCCGGCGCAAGGTGCACGGCAATGTCGCCGGAATTGTTGATATAGGCTTTTTTCAGCTCGCGTCCGGCCAGGAGCGCGGCCATGACCTCGTCCGCCACCGATCCCGCGACCGCCGCCATCGGCGTGACGAACACCTCCCGATGCGGCCAGACGGCCTGCATCATGCGGTGGGCAGTCGGCCCGTCCGGCGTCCAGCGCGGAATGTCGGCGGCGACCGGTTCACGCAACCGGGAAAGTTCGCCGACGAGTTCGCCGAGCACGGTGCGAAAACGGTCCCGCGCCTGACGATAGGCGGCGCCGACTTCGTCGCGGTCCCCGAAGGCTTCAATCACCAGGTCGATCGGCCCATGCTGCAGATGCAGCCGACGCCCGTCGGGCAGAAGGGCTACCTGAGGCGCATCCATCGGACGGGGTCAGACGTCTTCCAGCGCCCGGCGTTCGGCCAGCGGCCAAGGGTTGTTGCCCTGCCAGGCCATCGGTTTCACGCCGTGCAGGCCGCCTTCCTTCAGAACGTCGCCAATCGGCTTGATATGATCCTCGTATCCGCCGAGCGCGATGAACTCATCGCGCGGCATGGAGAATTCGATCGGGGCGACCAGCGCCGGCGTCGGCACATACCCGAACGAATTATCCGGCATGCGCAGGACATCGACCATCAACGTGATGCCCCCGCCCGGCCAGACATAAACAGGCGCGCCGCCACAGGTCACGCGGGTGCGCAATTCACGTACCGAGCGCGTCAGCAGAACGGGGTTCACGGTCACGCCCGCGCGCAGGCTGCCGCCCGCGCCGCCCATGAACAGCACCGTGCTCAGTGCCGGTTCGCAGTTCTCGGCGATCCGGTCAACCGAGACGGCAAGCTCCGCCGGCATGTCGGCGGGCACCGGTTTCAGATCGTCGTCCAGGATGAAGTAGGCCTGATCCTCACCCGTGGTGCTGACCATCAGCAGCCGCAGACCGGGCCAGGCCAACTCGGGGTCGATGCTCTCGATAATGGACAGCGGCTCGGTGATATCGGTGCCGCCCCAGCCGGCACCGGGCTCGGCGACCTGGAAATAGCGCCCCGCCGTCGAGCGGCGGCCGCGGACGCGGATACCGGCAGGCGGCATGTCGAGGAACTTGCCCGACTGGTGCTCGCTTAGAACGCCGGTGATGTGATCGTCGACCACGATGACCTCGTCCGCATGACCGTGCCATTGCAGGGCGAACATGCCGATGGTCGCCGATCCGCACCCGACCCGCATCCGTTCTTCCAGGTTACCGTCGATGATCGGCGGCTTGCCTGCCTCGACGGTGAGCGTCGCCCCGCCATCGATGGTCATTTCAACCGCCCCCTTGTTACACAGGGCCAGCATCGCCTGGCAGGTCGCGTTGCCCTCTTTCTTGCTGCCGCCGGTCAGGTGATGCACGCCGCCAAGCGCCAGCATCTGAGAGCCGTATTCCGCGGTGGTCACATGACCGACCTGTTCTCCCTTCACCCGGACGGGCGCCGCTTCCGGGCCGATATACCGGTCGGTGTCGATCTTCACCTTCACGCCGCAATAGCTGAACACGCCTTCGGAGACGACGGTGATCATGTCGACATCGTGATGCACGGACGACACGATGAAGGGTGCCGGCTTGTAATCCGGATACGTCGTGGTCGCGCCGATGCCGGTCACGAAGGACGGCGACTGGAAATTCAGCGATCCGTCCCATTCGGGCAGCCCGCCGTCTTCCTGCGCCGGCAGGAACGGCACCAGATCGCCGTTCTCGTCCGAAATCTGCTGGGTGACGATCAATGGATCGGTGCGCGTGAGCGTGCCTTCAACATTGCCGTAGCGGCTGCACGCGCCCGTCTTGCCCTCACGGATGCGGCACAGAACGGGGCATGCATCGCACGTGATAACGCCGTCTCCGGCCTTGGTGTCAGCATCGCTCATTTTTCTTCTCCCTGTGCCGCAAGAATGGCCGCCCGCACGCGGTCCGGCGTTGCCGGGGCCTGCTTCATCCGCACCCCCGTTGCATGATAAATCGCCCCGAAGATCGCCGGCGGCGTCGGGATCAGGGCAGGTTCGCCGATGCCCTTTGCCCCGTAGGGGCCGGTGGGTTCGGGGTCCTCGATCAGATAGACATCGATCGGCGGCACGTCGCCGAAGGTGGGGATCAGATAGTCGTGCAGGTTTTCGGTCCGCCCCGGCAGGTATTCCTCCATCAGCGCGAGGCCGAGTCCCTGCGCCACCCCGCCGTGAATCTGGCCTTCGACCTGCATCGGATTGATCGCCGCCCCCACATCGTGGGCCGCCCAGACATGAAGCACTTTCACCGTGCCGAGCTCGACATCGACCTCGACCTCGGCGACCTGCGCGCCGAAGCCATATGTACCATACGGATTGCCCTGCCCCATGTCGTCGAGCGGCGTTGCCGGCGGATCGAACGTCGCCTCGCCCACCAGCACATTGCCGTGCAGCTTGTCCGCAGGCAGTTCGGACAGATCGATTTCGCGGACGGCGTCCCCGTCGGTGACCGTAAGACGGCCCGCGCCGAATTCGATCGACGCGTTGTCGCCGACATTGGCGAGACGCAGTATCTGGCCGCGAAGGTCCTGCCCCGCTTCCATCGCCGCGCGCCCGGATACATAGGCCTGACGCGATGCCGAACTTTTGCCCGCATCCGCCGTCTTGTCGGTATCGCCCCAGACCAGCTTCATCTTGTCCATGCGGATGCCGAGCCCGTCGGCGGCGACCTGCATCATGGTGGTATTGGTGCCCTGACCAATATCCTGCGCGCCCGAATACAGCGTTACCGTGCCATCGGCGGCAATGCCGACATGCATCGTTGACGGGTTGGACAAAGAGGTATTGCCGCAGCCGTACCACATGCAGCCGAGGCCGACGCCGCGTCGGGTCACGCCGTCCGCTTCCGCGTTGAACTTATCCGCGGCCGCACGGGCCTTTTTCCACGGTTCGCGCAACGCTTCGAGGCACTGGTCGAGCCCGGCGGAATATTCGAGCACCTGGCCGGTCGCGGTATCCTGACCCTTGCGGATCGCGTTGCGCAGCCGGAATTCGAGGATATCCATGCCGATTTCCTCGGCCATCATGTCCATCAGCGTGTCGTGGGCGATGGCCGCCTGCGGGATACCGAATCCGCGGAACGCGCCCGCCGGCGTTTCGTTGGCAAAGACCGCGCGGGTCGCCGCTTCGACATGCGGTACATAGTAAGGCCCCGTCGCATGGACCGGGACGCGGTCCTTCACCGTCAGCCCCCAGGAAACATAAGCCCCGGTATTGAAATCGCCGGTCATGTCATAGGCGACGAGATCGCCGTCCTTCGTGCAGCCGTAGCGCGCGGTGATGCGCGACGGGTGCCGCTTGGTCGAGGCGGCCATGGATTCAATGCGCGTCCATGTGCAGCGCACGGGCCTGTTCAGCACCCAGGCGGCGACGCCGATCACCGGGTGTACACCGAGGTCCAGCTTGCCGCCGAACCCGCCGCCGCAGGCTGTCGGAATGATGCGCACGGACTCATTCGGGATACCGATAATCTGCGCGACCTCGTCGCGGTCCATATAGGGCGCCTGGGTGGATACCGTGATTTCCAGCCGGTCGCCGACGCGCCGGGCCCAGCCCGCTTCGGGCTCTATATAGCCGTGTTCGACGAAACCGGTCGCGAAGCTGTCCTCGACGACGACGTCGGCGGTATCCATCGCCGATTTGGCATCGCCTTTTTTCACATAACCGTGGGCGAGAATGTTGCCGGGATTGGCGTCATGCATCTGGTGCGCGCCGTCGTCGAGCCCGGCGAAACCGAATAGCGGCTCGCGGACCTCGTAATGGATCGGCACGTCTTCATCGCGGATGCCGTAAACCGCTTCGTACGTTCCCACCAGCGCGACAACGGTTTCGCCCTTGAAACGCACCTGGCCATCGGCGAAAGCGGGCTGGTCCTTCACATCCGGATAAATGCCGTAACCGTTATTGCCCGGCACGTCGGCGGCAGTGAATACACGTTCCAGTCCCGGCCATTTTTTATAGAGATCGTCGAAATCGCCGAGCGTGAAGGTCGCGGAATGATGCGGCGAGCGGACGGTCCGCGCCCACAGCGCATCGGCAGGCGCGACATCTGCGCCGAACAGTTCCGTGCCGTTTACCTTCTGCAGCCCGTCGGTTTTCAGCGTCCGGGCGCCCATCGCCCCGCCGGCTTCCGGGTTGACGAAGTCGACGCCGTTCGGCTGCACGACATGCTTCACCGTTGTAACCCGTGCAGCGACACAGCACGCCGCCCATCGCGTCCATGATCTGCTGGTCGCTGGGCGTTTGGTTGTGTTTGAACATGTCGGCGGCGGCCATCAGCATGCCGGGCGTGCAGATGCCGCACTGGGCTGCACCGTATTCGTGAAAGGCCTGCTGCAGGTCGGACAACCGCCCGTCGGCCGCGGCAAGGCCCTCGACCGTCGTAACGTCGCGGTCCTGAACCTGGGCGAGCGGCACGAGGCAGGCACATACCTGCTCGCCGTCCAGCAACACCGTGCAGGCGCCGCAATCGCCCGCATCGCAGCCGATCTTGGTGCCGGTAAGGCCGAGATCCTCGCGCAGCACATGGGCAAGCCGCCGCGCAGGGGCGGCATCGGT
Organism: Rhodospirillaceae bacterium; assembly: GCA_038120765.1. GTDB lineage: Bacteria > Pseudomonadota > Alphaproteobacteria > MPNO01 > UBA830 > CAXBCP01. The sequence goes on from JAYOMI010000023.1 coordinate 5,990, forward strand.
GACGGCGGGTTTTCCGTTGAGATTGAACGAGATGGACATGATTACTCCGTCAGTTCTGCGATGGCGCGGCGGACAAGGGTCAGCGCCGCGTCGCTGCGGTATTCGGCCGAGCCCCGGACATCGCCGATCGGCGAGAGCGGTGCGACATGGTCTTTGGTCACCAGACCGGCAAGGGAGGCGTCCGCCGGCTTTCCGGCAAGGTCCGCTTCAAGCGCGGCGAGGCGTTTCGCCACCTCGGAACAGGATCCGACGGCAATCCTCAGACGTTCCACCGTGCCGTCCGCCGCCTTTTCGAGGACCGCCGAGACCATCACGATGGAAATCACGAGGTATTTGCGGGCGCCGAGCTTCAGGAAAGCGCTGCTCGCATCCTTTCCGCAGACCGGGATATTAAGGCCGAGCACCATTTCATCGCGCTTTCGCGCCGTTTTCCGGTTGCCGAGGACGAACTCCGTAACAGGTACTTCCCGTTCCCCGGAAACCGATCCGAGCACCACGGATGCATCCAGCGCAACCAGTCCCGGCACCCCATCCGCCGCAGGTGACGCATTACATATATTGCCGACGATGGTCCCCGCGTTCTGGATCTGCACCCCGCCGACCTCGCGCGCGGCCTGTTTCATGGCGCGGCACCAGTCCGGCAGGTCCGCGCGGATCAGGTCGGTCCAGGTCGCGGTCGCCCCGATATGAAAATGATCGCCGCGCTGCTCGATCCGGCGCAGACCGTCGATGGCCGTCACATCCAGAATATCCTCATCGACGGGTTTGCCGACGCGGGCCGGGTAAAAATCCGTGCCGCCCGCAACGATGACACGGTCCCCTGCGGCCAGTGCCTGCAGCGCCTGGTCGAGTTCCGTGGGTCTCAAATAGGATGACATCTGTGCCTCGAAATCCTGTCGCAATTATTTGTTTGTGTACGAACATTTATTCTTCACAGGCGGGGCGGCTGTCAAGCGGTGGTTTGTATTCCCTGACATGCAGGCCCCACCCTCGACACATAACCCCGGCCTTCGGGATCAAAGGCGTCAAAATCCTGACAATTTGGGGATGAAAGACTCGCCAGCCATGATATAAAACCGGATTGCCGCAACGAAAATGACCGTCGGTTCCGGCACAGATCGCTTTTGGGACAGACCGGTCCGACCACGGCTTGACGGGAAAGAAACGCCCTCTTAATTTGTTTGTACACATATAAATAATCTGGAACAGGTTCCATGGCCACAAACGTCGCCTCAACGGATAACGGCGAGCGCAAGGCGCTCGACTCGGTAGTCATCAGGTTCGCCGGCGATTCCGGTGACGGCATGCAGCTCACCGGCACGCAGTTCACGCAGTCCACCGCCCTGATGGGCAACGATCTGGCGACCTTCCCGGACTTTCCGGCGGAGATCCGCGCGCCCGCCGGCACCACGTTCGGCGTCTCCGCCTTCCAGATCAACTTCGCGTCCTTCGACATCCAGACGCCGGGCGACGATCCGGACGTTCTGGTCGCCATGAACCCGGCGGCCCTTAAAGTGCACCTGAAGGATGTGCCCAAAGGCGGCACGGTGATTCTGAACACCGACGCGTTTTCCGAGCGCAACATCGCGCGGGCGGGTTATACGTCGAACCCGCTCGAAGACGGCACGCTGGACAACCACATCGTCATCGCGATCGAGATCAACAAGCTGACCAACGCCGCGGTCGCCGATTGCGACGTTTCGTCGAAGGAAGCCACGCGCTGCAAGAACTTCTGGGCGCTCGGCCTGATGTGCTGGATGTACAACCGCGACCGCCAGCCGACCATCGACTGGGTCAACCAGCGTTTCGGCAAGCTTCCGAACATCGCGGCGGCGAATATCGCCGCCCTCAACGCGGGCCATGCCTATGGCGAAACGGTCGAACTGCCGTCCGGCGTCGAAGCCTATATCGTGCCGAAGGCCGATGTGGTGCCCGGCACCTACCGCGCCGTCACCGGCACGGAAGCGGCCGCCTGGGGCCTTGTCGCAGGCGCGAAGAAAGCGGGGCTTGAGCTGTTCCTCGGCTCCTACCCGATTACGCCCGCCTCCGCCCTGCTGCATACGCTGACCAACCTGAAGCCCTATGGCGTCACCACTTTCCAGGCGGAAGACGAAATCGCCGCGGTGTGTTCCGCCATCGGCGCGTCCTACGCGGGCAAGCTCGGCATCACGTCGTCGTCCGGTCCCGGCATCGCGCTGAAAACCGAGGCCATCGGCCTCGCACTGGTCACCGAACTGCCGCTGGTCATCGTCAACGTCCAGCGCGGCGGTCCGTCCACCGGCCTGCCGACCAAGACGGAACAGTCCGACCTGTTCCAGGCCGTGTGGGGCCGCAACGCCGACACGCCGCTGCCGGTCGTCGCCTCGGCCACGCCGGGCGACTGCTTCGAGACCGCGATCGAGGCGGTCCGGCTCGCCGTGAAATACATGACCCCGGTGATCTTCCTCAGCGACGGCTATCTCGCCAACGCCGCGGAGCCCTGGGAAATTCCCGATGCCGACGCGATTCCGGATTTCCCGGTGACGTTCCGCACCGATCCGGAAGGGTTCCACCCCTATCTGCGCGACGAGAAGACCCTTGCGCGGAACTGGGCCATCCCCGGCACGCCCGGACTGATGCATCGCCTCGGCGGCATCGAGAAGGATTACGATTCCGGTCATATCTCGTATGACAGCGACAACCATCACCGGATGACCAAGGTCCGCGCCGCCAAGATCGACGGCATCGCCAACGACATCCCGGCGCAGGCCGTCGCGACCGGCGAAGACAGCGGCAAGCTCGCGGTTGTCGGCTGGGGATCGACCTTCGGCGCGATCAACCAGGCGGTCGGCCGCTGCGTGAAGGACGGCCTCAGCGTCTCGCACATCCATATCCGTCACGTCTGGCCCTTCCCGGCCAATCTCGGCGAGCTTCTGTCGAAGTTCGACCGGATCATCGTGCCGGAAATGAACAACGGCCAGATGGTCAACGTGCTGCGCGCCAAATACCTGGCCGACGCCGAAAGCATTACGCAAATCACGGGTCAGCCCTTCAAGGTCTCGACCCTCGAACGCGAGATCCGCTCGCGGGTGGAAGGATAAACCGATGAATATCGAAACGCCTGTCGAAGCGCTGAAGCCGAACGATTACGCCTCGGACCAGGAAGTCCGCTGGTGCCCCGGCTGCGGCGATTACGCCATAATCAAGGGTGTGCACCGCACGCTCGCCGAACTGCAGATTCCGCTGGAAAAGCTGGTCTTTTTCTCCGGCATCGGCTGCGCGGCGCGCTTCCCCTACTACATGGCCTCCTACGGTTTCCACACGATCCACGGCCGCGCACCGGCGCTTGCCACCGGCGCGAAGCTCGCCAATCCCGACCTCGACATCTGGGTCGTGATGGGCGATGGCGATGCGCTGTCGATCGGCGGCAACCACACGATGCATGCCATCCGCCGCAACGTCGATCTGAACCTGCTGCTGTTCAACAACGAAATCTACGGCCTGACCAAGGGCCAGTATTCGCCGACCAGCCAGCTCGGCACCCGCTCGCCGTCCACCCCGCAGGGCTCGGTCGACGCCCCGCTGACGGCCCTCAGCCTCGCCCTCGGCGCCGGCGCCCGGTTCGTCGCACGCACGTTCGACACCAACCAGAAACAGATGCCGGGCGTGCTCAAGGCCGCCCACGCCCACAAGGGCGCCTCCCTGGTGGAGATCATCCAGAACTGCATCGTCTATAACGACGGCGCGTTCGACAGCTGGACCGACAAAAAGGTGGTCAACGACAATTCGATCTCGGTCGAACACGGCAAGCCGCTCCTGTTCGGCGCCGACGGCAACAAGGGCCTCGC
>JAYOMI010000023.1:9826-13163 GCA_038120765.1 Rhodospirillaceae bacterium
GCATCACCGAGGCCGATATCCTGGTCCATGACGAGACCAACAAGATCCTCGCCATGATGCTCGCCGACATGAAACAGCCGGAATTCCCGGTCGCCCTCGGCGTGCTCTACAACAACCCGGCGAAGGCCTACGACGAAGCGGTCCACGAACAGCTCGCCCAGGTCCGCGCCGCCAACCCGCCCGGCAGCCTGAACGACATGCTCCGCAAGGGCCGCACCTGGACCGTGACCGAGGGGGCGTAAGCCTCTCCGGTCAGGGCTGCGCAACAGCCAGTGACACAAAACCCGGCGGGAGAGTTCCTGCCGGGTTTTTTCTGAGAATGCGTGCGAGGCGGCGCCCTGCGCGCCGCCCTGATCGACGGCGAGCAAAGCGGTCCGGCCGTCCCACTGGATATCGACACGTTTATCGCAGACAAGAAGCGCCAGCGGACAGCCTAACGGGTGACCGGCGATGCCATCGATGTAATCCGCATCCTTCATCAGGCGATGGATGCGACAACACGTTTGTCGGGGCCGTGATGTCATTTTCCCGAAAGCCCGGTTCAGGTCAGAGACATGACAGACGCGAATTCGTCGAACCTTCCCGATGATCCGGGATTAACTGCCTGGCCTCGCCACTTTTCCCCTTCCCCTATTGCCTTGCCGCCGTCATAACATCGCCGCATGAACACCAGCACAAAGACCACTTCGTCCCGGCGCGCCGGGGTGCGCCATACCCTTGCCGTCCGTCCCGCGAAACTGAGCGACGGGCCGGCACTCGCGGCGCTCAGCGGCCGGATATACGCGCCGTCGCCCTGGAACACCCAGCGCATGGTACGCAGCCAGATCGTCGCCTTTCCCGACGGCCAGTTCGTCGCCGAGCTCGACGGCGAGATCGTCGGCCACTGCGCGACCTTCATTATCGACGAAGCCGCGGCGATGGCGCCGTACAGCTGGGACGAAATCACCGGCGACGGGCTTGCCTCGCGCCACGATGCGAACGGCGACTGGCTCTACGGCATGGAGGTCAGCGTCGATCCCGGCCACCGGCGGCTGCGCATCGGCCAGCGGCTGTACGAGGCGCGGCGCACATTGTGCGAACATCTCGGCCTGAAGGGCATCGTGTTCGGCGGGCGCATGCCGGGCTACGCCAAGCGGCGGCGCACCTATCCGGACCCCGCCGACTACCTCGCGGCGGTCGCCGACCGGAAACTGCGCGATTCCACGATCCGCTTCCATCACGCGAACGATTTCGAACCGATCGGCATCCTGCACGAATACGACACCGACGATCACGATTCCCTCGGCTACGCGACGCATATGATCTGGCGCAACCCGCTCTATGTCGAGGGCACCGGCACGCACGAGCCGGCCGATGTGCCACGAAGACGGCGATATCCGCAACACGGCCTTCGTCTTCCTGCGCGATGGCTCCATCCACCGGCGCGACAAAATCCACCCGACACCGGACGAATCCTACTGGTGGAACATCAAGGGCGGCAACCGGGTCGCTGCCATCGACACCGACTGCGGGCCGATCGGCGTGCTGATCTGCTACGATTCCGAATTCCCCGAACTCGGCCGTCACCTGGTGGACCAGGGTGCCACGATCCTGTTCGTGCCGTTCTGCACCGACGAACGCCGCGGCTACCTGCGCGTGCGCTACTGCTGCCAGGCGCGGGCGGTGGAAAACCAGTGCTATGTCGTCATGTCGGGCGTGGTCGGCAACCTGCCGAATGTCGAGAACATGGACATCCACTACGCGGAAAGCTGCATCCTGACCCCGTCGGACCTGCCCTTCGCCCGGGACGGCGTGGCCGCGGACACCGCCCCCAATACCGAAACCATCGCCTTTGCCGACCTGAAACTGTCGGACCTGCGCGTCGCCCGGTCGGAAGGCACGGTGCGCAACCTGCGCGACCGCCGGTTCGATCTGTACCGCGTGGTCTGGAACATGCGGCGCAAGACCTGAAGAAGGCGGGGCGCTCGCCCTTTCCGGCAGAAGCGCTCAGTCGGGGCGGCGCAGCGCATGGATCGGCTGCCACACCCTGACCGACCACCCGTCCGCCGGTTGCGAAAGCTCCGCCGCCGCCTCTTCGGCAACGCCCCGCTGGGCGATCGTGCGATCCAGTCCGATCACCTCCAGCGGTACAATTCCCTCCGGCAGAGGCGCCGAGTCCGGTGTCAGCCGGTCGATCAGTGTCATCGTGTCGCCCATCGCCGTTGCGAGGTCCGGCCCACCGCTGCCCGCGGGGCCCTGCACAAGGTTGCGGTCCCAGCCGGATATATAGGCGCGGAAATCCGGGTGGACCGACATGCGGCCCGCTTTCGACGTATAGGCATCCGACGTCAGCACGTCCGGCCCGGCAAGACGGTAGAGCGCGAGAAACGGCGCCCTGTCGGTGTCGGCGCAGTAAAACCGCTGCGCCGTCATGAACCCCGGAATGGTGAGCAGCATGTCGATATGCCGCCAGTAATAGGCGTCGAACCTCTCGCGCTCGGCCGGCGGTTCGTGCGGGTAGTCCATCTCGACCATGTAGTAGATGGCGGTGTCGCTCATCGACATTGACGCGCTCCCTCCGTTTAAGGTTTCTTGCTCTCGGCTTCCGGCCTGTCGGGGCGAAGACTACACCGATCCGCGCAAACCTCGCAGGTGCCGATTCCTGGCCTGCCGAGGCCTGTGTCAAATTTGGGACTCGCGCTGTTTCTGGGCGTTTGCGGCATCCGAATACGTTATTCTTGCGTACCTGCTTCGAGTTAATCGGAGATACGTCCGGCTTAATCGGAGATACGTCCGGCGGAAAAATGTGTTCAACCGCAACTGACGAAAGGTAGGCAAATATGAAACGCACCGGACTATTGCTGGCGGCGGCTGTCGTCTCATGTCTGGCCCTGTCGCCCGCTGTGTCTGCGGACACGCCTGCGAAAAACATCCCGGTTCAGATCGCCGACAACACCCCGCAACCGTCTACGGGGGGGGGTCCCGGAATGTTACGGCTGTACAGAGGACGGAACGCCCCGATCCCGGCGCTGAATCGGCTGCGGCAAGGGCTCTGATGGCGCTCGGTAGCGCCCTGATGATCACGCCCGACATGTTCGGAGGCGCCTTCTCGAACTAGGCGCTATCGGTCCTGCCACGATGTCAGGTCCGGGGCGCCCGAACTCAGCCGGCGAGACGTTCAAAAGCGGGTTGGCCACCGGGTTTCCGCGGTAACGACGATTCCCCGTCCGGTCCGCACAGGGTGCTATTATCGCCCTCGACATGAGCCCCACACCATTGACGCCCCCCGCGAAAGCCCGATCTCTCGTGCCGATCGCACTATTGTTCCTGATCGGCGCGCTCTGGGGCAGCTTCTTCG
>JAYOMI010000023.1:13173-34494 GCA_038120765.1 Rhodospirillaceae bacterium
GTGTCCGGCCGGTCAGCTATCTGTTCTGGTTTACGCTGCTCTCGGGCAGCTGGCTGTTTCTCGCGGGCATATTGCGCCGCAGACGCCCGAGATTTGCGCGCGCGGACCTGCCCTACTACCTGAAACTCGGTCTCGTCCGGTTCACGCTGGCGAACATGATCCTGTACACGGTGCAGGGGAAAGTCGCGGTGGGGATCATGGCGGTCATCATGACCTTCGTGCCTATTTTCACCTACCTGATCAGCCTGATCGTCCGCATCGAAAAATTCATGTGGCTGCGGGCCACCGGAATCCTGATGGGGTTTGCGGGGGTTCTGCTGATCGTGCTGCCGAAATCGAGCCTGCCCGACCGGTCGCTCACGATCTGGGTTCTGATCGGCTTCGGCGCGCCCTTGCTCCACGCGATCGCCTATGTCGCCCTGTCGGAAAAATCGCGCCCGAAAAACGTCGAGTCCATCACCCTGTCCAGCGGGACCCTGTTTGCCGCCGCCTTCTTCGCGTTGCCGCTGGCGCTGGTTCTCGGGGAATTCCAGACGCCCGGCTGGCCATTGACCGCCGGCGAACAGGCACTGCTCGGGCACTCGGTGCTGGCCGCGATCAACTTCTACGCCATTTTCGAACTGATCCGCATCGCCGGGCCCACCTATATGAGCCAGGCGAATTTCATGTCGGTCGGGTTCGGCGTCGCCTTCGGGGTGCTGCTGCTGGGCGAATCCTTCAGCCTGTTCGTCTGGGCTGCCATCGCCCTGATCCTGGCCGGCGTCGCGCTCGTCAACCTGCGGCGGGACTGACGAACCCGGATATGAAGCGGTAGCGTCACAGTCCCCGTTCTGCCATCGCCGCTGCCCGGTCTTCGTCCGACATGAAAGGCAAATGATGGTCTTCCTTCGACAGCGGCGGCACATCGTCGTCCAGGCATACCCAGGACCGGCAGTAATCGTCCGTCGCCCAGATTTCGCCGATGGCGGTGCCGATGACCAGCATCATGCCGCCGTACCACAGATGCATGCTCATCGCCTCGAACGCTCCGATCACGGGGTTCGGAAAACCGGCATTGGGCTCGGTCCAGTGATCGCCCTGGTCGCGGCTTTGCAGAATGGTTGAATCGGCGATCCCGTCCTTGAACCATTCGGTCGGATCCAGATGGGAGCCTGCCATCCATATGGTCTTGTGGTCGCTGGGATCGAGAAACAGGAATTCCGGGTACCCCATGCGCTGGCCACGGTGATGGACGTTCACGAACGTCCCGCCGCCATCGCGGGACCGGTAAAGCCCTTCGCCGGTCGCGAGATACATCAGGTCCGGCATTTGCGGGTGGATCATCAGCCGGTGGACTTCGCGCCAGGATTTATCTGCGGCGCTTGCATAGGCATCCAGCTCCGTCCAGGTCGCACCGTCATCCGTCGTCTTCAGCAACGCGCCCTGTTCGACAAGGACGAAAAACGTCTCCGGCTCGGTCGGGTGGAAGACGATGTTCTTCACGTGGGGATCATGCGGCGGCGGAATAAATGTCCATTTATCCGATCCCGGCACGTCACGCAGGCTTGAAATCTCGGTCCAGCTCTCGCCGAGGTCGTCGCTGCGATACAATGCGGCTGGCGACGTACCGGCGAACAGGGTGACCGCCCCGTCATTCTCACGCGTGGCCAGCGAATATATATGATCGTACGCGAGGCCTTCGGTCAGGCGCCGCCAGTTCTCTCCCACGCCGTCGTCGCTGACCCACAGCCCGCCATCGGCATGACATCCCGCGAAAAGTTTCCCGGAGCCGGGCTCGCACAGCAACGCGCCGATATGCAGACCATTCAGGCCGCGCGCGGTTTCGACCCAGGGCTTGCCGCGCAGCTTGCGGTCCAGCGTCACGACCCCGTCGATCGTCCCGACGAGCATCCGCGTGACGGTGCCGGTACCGAAAGAGATATTCTGGCCGTTCGGCGAAAGATAGGTAACGTTTTCGGTCATCGCTCTTTCCGACATTTTCAGGATGGTAACACAGACCCATAAATGAGGTAGAGCGCCGTCATGAGAAGGGCTATCGTTTGAATCGTAAAAAAGGTGACGTATGCAGGGCAGCAATGACAGAATTCTGACAACGCATGTGGGCAGCCTGCCCCGCACGCTTCCCGTACTGGACGCGATGAAGGCGCGGTTCGGCGGCGGGGATTTCGATGACGCGGCCTATCAGGCCGAAATCGTTTCCGGCGTGAACGAAATCGTCAAACGCCAGGCAGACCTCGGAATCGATATCGTGACCGACGGCGAAATGTCCAAACCCGGCTTTATGAGCTACGTCGAAGAGCGTATCGACGGCTTCGAAGCCCGCCCGCACGAAAAATACGAGTTGTACACCGCCGAGGTCGCGGCCTTTCCTGAATATTACGCAGACTACATGGCGCGCACCATGTATGGCGGCGCCGTTGCGAAGTTCCACCCGATCTGTTGCACCGGCCCGATCTCCTACGAAGGCCACGCAGCGCTGAAGCGGGACCTCGAAACGCTGTCCGCGGCTTTGGAAAGTGTGAAGGTCGCGGGCGCCGTCGTACCGTCGGTCTCTCCGGCGGGCATCGGCGCCAATGATTTCTACGCAACGGACGAAGAATTCTTCGAAGCGGTCGCAAACGCGATTGGGGAAGAATACGAGGCGATCGTGGATGCCGGGTTCCTGGTCCAGATCGACGACCCTTTCCTGAGCGAAACGCTGGTCGATCCGAAACTGGACGATGCCGCGATCAGGAAACGCGCCAACCTCGTCGTCGAAGCCGTCAATCATGCCACCCGGAACATAGCGGAAGAAAAAATCCGCTATCACACATGTTACGGCATCAACGAGGGTCCCCGCCTCCATGAAGCGCCGCTTGCCGAGGTCGCGCCGTACCTTCTGCGCATCAAGGCGGGCGGCTATTCATTCGAGGCCGCCAATCCCCGGCACGAGCACGAATACCATATCTGGGAAGACATCAAATTGCCGGAAGGCCGCGCCCTGCTGCCAGGCGTCGTTACCCATGCCAGCAATATCGTCGAACACCCGGACCTGATCGCCGAACGGATCATGCGCTTCGCCGACCGGGTCGGCCGGGAGAATGTCGTCGCCAGCACGGATTGCGGGTTTTCATCCCAGGCCTGCTACCACACCGAAATACATCCGACAGTCATCTGGGCGAAGTTCGAAGCGCTCGCCGAAGGCGCGCGGCGGGCAACGCGAAAACTCTGGTAAACGGGAAAAACCCGGGAAATCAAATAAGGGAAACGTCATGCAGGGCAACAAAGACCGGATTCTGACCACCCATGTCGGCAGCCTGCCGCGCACCGTCGAAGTCCTCGATGCGATGAAGGCGAAGATGAGCGGCGAAAACTATAGCGATGACGCCTATCAGGTCGAAATCGCGAAAGGCGTGAAGGAAATCGTCAAACGTCAGTCGGATCTCGGCATCGATGTGGTTACCGACGGGGAGATGTCCAAGCCCGGGTTCTTCACCTATATCGAGGAACGGCTCGACGGATTCCAGGGCCGTCCGGACGAAAAATACAACCTGTTCTCGGCCGAGATCGCCGCTTTTCCGGAGTATTACGAGGATTATTTCGCCCGGGCCATGCTCGGCGGCACCGTGGTGCCGATGTATCCGTCCTATTGCGTCGGGCCTGTCACCTATAAGGGCGAGGCGGCGTTGCACCGCGATATCGACAATCTGAAAGCGGCGCTGAAGGACGTTGATGTCGAGGGCGCCTTCATTCCGGCCGTCGCCCCCGCCGGCGTCGGCTATAACGAGTATTACAAAACCGAAGAGGAATTCGCCGAAGCGGTCGCGGAGGCGCTGCGGACAGAATACGAGGCCATCGTCGATGCCGGCTTCCTGCTCCAGATCGACGATCCGTTCCTGTGCGACATACTCGTCGATCCGGCGCTGGACGATGCGGCGAAGGACCGCAAGGCGCATACCTATGTGGAGGCGATCAATCACAGCATCCGGAATATCCCGGAAGAGAAAATCCGCTTTCATACCTGCTACGGCATCAACGAAGGGCCGCGGATTCACGAAGCACCGATGGGTGACGTGGCGCATTACATGCTGAACGTGAAGGCGGGCGCGTATTTGTTCGAGGCGGCGAACGCCCGCCATGAGCACGAATATCATATCTGGGAAGATATCAAGCTGCCCGAGGGCCGCGCCCTCATTCCGGGCGTCATCACCCATGCCAGCAACATCGTGGAGCATCCCGAACTGATCGCCGAAAGGCTGGTGCGGTTCGCCAAGCTGGTCGGTCGGGAAAACGTTCTTGCCGGCGGCGATTGCGGATTTTCTTCCCAGGCCTGCTATCACACCGAGGTCCACCCGAAGGTGATATGGGCCAAGTTCGAAGCCATGGCCGAAGGCGCGCGGCTCGCGACGAAACAGCTCTGGTAGCCGCGATCGCAACGGCGATTCCCCGCCTGCCCTTTAATCCCGCCCGGCAACCGCTATGATATTCACCTTCAGATGTCGCAAAGACACGCACACGGTGTGATGAGGACTTCACGATGAGCCATACCATAGCGGTCGTCGGATCCGGTCCGGGCGGCATGTACGCCGCGCAGGGCCTTGTCGACAAGGACCCGGACTGCCGCGTGGACGTGATCGAGCGCCTGCCCTCCCCGTTCGGCCTGATCCGGGCCGGGGTCGCCCCCGATCATCAGAAAACCAAACGGGTCTCGAAAGCTTACGAGCGCACCCTGAGCCATGAGCGGGTACGCTATCTCGGTAATGTGGAGGTAGGCCGGGACGTGTCCATCCCCGAGCTCCTGGAAATATACGATGCCGTCGTGCTGGCCTATGGCGCGCCCCATGACAACCGGCTTGGCATCGCGGGCGAAGACCTGCCCAACGTGTTCGGCTCCAACGCGTTTGTCGGCTGGTATAACGGACATCCGGATTTCAGGGACCTGGACCCCGACCTCGATGTCGATGCCGCTGTGATCATCGGCGTCGGTAATGTCGCCCTCGACGTCGCGCGCGTTCTAGCGAAGACTGCCTCCGAAATGTCCGTCACCGACCTTGTCCCCTACGCGGCCGAAGCGGCCCACGCCTCTCCGATTACGGACATCCACATGCTGGGCCGCCGCGGTCCCGTTGAAGCGTCTTTCACCAATGTCGAACTGCGCGAAATGGGCGAACTGGAAAATGCTGTCCCGGTCCTCGATCCGGCCCATCTGCCCGGGCGTATCGTCGCCGACTATATGTCAGACCGGGATCTGCGCCTGCGCGAAAAGAATATCGAGACCATGCGCTCTTTTCTGGATGTCAGCCCGGACGGCAAATCGAAAAAGGTGCATTTCGGCTTCTATGCATCCCCCGTCGAAATACTGGGGCACAACCGCGTCGAGGGCGTCCGGGTCAAGCGCACCCGTGTCGATTCAAAGGGAAAGGTCCACGGCACCGGCGAGATGTACGAGATTCCCTGTCAGCTTGTGATCACCTGTATCGGGTCCCGCGCGTTCCCCATCGACAATCTCCCCTTCAACGAAGAACGGGGCATCATCGAGAACGACGACGGCAAGGTCGCCGAGCGGCTCTATGCAGTCGGCTGGCTGAAACGGGGCGCGTCGGGCACGATCGGCACCAACAAGAACGACTCCCTCGAGGTCGTCGACCGGATCGTCACCGAATATGACCAAGGTGGGCGCAGCGGGACTGACGGAATAGATGCCCTGCTTGCGGAGCGCGGGGTCCGTGTCATCAGCTTTGACGACTGGCAAGAAATCGACCGGCTCGAAATCGGCGCTGCGCCGGACGGTGCGCCGCGCCGTAAATTCGTCACGCCGGCCGAGATGATCGCGGCGCTGGGTGCTGCCCGGCAGAACTGACGTACCCGCGTAAATTATCGACAAATACCGGATTTGGGCTGTTTCAAACGTGCAACTGACTTGCCGCGCGCAGGGTACGGTATGGGCTGAAGCGCATTTCAGACGTCACCTGTAGATTTGAACAAAAAAAGTACAATTAACCCTTATTCTCAGTGTAAAACATATGTAATACGATTCTTGAAAAACAAACATTCTGATGTATTACATATTTCTATCATCCGAATCAAATACATAACGCTTTCTTACAATCACAATCTCTATTTTATCGGCATTATACTTATCTATTAATAGTATTTAATCATTTTTATAGCACCATCACTAATCATTGGTGACAGCGCAGACTTCCAACACCGCTCAACCAGCAAGCCCGGTTCTGAGGAGAATTCTAATGAGTGGTCAAAGAACAACCGACCTTGCCGAACCCGCGATTGAACAAACAAACGCGGAACCGGTCGGAAACCCGGGGTCGGTCGAGACACCTGACGCCGGCCCGCAGAAACCCGCGGGGCGATCGGAAACTGGCGATACGCCGAAACGCGGCCGGTCGACCAGTGTCGGCGCCAAGATAGGCGGCGTTATCGCGGTCTGTATGGTCGCGCTGGCTGCGGTCTCCGCGATCGGGATCACGCAGATGAATACGATCAACAAACAGATCGTCGGCATCGCGGAACGCGATATCCCGCTCACCGATATTGTCACCAACATCACGCTACATCAGCTTGAACAGTCGGTCGCCTTCGAACGGGCCGTCCGGTATGGCGAAAAGATGCTGGAAGGCCCGCAATACCGGGAACCTTTCGAAACCTCCGTTGCCGCCTTTGAAAAACTGTCGAAGAAGGTAAACGGGGAGATACTCGAAGGAGAAAAGCGGGCGCAGGAGGCTCTTACCTCCGCCGATTCCGAAGAACAGAAGAAAGAATTTTCTCACGTTCTTGAAATGCTCAAAAAAGTCGAAGTGCATCATGCAGACTTCGACAAACACGCGGCCGAAGCAAAGAGCCTTCTTAAAAGCGGTCAATTGGCGCAGGCGGGAACGATCATCGAAACGTTTGAAGCCGAGGAGCAGAAGCTGAACAAAGAGCTCACATCTCTCCTCTCGCAGATCGCCGGGTTTACGAACGCTGCGGCCAAGCACGCGGAAGAAGTCGAAAAATTCGCTGTCTGGCTGATGAAAATTGTCGCCGGGATCGGCTTTCTGTCGGCCGCCATCATCGCCTGGCTCATCGTCAGCCGCGCCATCTCACGACCGCTGCGCGAAGTCGTCAGCAACGTCGCTTCCCTCCAGCAGGGCGATCTCGACATCGAGATCAAGGTGCGCAGCAACGATGAAATCGGCGCGGTCTCAACGGCGCTCATTGAGTTCCGCGAATCCATGAAGGAGGGTCTCCGCCAGAAGGCAATTGCCGACGAAAACGAGAAAAAGGCGGCAGAGGCTGAAAAACAGCGCGAACTCGACGCCATCGAAGCGAAACGGCAATCCGAACAGGCGGCCCGCGAAGCGGACGAAGAAGCGGCCCGGAAACGCAAACAGGAACTGCTCGATCTCGCGGAAGGCTTCGAGGCCGATGTCGGCGGCGTCGTGCGCCAGCTCGCGGCGGCGGCAGCACAAATGCAGTCATCCGCCCAGGCGGTAAGTGCCATCGCCGAGGAAACAAGTTCGCAGTCCGCGACGGTGGCCGCCGCATCCGAGGAAGCGTCCTCGAACGTGCAGACGGTGGCGACCGCGACCGAAGAGCTTTCCGCCTCCATCCAGGAGATCACCCGGCAGGTCTCGGAAAGCGCCCGCACCGCGCGCGGAGCCGTCGAAGAGACCAAAACAGCCCACGAAAAGGTCCAGGGTCTCGAAGAAGCCTCCCAAAAAATCGGCGAGGTCGTCAATCTGATCAACGATATTGCCAGCCAGACCAATCTGCTGGCGCTGAATGCGACGATCGAAGCGGCACGGGCGGGCGAAGCCGGCAAGGGCTTCGCGGTCGTTGCGACAGAGGTCAAATCCCTCGCCGATCAGACAGCAAGGGCGACCGAGGATATCGGCAGCCAGGTTGCGGCAATCCAGAGCGCAACCGGCGAAGCCGTCAAAGCGATCGAATCGATCAACAGCACGATCAAGACGGTCGACGAGATCGCCTCGACAATCGCTGCCGCGGTTGAGGAACAGGGTGCTGCCACCCAGGAGATCTCCAACAATATCCAGCAGCTTTCCGCCGCTTCGGAAGAAGTAAACACCAATATCTCGTCTGTCAGCCAGGCGGCTGGAGATACCGGTTCGGCGGCAACCCAGATGCTTTCCTCGGCGACGATGCTGACCGAGGAGTCCGACAAGCTCGGGACCTCCGTCGACGGGTTCCTGAAGAAAGTCCGGGAGGGCTAAACGCGCACGCCATCGCGCGATCCACACACCATCGGATAACACGACGGCGGCTCCCGGCAGCGGGCGCCGCCGTTTTCTTTTTCGAATTACCCGCGCGGTTACCGTCCTTCGTCAAACTTCAGGCCAGCCTCTCTGGCTCTGAACGCATGCCCCAATACAGTCATTTTAATTATTCATTTAAAGAAAATTGATACACCGGAACAATTAATACATGCCTGCCAAGTATTAATACGGATAATACGATACCGGTTCTACAATCATGAATAAACGCCGACTACCCCTTCCTTGCAGCGCCCCTTACCTATGGTTTTCCCAAGGGACATCCGCCTTCAACTCACAGACGGAACACCATCTCTAGCCGAAAACTTGTCGAAGGAACTAGTCATGATTAATGTAAATAATCGCATACGCGCTCTAAAAATCAGATCCAAAATTCTCTCTGGTATTTCCGTTCCGCTCCTGCTCCTCGTAATCGTGGGCGGGGTCGGAACGTGGTCCCTGCTATCGATCAAGGATAGCGTCAACTGGGTCAATCACACCCATAAGGTGCTCAAATCTGGCGATTCTATCGTCGGGGCCGCTGTGAATATGGAAACCGGCATCCGCGATTTCATGCTCGCCGGAAAGGATGAGTTTCTGGAACTCTACAATGGCGGACAGAAAGTTTTCAATGCGGAAATCTCCGCCCTGAAGAATACGGTCAGCGATAACCCGCCCCAGGTCGCCAGACTTGAAAAAGCCGAAAAGACGATTTCTGCCTGGATCGCAAATGTGACGGAGCCGATGATTGCGATGCGTCGCACGGTGGGCGCAGGAGCCACGATGAACGACGTCGCATCCCTGGTCGGTGAGGCAAAAGGCAAGACCTAGTTCTATGCGTTCCGGAAAATAATGGCAGAATTTCAGGCTGAAGAAGCCGCCCTTCTGGTCGTCAGGGATCAGGAACAGCAACGGATCATGATGCTCGCGTTTCTCATGATCGGGGTAGGCACGCTTGTCGGGATGGCCCTCGGTGGCGTTGCGGGAATGGGTATCGCCAGGAGCATTACCGTGCCGCTGAACAACATGCTCGGGGTCATGAAGACGCTGGCAGACGGCAAGACCGATGTGGACGTGCCCGATGGAGACCGGAAAGACGAGATCGGCGATATCGCGCGGTCGGTCATCGTTTTCCGCGACAGTATGCAGGAAACCGAGCTGCTGCAGGAAGAACAGCGTCTCGCAGACGCCGAGCAGAAAGAGGCCGACCAGAAAGCCGCCGAACAGGAACGCCTGCGTGTGGCGGAAGAAGCGAAGCAGGCAGAAGCCATCAAACGGCGGGCCGAAGAGATCAGCGCCATTACCGCCGAGTTCGAAAAGACGGCATACGACGCCCTTGGCGTATTCGCCTCTGCCTCTGCGGAAATGCAGACTGCTGCGGAAGGCCTGACCAGTACGGCAGAGCAGACCTCAAAAAGATCCGCGAGCGTTGCAAGCGCGTCCGAACAGGCGAGCACCAATACACAGACCGTCGCGACCGCAACGGAGGAACTGTCATCGTCGATCGAAGAGATCGGCCGTCAGGCAGCGGAAAGCACGCGGGTTGCGCACGCCGCGGTCAAAGAGACGGACGATGCCAATGAGAAGGTCAAAGGTCTCGAGGAAGCGGCTGGCAAGATCGGCGAAGTGATCAACCTGATCAACGATATCGCCAGTCAGACCAACCTGCTCGCCCTCAACGCCACGATCGAAGCGGCACGTGCCGGAGAAGCGGGCAAAGGCTTTGCCGTTGTCGCGACCGAGGTCAAATCGCTTGCCGACCAGACCGCGAAGGCGACCGACGAAATCTCCGAACAGATCGGCGCGATTCAAAACGCCACGCTGGATGCGGTGAATGCCATCGCGTCGATCGGCACCACGATCCGGACCGTGGACGATATCTCGTCTTCGATTGCCGCGGCAGTCGAGCAGCAGGATGCCGCCACCCAGGAAATTGCGGCCAACATCCAGCAGGTCTCTGCCGGCACGAGCGAGGTGAACACCAATATCAGCTCTGTCAGCCAGGCCGCCGATGAAACGGGCACCGCCGCCAGAAAGGTCCTGTCCACCGGCCAGGAGCTGAATGACCAGGCAACGGTGCTGCGTTCGGCGATCGACGAATTCCTGACAAAAGTGAAGGCAGCCTAGGTCGCGCACACTTCACGCGACACAACGGCGGCGCCCGGCAACGGGGGCCGCCGTTTCCTTTTAATCCGTCAGGCGCCGCAACAGCTTCAGAAAGGTCTGGCGTTCCGACGGCGACAGCGGTTCCAGCGTCTCGTCCGAGATCCGGTGTCCCCGCGCCGTCGCGACATCGACCAGAACGCGTCCGTCGTCGGTCAGGGTCAGCAACAGGCGTCGGCGATCGTCCGGATCGGGCCGCCGGGCAATAAGACCGCGCGCGATCAGCCGCTTGATGACCCCCTGCATCGTCGCCGCATCCATGGCGGTCAGCCGGCCGAGATGGTTCTGGGATGCCTCACCGACATCGGCGAGCTTCATCAGCGCGGCGAATTGCAGCGGCGTCAGCTGCTGGTCGGCAATGGTCGCCTGAAAGATCGCCGTATGACGCTGGTGGGCGCGGCGCAGCAGATGCCCTACCTGGTCTTCCAGCAGGTATTCGGGGGCCTCGTCCTGCGCGGCTTTCGTTTGTAGTTCCGTCCGGTCGGCTGCGCGCCAAGCCATTGCCTGTAATCCTAACTTGTTCGTACACAAACGATGGTCGAGGGTTCCGAGTCTGTCAAGACCGGACAGCAAACGTGCTACCGTGCCGGGAACTAGATCGCGCCCTTGTCACGCAGAGCTGCAATTTCCGCGGGATCGAGCGACAACAGATCAGCCAGCACGTCATCCGTATCCTGCCCCAGCACCGGCGGCGCACGGTCATACCGGATAGGGCTTTCCGACAGGCGGATCGGGTTGGCGACCGTCGGAATGGCGCCTCCGACCGGGTGTTTGACTTCCTGCCGCGCGCCGCGCGCCTGCACATGGGCATCGTCGAAGACCTGTTCCAGGTTGTTGATCGGCCCGCACGGCACGCCGACCTTTTCAAGTTCCTCGAGCCAGAAGCTGCGCGGCTTTGCCGCGATAATCTCGTTCAGGATCGGCCCCAGCACATCGCGGTTTCCGACGCGGTTCCTGTTGGTCGCGAACCGTTCGTCTGTCGCCAGGTCCGGCCGGCCCGCCACATCGCAGAAGCGCTGGTACTGCCCGTCATTCCCGGTCGCCAGAATGATGTAATGATCCGCCGCCTTGTAGGCTTCATACGGCACGATATTCGGATGCGCGTTGCCCATCATGGTGGGCGCCTTGCCGGTGACCAGATAGTTCATCGCCTGGTTCGCCGTGGAGGCGATGGTGACGTCAAGCAGCGCCATGTCGATATGCTGCCCCCTGCCCGTCTTGTCGCGATAGGCCAGGGCCGACAGCGCGCCGATGGTCGTGTAGAGCCCGGTCAGGATATCCGACAGCGCGACGCCGATTTTCTGGGGCCCGCCGCCGGGTTTGTCCTCTTTTTCCCCGGTCACGCTCATCAGCCCGCCCATCGCCTGGATCAGGAAGTCATAACCGGCACGCGGGCTGTACGGCCCGGTCTGGCCGAACCCGGTGATGGAGCAATAGACCAGCCGCGGGTTGATCTTGCTCAGGGACTCATAATCGAGGCCGTATTTCTTCAGCCCGCCGACCTTGTAGTTTTCCAGCAGCACATCGCATTCGAGAACCAGCTTGCGGATCAGGTCCTGCCCCTCCGGCCTGGTGATATCGACGGTCACCGATTTCTTGCCCCGGTTGGCGGCAAGGAAATAGGCCGCATCGTCGGTCTCGACCCCGTCCTTGTCCTTCATGAAGGGAGGTCCCCAGCCGCGCGTATCGTCGCCGACGCCGGGGCGCTCGATCTTGATAACCTCCGCGCCGAGATCGGCAAAGGTCTGGCCGCACCAGGGGCCTGCCAGAATACGGCTCATATCGAGGACTCGAATGTGGTCCAGGGGCTGCGTCATGGGAATATCCGAACGTGATTGGGCGGCAAAAGCGGAAACGGGCGGATCCGAAAACCCGCCCGTCTGTCTCCTTTCCTACTCAGCGATCTAGAAGAACGCCTGAATACCCGTCTGCGCGCGGCCGAGGATCAGCGCATGAATGTCGTGGGTGCCTTCGTAGGTGAAAATGGTCTCCATGTTCATCATGTGGCGCATCACGTGATATTCGTCGGTGATGCCGTTGCCGCCGTGAATGTCGCGGGCATCGCGGCAGATATCCCGGGCCTTGCCGGTGGAATTACGCTTGAGCATGGAGATCAGCTCCGGCGCGCAGGTACCCTCGTCCATCATCCGGCCCATCTGCAGGCAGGACTGATAGCCGACAAAGATATCCGTCTGCATGTCGGCGAGTTTCTTCTGCACCAGTTGGAACGAGGCCAGCGGCTTGCCGAACTGGGTGCGTTCCAGCGCGTATTCGCGGGCCGCGCGCCAGCAGAATTCGGCGGCGCCCAGCGCGCCCCAGGCGATGCCGTAACGGGCATTGTTCAGGCAGCCGAACGGCCCGCCGAGACCGCGTGCCTCCGGCAGCCAGTTTTCATCCGGCACGAAGACGTTATCCATCACGATTTCGCCGGTCGTGGATGCGCGCAGACTCAGCTTGTTCTTCAGCTTCGGCGTCGACAGGCCTTCCATGCCGCGCTCGAGGATATAGCCCCGGATGACGCCTTCATCGTCCTTCGCCCAGACGACGAATACGTCGGCAAGCGGCGCGTTCGAAATCCACATCTTGGCGCCGCTGATGCTGTAGCCGCCATCGACCTTCTTGGCGCGGGTTTTCATGCCGCCCGGATCGGAGCCGTGATCGGGTTCCGTAAGGCCGAACGCGCCGACCCATTCGCCGCTGGCGAGCTTCGGCAGGTATTTTTCCCGCTGGGCCTCGGTGCCGTAATTGTAGATCGGCCACATCACGAGGCTGGACTGGACCGACAGGGTCGACCGGTAGGACGAATCGACCTTTTCGATTTCCCGCGCGATCAGGCCGTAGGACACATAGGAAACCCCGGCGCAGCCATACCCGTGGATCGTCGGTCCCAGCAACCCGAGTTCGCCCATTTCGGGGATCAGGTTGGGGTCTTCGCGTTCCTCGTTATAGGCATCGACGATCCGCGGCATCAGCTTTTCCTGGGCGTACTGACGCGCGGTTTCCTGCACCATGCGTTCCTCTTCCGTCAGGAGACTGTCCAGCGCCATCGGGTCTTCCCAGTTGAAGGTGCCCCATTTGCGCGGTGTGTGCCCGCCTGCCTCGGCTGCGTTCGTCGCCATCTGTCATTCCTTTCGCTGTCCGTGGCCCCGCCGGGTGCGGGGCGTTCGAATTCCGTTTTCCAGGTCGTCCGATATTCCGCGCGGATCATAATACGGTGCCGCCGGGTGGTCACCATTTATTTTAAGCTTAAAACAATTCTGACCGTCCCCGATCCTAGCAATTGAATTGTATGTACACAAACAATTATTCAAAGGGGTGCATGACCCGGATCATCCGGTATATTCACACATATAACAGCCAACAGGGGACTAAAAGACATGCCGCATTCACTCCGTACTTTTCTCGAATCCGTCGACAACCGGATGCTGCATATCCACGACCCCGTCGATCCGCTGACCCAGGTCGGTTACCTGTGCTCCGAAAGCCAGGGCCCACTGATGTTCCACAACATGCCCGGCTTCCCCGACTGGCGCCTGACCGACATCCTGATCAAGGACCGTGCAGGACAGGCCGCCGCCTTCGGCCTCGACAAAGCCAACGAGGTCTGCCCTTACCTTGCCGAGCAGATGGCGACCAAGCGCGGGAAATCCGTGATGGTCGAGGACGGCCCGGTCAAGGAAGTCAAAATGCTGGGCGACGACATCAACCTTCATGCCCTGCCCATTCCGCAGCACAGCCATGGCGACGGCGGACGCTATCTCGGCTCCGGCATCACGATCACGAAGGATCCGGAAACCGGCATCCGCAACGAAGCCATCATCCGCATGATGCTCACGGACGATCCCAAGAAGGCGACCTTCTGGATGGCCGCGCGGCACAATTACGCCCATTACATGAAATACGTCGCCATGGACAAGCCGATGCCCATGGCCTTCGCGATCGGCCTGCACCCGGTCTACGAGATCATGTCGAACTGGTCGGGCAAGCACGAGGATTTCGACGAGCTGGAATACGGCGCGGGCATTCTCGGCGAAGATATCGAAATGATCATGGCCGACACCATCGATCTGGAGGTTCCCGCCCACGCGGAGGTGATCATCGAAGGCCTCGTTCATCCCCATGACCGGGCGCCCGAAGGCCCGTTCGGCGAATTCACCACGTTCGGCGCCGGCGCCGAGGGCCCTGCCCCGGTCTTCGAGATCACCGGTATCACCCACCGCAAGGATCCGATCTTCCGCCACATGCAGGCGACATGGTTTACCGATCACCAGCCGCTGATCACGCTGCCGATGGAAGCCACGTATTACAACCGGCTGAAGGAAACCCACGGCAACACCAACATCCTGGACGTCTTCGTGCCGCCATGGGCCTCGCAGTTCATGATGATCATCCAGATGGAAGCGAGATGGGACGGCCAGGTGCGCGACACCCTGCTGTCGGCGCTGACCGGCCCCAACCTTCACGTAAAAATCGCCATCGCGGTGGACGAGGACGTCGATATCTACAACGCCGAAGAAGTGCTGTGGGCCATCGCCTGCCGCTGCGACCCCGCGACCATGACCCACATGTTCCCCGGATCGCGCCTGCATCCGCTCGATATCTCCATCCCCCAGGTAAAGGACGATTACACGGTGATGCGCATCGGCGGCAAACTCGCCATCGACGCCACCAAACCCGCCACCTGGCGCGGCGCGGAACGCGACAAGTTCAGCCGCGTGAAACCAATGGGTAAGGACGACGAGAGCCTGAACGACCTGCTGAGCCAGGTCCGCCAGAAGCGTTAGGGCCAAACTGGAGCCCTGGATCCCGGCACAAGGCCGGGATGACACCGAGTGGTCGCATAATTCCACTGTCACCCCGGGCTTGTCCCGGGGTCCAGTCCTTCTTCGAAACCTAGGCCGCCTGGACCTGAATCTCGCCCACGGAGTTATCGACCACCACGGCGGTCTCGAAGAATGTCAGTTCGGGCCGCGAGCCCATGCGTTCTTCCATGGAATCGAGCCAGGCTTCGCTGTGGAAAGCTTCCGCCTGCGCCCGCGTCTCCCAGGCATAGAACCCGCCGCCGAGACCGTCGGCCTCCTGATACAGGAAATGCTTGGTACGTAACCCCTGCCCGGCAAGCGCCTGAAATTTGGGGGCAGCGGATTCGGACAGTTTGGCTGCAGCCGCGCGGTCCATGCCGGCGGGCAGTTTGTAAGTTACGAGGACGGTGATCATTTCTGTATCTCCTTTGATCAGGCGGTGGGATCGGGCTGGCCGAAGAGCCGGGCGGCGTTGCGGCCCATGATATTCCGTTTCGCGGTCTCGTCCAGAAACGGCAGGTCGTAGACACTGCTGGGCGCATCAAAATCTCAATGCGGCCAGTCACTTGCATAAAGAATCTGAGTTTCTGCTTTCATTGCCTTGAACGTGCCTTCGAGCAGATCCATGTTGGTCCGCTCCATCGGCTGGGTCGTGTAGTACATATCGGCGATGTACTCGCTCGGCATCTTTTTCAGGCTCGGCGCTTCGGACGAGCGCATCAGGTATTCGTTGTCGAGGCGCTGCATCATGAACGGGATCCACGCCACCCCGCTCTCTGTCCAGATAACATCAAGCCCGGGGAAACGCTCGTTCAGTCCGTGCATTACCCAGTTGGTGAGATGCACCATGCTGCACAGCACAAACGAGATCGCATGCATGGAAATGAAGGTGTCGAGCTGTTTGAGGTATTCGTCCTGCCAGTTGTTGCCCGCATGGAAACACAGCGGCTTGCCGCGTTCCTCCAGCATCGCGTAGAGGCGCATATAGCTGTCGTGATGCACCGACTTGTAGCGCACCGATGTCACCATGAAGCCGAGCACGTCCGGATGGTCGGCGAATTCCTCAACCATCCGTTCGCATTCCTTCGGTTCGCAGAACGGCAGGTACAGAAGCGTTTTCAGGCGCGGTTCGGCCGGAATGATGCGCTCCATCAGGAACCGGTTATAGGCGAAGGCGAGCTGCACCTCGACGCGCGGCTGCGGATGGAGGCCAAGCTGCAGCAGGTTGCCGGGAAACAGGATCTGCCAGTCGATGCTGAGCGCATCCATGACGCGCCGCATGAGCGTGACGTCGCGGTGGACGCTGTCGTCGTCTACGGCCTCTTTCAGTGCCGTCTGGTGCGGGATGCGGCCGCCGACATCCTGGTAGCGCAGGCCCCCGACCGCATTGGACAGCCCTGCCCCGGCGCCGGTCCGGTTCTGCATCTCGATCGCGGTCTGGCGCAGCACCGGGTCCTCGATGTACTGGACGACCTCTTTCCAGGAGCTGAGCTCGGAATGATGGGCATCGACATCGACGATCAGCCAGTCCTTGAAGTTGCGCTCTTCCGCGTAACGGCTGGCCCGGGCGAGAATTTCCCGGGTATCGGTCTCGATATCGATTTCCTTGCGGAGTTCCCGCGTATGATCGACGCCGCTATCCATCGCCTTCCTCCCGCTTTTGGCAATTAAAGCAGACTTGTCACGGCAACGTCACGGGAAATGACGACCCATCGGGTTTTCGAGTCACCGAATTCTTGCCCTCGAATATTTGTTTGTGTACAAATGATTATTCCAGACAAGGAGAACCCGAATGGCCACCGCGAAACCCGCAAAGAAACCTGCCGCGAAAGCCGCCGCCAAGGCGCGCACGACCACCATTGACGCCACATTCCTGCTGCCGCCCCTTGAAGAGATCCAGATCATGATCGAGGAATGGGTCGCGGAGGATGTCGGCATTCAGGACCTGACAACGAACATCATGATCCCGGCCAATGCAAAGGCCGACTTCCTGATGAACACCCGCCAGGACATCGTGATCGCCGGTATCGAGGTCGCCGCCGAGGTTTTCCGTCACATGGTACTGGAATCGAAGGTCAAGGTTCTCGTCAAGGACGGCACCGTCGCGAAGAAGGGCACGTCGCTGATGCGCATCACCGGCCCTGCCCGCGGATTGCTGACCGCGGAGCGCACCTCGCTCAACATCCTCCAGTTCATGTGCGGCATTGCCACGCTGGTCAACGAATACGCATCAAAGATCGCCCACACCGACACACAGCTTATCGATACACGCAAAACCGTTCCCGGCCTGCGGATGCTGTCGAAATACGCCGCGTGTATCGGCGGCTGCCGCCCCCATCGCCTCGGCCTGCATGACGGCGTGATGATCAAGGACAACCATATCGCCGTTCACGGCTCGATCACCAAGGCCGTCGCCCAGGCGCGCGCCCTGACCCCTGCCCTGACCAAGATCGAGGTCGAGTGCGACACCCTCAAGCAGGTCGAGGAAGCCGCCGAGGCCGGCGCCGACGTCATCATGTTCGACAACATGTCGGCCGCCATGATGACCAAAGGCATCGCCATTATCGCCGGGCGGGCCCGGACCGAGGCGTCCGGCGGCATCAACATGGATACGATCAAGGAAAAAGCCGAATCCGGCGTCGACACCATCTCCGTCGGGCGCATGACCCAGTCTGCCCCCGCAGTCGATATTGGCCTCGATGTGACGATTTCCAAATAGGCCTGAATCGCTTCTAGATGCCGGGCACCCTGTTCCTCGTCGTCGGCCCCAGCGGGGCGGGCAAAGACACGCTGATGGATGGCGCCCGCGCGGCGCTCGCGGGCAAACAGGATATCCTGTTTGCCCGCCGCGCCATCACGCGCCCCTACGATGCCGGCGGCGAAGACCATGACGCCGTCACCGACGAAGAATTCGACAGGCGTCACCAGGCCGGCAAATTCATGCTCGACTGGCAGGCCCACGGGCTGAAATACGCGATCCCTGCGGCCTACGCCGACGATCTTGCAGCCGGCCGCCATGTCATCGCAAACGTGTCCCGCAGCGTGATCGGCGAGGCAATTTCGCGGTATTCCACCGCCGTCGTGCTCGAAGTCACGGCATCGCCCGAAATTCTCGCCGCGCGCCTCGCCGGGCGCGGGCGGGAAAGTGCCGACGAAATCCGCGCCCGACTTGCCCGCGAAGCGGCCTCGATCCCTGAAGACGCCGTTAGAACGACCATTTCCAATGACGGTACGGCCGAAGAAGGCATCGCCAAATTCGTTGCCGCGTTGAAAGGCGAAGCGCCGCATAGCGGCATGTTGCGGATGCGCAAGATCGAGGGCGGCACGCTGGATCATGCAGGCTACCGCGACGTGATCGGCGACATCGTATCCGGCCGGTTCAGTGAGCAGGAAGTCGCCGACTTCCTCGTCGCCGTGACGGAGAACCTGTCGGACGACGAAACCATAGACCTCGCCCGCGCCCGGGCCGATTTCGCCAGCCCGCTCGACTGGCGCGCGGACATCGTCGTCGACAAGCATTCCATGGGCGGCATTCCGGGCAGCCGGATCACGATGGTGGTCATTCCCATTGTCGCGGCCTATGGCCTGACGATCCCGAAGACGTCATCTCGCGCCATTACGTCCCCCGCCGGCACCGCAGATGCGATGGAAGTGCTCACCCGTGTGGATCTGGACACCGATGACGTGAAGCGGGTGGTGCGCGAAACGAATGGCTGTATCGCCTGGAACGGTCGGTTGAACCATTCCCGCGTCGACGAGGTGATGAACGCGATCACCCGCCCCCTGAAGCTGGATTCGCTGCGCTGGTCCGTATCGTCGATCCTGTCCAAGAAGCTCGCCGCCGGCGCGACTCACTGCATCATAGACGTGCCGCTCGGACCGACCGCGAAGGTGCGCTCGGCGGCCGATGCCAAAGCGCTGCGGGCGCTGTTTCTGTACGTCGGTGAAGCACTGGGCCTGACCCTGGATGTGCGCCTGACCGACGGGCGCGCCCCGATCGGCCGCGGCATCGGCCCGGCGCTGGAAGCCCGCGACGTGGTGTCCGTCCTGCGCAACGACGCGGATGCCACCGCAGATCTCCGGGCCAAGGCCCTTGAATTCGCCGCGGCGATCCTCTGTTTCGACCCGGCGATGCCCCATGCAGAAGCGCCGATCAAGGTCCGGGAACTGCTCGATAGCGGTGCGGCCTACGAAACGCTCGAACGCATGATCGCCGCCCAGGGCCCGCCGCCGGAAGAGGTCGCGATCGGCTCCCATACCGTGACCATCGCAGCGGACGCGGACGGAATCGTGGATTTCATCGATTGCTTCGCCCTGTCCGGCATCGCCCGGGCCGCCGGCGCGCCCACGGACAAAGGCGCCGGGCTCGACCTGTTTGCCCGTCCGGGCGACCGCGTCGTTGCCGGGCAGCCCCTTTACCGGATTCACGCCCGGACAGACAACGGTCTCGACGCTGCACGCACACGCGTTTCGGAGGACGCGGCATACCGCATTCTGGCACCCACTGTCTGAAGCCCCGGGGAAATCCACTGTTGCCGTTGTAATCGAGGCAAACTAGACATAACCAGGTACATGGTTGGAACCGTCACTAAGATCGATTGAAACGGGGTAGGCCCAAACAATGAGTATCTTGCGTTTTGACAACGGCGGGTAGCGCGATGGACGGCGACGGCCCGTCCAACTGGTCGTTCCCGACCAGAAAAAAACTACAGCTTCTCGATATTTTCGAGACACCCATCTGGATTTTCGATGTTGAAAAACATGGCATGTGGTGGGCGAACCGTGCAGCTATCCGGTTCTGGAATGCGTCGTCTCTCGATGAAATCCTGAAACGGGATTATTCTGCGGACAGCAACACCGTGCGCAAGCGCCTGCGCCAGATTTTTGACAATGCGCCGCTCGGGCAACCGGCCCTCGACAGCTGGACATTGTATCCGGGCGGCAATCCGGTGCCGGTAAACCTACGCTATACGCCGATCCAGATCGGCAGCGACCAGCGCGATGCGCTTCTGATAGAAGCGTCGATCTCCGATAACGAGGGGATCGATTCGACCGATCAGCGGATTGTTGAAGCGACCCGATACACGTCGATCATGATCAGCTACTTCACGTTGGACGGCGACCTGCTATAGATGAATCCGGCTGCCACGGAAGCCTTCAGCGGAACACAGCATGCTGCGGGCAATGCAGGCGCAGCCCATCGGCCCGGCCACGACTTTCTCCGCAGATTTGCCGATCCGGAAGACGGTCAGGCAGTTCTGGGAGACATCGCGCGCGGCGAAGAGCCCTCCGGCGAATTCAGAATCGCAACCGTAAATGGCGAGCGCTGGCACCGGCTGAATCTGCATCGCGGCCGTGACCCTGTCTCCGCCCTGCCGGTGATCGTTGTCGTCGAGGAAGATGTTTCAGCCACCAAACAGGCCGTTCTGGACCTTGAGCATCTTAACCGGACGCTGGAAGACAAGGTATCGGAACGCACCACAGCGCTCGAACTGGCGCGCAAGCAGGCGGTCGATGCCAACCGTGCCAAATCGGATTTTCTCGCCCGGATGAGCCACGATCTCCGGACCCCGCTCAACGCGATTCTCGGATTTTCGGACATTCTCTCGACGGAAACCACGCAAAAGCTCGCGGCCCAGCGATACCGCGAATATGGCCAGAACATACACATAGCCGCCGGAAGCCTGTTGACGCTGGTCAACGACCTGCTCGATCTGTCCCGCATAGAGGCCGAGCAATTCCCGATCCACCCGGAAGAAATCTCTCTCAGGCCGCTGATTGAGAGTACGATGGAAACCTTCCGGGACAGCTTCGTCGCCCGCGATATCGCCCTGGAACTCTCCGCCAGCACCGATGTCAGCGTCGTCTCGGACAGACGCGCCGTCTCGCAGATATTGACGAACCTTCTGTCCAACGGTCTCAAATACACCGAACCCGCCGGCCGGGTGTCCCTCTCTCTTACCGGCCCAACGTCGGTATCCCAGACGCATATCAGGATAATGGACACGGGGCGCGGTATTCCGCCGGACGAACTGTCTTACGTGTTCGACCCCTATTTCCGCGGCAGTGCGGATGTCGCGCGGGAAATCAACGGCACTGGGCTGGGC
>JAYOMI010000023.1:34504-35458 GCA_038120765.1 Rhodospirillaceae bacterium
AACGACTGGCGGATCTGATCTCCGCCGACCTGGAAATTGAATCCCGGGTCTCCGCCGGAACGTCGGTGTCGCTGTTCCTGCCCGCTAAAATTCCGGCGTCCCGCGTCACTTCGAAATCAGGTCGCGCCTATAGCTGCTAGTCGAACACGTCCGGGAATTTCGCCCGGACTTCCTTCGCCAGCTCGGGCGATGTCATCGCGACTTCCGGGAAATCGTCGATATGTTCGTAGGGAATGCAGGCGTCGATGACGACGCGGCTGTTGTAAAGCTTGTCGTCGAACACCATCGTATCCAGCCGTGACGACCAGGTGCGGTCGAGAATCGTGAAATCCCGCTTGGGGTCCGACCGGGTACCCATCGCCCAGATCACGTCATTGATGTCCGTCGGGTCGATATCGTCATCGACCACCACGATATAGCGGCCGACATAACCCACCGGGTTCACCTGCGACGCGACGAGCCCGACCTGGTTGGCGTGCCCGAAATAGCGCTGTTTGATCGACACGGCGACGAATGTCCGCCCGGACCCCGCCTGATGTATCCAGACGCCTTTGACATCGGGAATGCCGGCACCTTCGAGCGAATCCAGCAGCCCTGCCGAGCGGATGAAGCAGCGCTCGAACAGATGGCTGTGCGGCGGCTTCTGGCTCGCCGCGCAGGTCAGGATCGGATCGTTGCGGTAATACACCCGCTCGATATGGATAACCGGCTCTTCCTTGGCGGCGCCTGCGTAATAGCCGGTCCATTCGCCGAACGGACCCTCCAGGGCCGTTTCGTCCGGCGACACCCAGCCTTCCAGCACCAGTTCAGACCGCGCCGGGAACGGCAGGCCCGTGACCTCCCCTTCGACACAATCCAGCGGTGCCCCTGAAAGCCCGCCCGCCCAGTCAAGCTCCGGGATATTGTCGGAAAGTGTATAGCGGGCCGCGATATAGGTTGCAGGATCGACGCCGA
>JAYOMI010000023.1:35468-39372 GCA_038120765.1 Rhodospirillaceae bacterium
CGATGACCATCGGGCATCGCTTGCCCGCCTTCAGGTATTTGTCGCGCTGGATCCGGCCCTGCTTGCCGTTGGAAATATAGGATGTCGCAATATTTTTGCCGTTCAGCATCACGCGGTAGGTGCCGACATTCACGCGGCCCGTATCCGGGTCTTTCGTGATGACGCCGCAGGCCGTTCCGATATAGCGCCCGCCGTCCTTTTCATGATGGACCGGCACCGGGAACTTGGTCAGATCGACGTCCTCGTCGCGATCGATATTCTCGAGGATCGGCGCTTCGGTGACCATCCGCGGCGGAATCGGTTCGTACTGCTTGATGCGCTTGCGATAGGCATCGAGCATTGCGCGCCGGTCGCCCGACCCGGATGGGTCGATCCCCATGCCAAGCGCTAGCCGGAACGGCGATCCCAGCATGCCATACAGGCAGCGAAAGCCTTTCGGATAGCCGGGAACGTCATCGAACAGCAGCAGAGGCGAACGATCGACTTTTTCCCGGTACAGAACCTCGGTCACCGCGCCGATTTCCTTATCCCAATGAGCGCCGGCAACTTTCTTCAGTTCGCCGCCTTCTTCGACCGCGTCAAGAAAATCCCGTAAATCGGTCTGCACGTGCTGATTGGCGATAGCCCCGTCCATCTCTCATCTCTCCTGCTGGAAGTAAGTACCGGGATAGCAGATAGCAGATAAACGAGACGGCGCAAAATTTGCGCCGCCCCCCAGTCTGTATCTGGTTTATTATTATTTTATATTCTTGTTTTTATTGGCTGTTTCGAGGAACGGTCAAGACCGTCTGTCTGTCCAGCTTATGGCTCTCCGGTCCAATTTTTGTTTTTGTTGATCCGGAAATAGCCCGCTTTCGGCGGGTGTCCCTTACCTTTTATCGACTCCCTTATCGAATCTGACGTTCGATCAAGCGCAACCTAACGATCGGCTGCAGTTGCCACAAATACTATATCGCGATATGACTGATCTCAATTCGAGATCACCTATGGACTCCTATGGACCTCCGCCAGTTGCAATACTTTTGCCGCATTGCCGAGAGCGGATCTTTCCGCGAGGCCGCCGCCCGCGCCAATGTCGCGCAATCTGCTCTCAGCCGGCATGTACGGGCCCTCGAAGAAGAGCTTGGCGTCGTTCTCATGGAGCGCCATGCACGCGGTATCCGTCTGACGGTACAAGGCGAGAAGCTCAAGCGCCGCGCAGACCTTATCCTGAACGAAGTCGAGGAAACCCGCGCCGAGATGACGGCGAACAAGACGAGTCCGAGGGGCACGGTGACCATCGGCGCGACGATTACGACGAGCCGGCTTCTATACGCCCGTCTTGCAGAAGCGGCGGACACGCGCTTCCCGGGCATCAATCTCCAGATGACGGAAGGATCGTCCTATTATCTGCTTGAAGGGATGGACACGGGGCGGCTGGATCTTGCGATCATCGTCACCGAGGCGAACCGGGACAGTCTCGCCAGCGAGGAACTGGTGACGGAAAAGGTATATCTTGTGGGGTCGCCGCGGCTGCCGGACATACCACCCTCGACCAGTTCGATCTCCGACCTCGTCGACAGACCCATGGTTCTGTTCACAAAACCGTCCGGGGGCCGCACGCAGCTCGAAAATGTCGCGACCGCAAGCAATGTCTCGATCAACGTGCGATTCGAAGCGTCAAGCCCGGACGTTGTGAAGGACTTCGTCCGCCGCGGCCTCGCATACGCGATTCTGCCCTATTCCTCCATCTTCACCGAGGTTGAAAATGGCGAACTGATTGCCTCGGAATTCACGGGATTCGAACTTACCCGGACATTTATCCGCCGCACGGACAGACCGACCACGC
This sequence comes from Rhodospirillaceae bacterium, assembly GCA_038120765.1. Lineage (GTDB taxonomy): Bacteria > Pseudomonadota > Alphaproteobacteria > MPNO01 > UBA830 > CAXBCP01. Next base: position 37,297 of record JAYOMI010000023.1, read on the forward strand.
CTGCGGCAGATGCCATTACCGCCCAGATCCGCGAGGAATTCCAGTCGATGACGGACGAAGGCATCTTCGGGCCGCGCGGCTGACTGCCGGCAATCCCCCTGCCCGGTCGCCCCGACAATCTGACCTTCGCAAAATTCGCCTCGTCGACCGTTTTTTCCCGAAAATGGCCGGCATATGCCGTCAGTGCATGGCTCAATTCATTTCCCGAAACGCTCTGGTCAAAACGCTGTCGGTCGTATTGGATGGCGCCAGCATTTATCAGTGACAGGAAACATCAGAATCATGAGCGGCTCCCCGACAGATTTCACGCATCACGAAAGCCCGGTAAACCTTCCGGCCAATCAGTCCGAGCCCGAATACGTCTCGGACGTTATTGCCGATCTGCTCGCAAAACTGGATTTCGGCTACGTGTTCCTGCTTCCCGGGGCGAGCTATCGCGGCCTGCACGATTCGCTGGTGAACCATAACCGCAACCTGAACCCGCAGATCATCCTTGCGACCAGCGAGCTTTCCGCCGCCTCCATGGCGCATGGATATTCGAATGCGACCGGCAAGCCGTCGCTCTGCATCCTGCACAATCTTGTCGGCCTGATGAACGGCTCCATGGGCGTCTACAACGCCTGGTGCGATCGCGCGCCGGTGGTCTATCTCGGCGGCTCGGGACCGCTCGACCCCGACCAGCGCCGTTTTATCGACTGGAACCACACCGCGAGCACGCAGTCCGACATCGTCAAGAAATGGGTCAAATGGACCGACGAGCCGCCGACGGCGAACACGACCCTCAAATCCATCCTGAAAGCCACGACGATCGCGTCGACGCCGCCATTCGGGCCGGTCTATGTGTCCGTCGACAGCGGTCTTCAGGAACAACCGGTCGATGACAGCATCGAGACGTTCGACCCCTCCCTGCCCCGCTACAAGGCGCCGCCGCCCGCGGGCCCCAACGAAGACGCGCTCGAGCAAGCCGCCGAGATGATCGTGAACGCCGAATTCCCGGTACTCGTCGGCGGCCGGTTCGCGATCTACGAGGAAATGCGTCGGCCCCTGATCGAAATTCTCGAACTGACCGGCGCCGGCGGCCTGAACGACCGTGCCGTCTATTCCTGGCCGAGCAACCATCCGCAGAACCTGTCAGGCGACAAGGACGCCCTGCTCGAAGCAGATGTCGTTGTCTGCATGGATGTCATCGACGTGAACAATGTCATGGGCACCTACGCGGTACGCCGCCGTTCCGACCAGCTTGACGCCCGTCAGAAAGCGCCGCCGAAGCTGATCGACATGTCGCTCAACCCGATCGACAATAATTCGTGGACCGGCTTTGGCGGCCCGACGCCGCCCGTCGACCTGCAGCTCCTGTGCGAACCGGCCTATGGCCTCGAGCGGCTCGCCGCCGCCGTGCGCAAGAAGCTGGAACGCGACCCGTCCTCCCACGACCGCGTCACTGCGCGCAAGAAGATGCTGGCCGAACGCCACACCCGTCTCCGCGCCGCGCAGCTTGAGAAAGCCAAGCAGAACTGGGACTCGTCGCCGCTCAAGGTCGAACGGATGATCCACGAGGTCTATCAGGCGGTGAAAGACAAGCCATGGACGCTGACGGCGGCGAACCATCGCAGCTTCAACGAGGTCGTCTGGGACTTTCCCGGTGCGGGCGCGTTTCTCGGCGCCGACGGCGGCGGCGGCGTGGGCTACAACACGTCTGCGGCCGTGGGTGCGGCCCTCGCACTCCGCGACAAGGGGCGGTTCTGCGTCTCGATCGGCGGTGACGGCGATTACCTGATGGCGCCGGCGGCGATCTGGTCGGCGGTGCATTACCGCATCCCGATGCTGCACATCGTCAACAACAACTCGACCTGGGGCAATGACGAGGTCCATCAGATCGAGGTCGCCCATATGCGCAACCGGCCGAAGGAAAACGCCTGGATCGGTCAGGCCATGCGCGATCCGATCATCGACTTCGCCAAAGTCGCCCGCGGTTTCGGCGCCTGGGCGAAAGGTCCGGCGGGCACGCCGGAGGAATTTGCAAAGGTGCTCCGCGAGGCCGTGGCCGAGGTCGAGAAAGGCAACGTTGCCGTGATC
>JAYOMI010000023.1:39382-45528 GCA_038120765.1 Rhodospirillaceae bacterium
TGGGGAACGTTTCATAGCAGCGTGACAATCGAACGTTGGAAATCCCATGTCGCGCCACATTTGCTAGCGGGGCGGCCAATAAGGGGGCAGCGAAAAAAACTGTAAAAGCGTAGCTGGCGTTATTCTCGACACTTCATTCGAGGGACGAAACAATGACAAAGGTTGCCGCAGCGCTGCGATGGTTCTTCGAACGTCCTGCGCTCCTGACCTTTGCTGGGCCTGATAATGCTGATTTTCAGCATCGTCGCGGGTGTCGCTTTCTTCGAATTCCAGACACCCGCAGGTCAATCAAAACAGGTCGGCTACATCTGGGCGCTCAACTGGTCTTTCATGTTCCTGTTGGGCTTTCCGATCATGTTCTTCTTCATCCTCGAAACCTCTGACAGTCTTCGCCGAACCCTTGAACGCCTCGTGGAAGACGGCATGATCGTCGACATGAACTGGCACCCCGCCGGCGTCAGCGCGCTGGATGACGAGCGCAATCGCTTCTGGCGGCTGAGCGCCTGCGCCGCCATCTTCGTGACAATCTGTATTGTTCCGTACTGCCTGATAGAGTGGTACATCGTCAGCGGCCGCCACCTGTTTGCAAATCAGCTTCCCGCCGTTGTCCTGCAGGGCCCCCATTGGCTGGAAGAGATCGACTGGTCGGTCGCCGCGCTTCTGCCCGGACCGGACCGGGGCGACGCCGGGTTCCGGTATCTCAACGCCGCGTTCAGCTTCATCAACTACCTGATCCTCGGCTTCTACCTGTCCATCGTGTTCACGTATTATGCGATGATCGTGATGTACGCAGACACCTTCCGCCGACTGTCGCGTGGACTTGAAACTGCCGGATGCCGCATCATTCCGATGATTGAAGACACGGACCCCCGGCGCGGGTTTTCCGTTTTCGAGCGATTGTTCAAACGAATACTTCTGGCGACCCTCGTCGGGTTTCTGTTGTGTTACTTCATGAACATCCAGAACCTGTATCTTCGGGCGGATTCACCCGACATATGGGCATTTCTTGCGGGCGACCTGATCAACGGTTTCTCTGTCTTCCTGGAAGGCGACATGAAAGCCGGTCTGGGGAAAATCGCCGGGGAGCTGTTTGATGTTGCCCACGTATTCAACCTGACATCGGTTTTGTCGATGACGCTGGTTTTCGGTTTCTTTTCCGCCGTCGCCTTGGCAATGGCATGGACGCTCCAGCAAACGGCCGAACGCAGCCGCGATGACATGAAAGCCTATGCGAGAAACCCGAATAACCCGGTGGACCAGATCACCAGCCTGCCCAGGCCGGAAATCGTGGCCCGGCTGGAGCCCTGGAACGCCAATGACAAGACCGGCATGGTGCTCTGGCCGTTCGGATGGCCGGCGCTGCAGCAATTGATGCTGTTTCTTGCGTTCGGATGCATATGCCTGATCATGTACAAAATCGGGCTGTTTTTTGCCGGCGCCGCCATCGCGTGGATCGTGGTGCGTGCGTTGGGCGTGTTCAAGAAGACCGGATAGATTCAGGACTGCGGTCTACCGCAACGCATCCTGTTCAGCCGCGGTGAAACCGACTAGTACCCGGCTGCCGTCATCGAAGACGGGACGCTTGATAAGGGTCGGGTTCCCGGCCATCAGGGCTTCCGCCTTCGCCGCATCGACACCATCCTTGTCCGCGTCCGGCAGGTTGCGCCAAGTGGTGCCGCGCCGGTTGAGCAGCTTTTCCCAGCCGGCGGCAGCCGCCCAGCGGGACACATCCGCGGGATCGAGCCCATCGACCCGGAAATCGTGGAATGTGTGCTCTATCCCCTCGGCGTTCAGCCATTTCAGCGCCTTGCGGCAGGTATCGCAGTTCTTGATTCCGTAAACCGTCAGCATCTCAGTTCGCTTTCACCGTTTCGTATAAAAGATCGAGCGCAGCCTTGGCGAAGGACCACATGTTGTCTTCCCGGTCGTCATTGCCGGTCTGCACGATCCGCGTCGCCGTGACCGGCCCGACCACCGCCAGGGCGACATGCCCTGCGGGATCGCCGTACCGGTTGCCGGACGGGCCCGCGGCGCCGGATTCACCGATCGCCCAGTCCGCTTCCAGCAGGTCGCGCATCGTCGTCGCCACCAGGGTTGCATATTCCTCGGTCGAACCGCGCATCTGCGCCTTGGCATCGTTGAACCGCAACAGGCCGCGCCGGGCCGTCTGCGTATAGACCGAGGCTCCGCCCAGGTAATACCCGGACGCCCCCGGCACCGACAGAAGCGCCGCGGAGACGAGACCGCCCGCCGCGGATTCGGATACCGCGACCGTCTGTCCGCGCTGTTTGAGCAATTCGCCCACGGGCGTCGCCATTTTGACCAGTGAAAGCATTTTTTGGGTCCCCGGTTGGTTTTCAGAAGCGAAAGGACAGGCTGAACGCCGTGAACTGGTTGAGCGCGTCCTGCTTCTCGAATTCACGCGTTCGGATGATATGCGTGAGCGATACGCGCGCAGTCCCCCAAAGCGAGAAGACTCCGCCCACCTGAAGATCGCCCACAAGGTTGTTCTTGGCAACGCTGTGGCTCGACGTGAACGTATTGCCGTCGAGGAAGATGTTCCGCGCAACCGCCCGCCCGCCCACGCTGAAGAACAGGTAGGCGCCGAGACGTTCGTCGGAATCCGGCTCGTAATATTCGGAGCCGGCAACCGACGGGCGTATCCGCGGCGGCCCGAAGTCGTTGGCAAGCCGGTTGCCGATGCGGAATGTCGCGGCGATGCTGCCATAGGTATGGATATTGCCCAGCGCGACACTGGCCGACGGCATCAGGTCGACCTGAAGCAGGTCGCTGTGCGGCAACAGGTTCCAGGATTCGGTGCGCCATTTCTGTTCGTATTCGACGATAAAACCGGGTTCGTTGCGCAGCTGATTGCGCCAGCCGCGGGGCTTTTGCGCATCGATCGCGCTGTGGACGAATTTCTGCGTGCGGTCGGCGCCGGATGCGGGGCCCACGACCCCCACGTTCACCTGTATCGATTCCATACGGTCGAACGCCGTCGACCCTTCCGTTTGCGCCTTGCGCGGCCCGAGAACCAGCCCGAAGGTACCGAACAACCAGCCGGCATAAGGCCTGTCATCAACGATTAGCTCTGTCGTCGTCATGTCTTCCGGCGTGAACATGGCCTGTCCAAGGGCCACCGAATACCTGACATCCCTGTTCGCATCGAGCAGCGAATACCCGCCGACCTCGAACGACAGGCCGTTGGCTATTTCCCGTGCCGTCGCGTCACCGGCCTGATTATCGGACATGCAGGATATGCGCGAGCCGTGCGTGTAGTGCCTGTCCGTGCCGATGCCGATATCGTTCTCGAACTGGATACTCGCCACGGTACATTGGGCCGCTGCGTTGCCGAACGGTATCACTGCGACAAGCGCCAGCAACGCCAAAACTCTCGAAATCCTCATCGGGCCTTCCCTGTTTACCGATCGGGAGAGTGACCTTAAACGGCCGCTCCCGCAACTGCGCTCGAAGCATCTTGCGGCCGAACCGGGCCCTATCGTCATCACCCTGGTACCGCTCGACAAGCTTCCTGATTTCCTCTGACGGATTCGGCGCGACGGCATATACTCCCGCGCACAGATGGCCGCGCATTCCCATTCCCACCACGGTAGCGAGACCCGCCTCGCCATTGCGGCCGCACTGACCGGTCTTTTCATGGTCGCCGAGGTCGTCGGCGGCGTGATTTCAGGCTCCCTCGCCCTGATTGCCGATGCCGGACATATGCTCACCGATTTCGCCTCGCTGACCATGGCATGGTTCGCGTTTCGCCTGTCGCGCCGTCCGGCGGACTGGAAGCGGACCTACGGGTTCGACCGGTTCCAGATCATCGTCGCCTTCGGCAACGGGCTGACCCTGTTCTTTATCGCGGGGTGGATCGTCTTTGAGGCAATCCAGCGGCTGATCGAACCGGTCGAGGTGCTCGGCTCCGTGATGGCGGTTGTCGCGGCCGCCGGGCTGGCCGTGAACATCGGGGCGTTTCTGGTGCTGTACGGCGCAGGCGCGGAAAATCACAACCTGAACATGCGCGGCGCCATGCTGCATGTGCTGGGCGACCTGCTCGGCTCGGTCGCGGCCCTTGTGGCCGCCGGCGTCATCATCCTCACGGGGTGGATGCCCGCCGACCCCATTCTGTCGATCCTGGTCGCCCTGATCATCCTCCGCGGCGCCTGGCGCGTCGTCTCCGAATCAGGTCACATCCTGCTCGAGGGATCGCCGGCGGAACTGGACGTCGAAGCGGTTGTCGCAGACCTCACCGACAACATCGACGGTGTCGAGCGCATCCACCACGTCCACGCGTGGTCGATCACCCAGGAACGCTGCATGCTGACACTGCACGCCGTCATCGCCAGCGATCTCGCAGCAACCGATGCCATCTCAGCAATCAAAAAGCGCCTGAAGGAGGATCACAGGATCGATCACGCGACGATAGAAGTGGAGCGGCCGTAGCCGCGGCCCTTCAGGCCATACGCACGTCGTCGCCCGCGACAAACCTTGGCGTCCCACCGTTGAGAAACCGGCGCACGTTCTCGGCACCCCGCTCGGCCGCTGTAATCAGCGCGCCTTCCGAAATGGCCGAATTGTGCGGGGAGGCAATCACGTTCGGCAGATCGAGAAACGGGTGCGCGGTTTCGAAGCGGCCGTGACGGACGGGCTCGATCCACCAGGATTCGATACAGGCCATGAAGGCCGGGTTGGCAAGCAGATGCGCGTAGAGGTCGTCCTCGTCGATAATCTCGCCGCGCGCGACGTTGATCAGGATGGCATCCGGTTTCATCGCGTTGAGCTGGTCTGCCCGAAGCAGCCGCTCGGTCGCCCTCGTCAGGGCCAGCGTGATCACCACCACATCGGACGCCGCAAGAACACGGTCCACGTCATCCAGCTTGCCAATGAAATCGACAGGCTCATCCGTTTTGCCGGACCGGTTGATCGCCTGGATGTTCATGCCGAGTGCGCGCATGAGGCGTGCGACTTCCCGTCCCGCCTCGCCGTAGCCGAGGATGCCGCAGGTCATTCCGGCGATACGTTTTGTCGCGGAGAACTGGTTGAACTCCCCCTGCTGCATCCGCCGGTGTTCGCCGGCGAGCCGTTTTGCCACCGACAGGGCCATGGCGGCCACGTGTTCGGCCATAGATTCGGCATAGGCCCCGGCGTTATAGGCGACGGCAATATGATCCGGCAGGTCGCCCAAAGGCAGGTAATCGATGCCCGCGGTCAGACATTGCATCAGGCCGCAATTGGTCATCTCGGCAAGCGCGTCGAGACCGAGATCGCGGATCGGATGATAGGTCAGCACGGCCCGGACACCCGGCAACACGTCCCGCCGGGCATCCTCCGACAGTTCGGGCAGGAACATCACCTCCGCCGCCCCCGCCAGAACGCGGGTAAATGCCTCGCGGATCGGATCGGGCGGCTGGTGGGTCACCAGGACAACGGGAAGCGTCATATCATGCCTTTCGACGTTCCGTGACAGATCACCGCCGGAACCGCCCGGTTACGCCTGAAATCTCTATACGTGGAATTCAGTCAGCACCTTGACGATCTGCTCGGGGAACAGCTCTTCCGGCGTCAGTTTGCGCTGACAGACACCCTGTTCGAAACCGTATTGCAGAAAGGCTTCGAGCGTCGTCCGGTTTTTCTCGATCCCGTAGGGAAAGAAGTCGTCGCCGAACAGCGCCTTCGCCCGGTCCGCGGCTTCATAACACCAGGCGAACGGCATACGCGTCGCCGTGATTTCCGTCGCCCGGAACAGTGCCCGGTTTTTGGCTTCCTCGAACGCCCTGTACAGATTGGTCGCGACCCAGGGGTTTTCGCGGAAAAAATCGCCGCGCATCGCGATCACGTGCATGATCGGGAAAATACCGGTTTCCTTATAGTACTGCTCTTCGACTTCCCGGTAATTGGGATAGAGCCGGACGATCGTGTCCTCGCCCTCCTCCACGGGTGTCGGCGGGTGGGCGGACATGATGCAGTCGATCTCGCCGTCGAACAGCATGTCGGTGAGCGACTTGTCCTGGCGTGGCGTATAGGAAACGCCCTCGGGAATATTCAGCTTCACCTTTTCCTTGCGCCCGGCGCCGTTGACGCCGCCCTGCACCCATTCGATTTCCTGCAACGGAATACCGACCTGGTGGACAAGCCAGCCG
>JAYOMI010000024.1:0-6209 GCA_038120765.1 Rhodospirillaceae bacterium
TGGTACGAGCGGGGAGACTCGAACTCCCAAGGTGTTGCCACCGGGGGATTTTGAATCCCCTGCGTCTACCAGTTCCGCCACGCTCGCGACGGATGTGGATTACATCGGAGGGGCTAGCGGGGTCAACCGTCTATCGCATGGCCGGCCCACCCGCCCGTTGCCGTGATCGCCCTTTCCCCATACCACTGGCGCACCGCCGACCATTTTAATATTCTGCGATCCGCGCCATCGCCCGGAACGCACCGGCGCGGGGCCAGCGTGGTAACGGGGGGCTATTCAGCGTGACAGATATTTTCGCGATCCTGATCTTTGCCGTCGTCGTGATCGTCGTATGGGGCGGTGGCTCCTACAACAGGCTCGTCGCTGCCCGCGAGAGGGTGCGCGAAGGATGGAGCAGCATGGACGTACAACTCAAACGCCGAAGCAATCTTGTCGACAACCTGATCAACACGGTCAAAGGCTAAGTCTCTCAAGAAAAAGACGCGCTGAATGCCGTCACGGAGATGCGTGCCCGCGCCGCATCGGCAGCGGATGCGGGTGCAGGGGAACGGCAGGCGGCGGAGGGCGAATTATCGACGGCGCTGATCCGGATGTTCGCCGTCGCCGAAAGCTATCCGGACCTGAAGGCCGACGGCACGTTCATCGAACTTCAGCGGACCCTGTCGACGCTGGTGGCGTAAATCCAGACGGCACGGCTGCAGTACATTGGCTGCGTCCGTCTGTTGAACACAAAAATCGACTCCGTCCCGGGAAATATCATCGCGCGCCGCTTCGGCTTTCAGCATGCCCCGTATTACGAGGTCGAGCACGCGGCTGATCGCACCCTGACGGAAGTAGCGTTCTGACCCGCCTGCGGGATGGCAGTCCGGGCGGGTTGCGCGTTCGCTCCACGATTCACGGCACAGGCGCCGAACCGGAAGGGCGCCGGGTCGTTCCCGTTTGCGCCTGCTGTCTTGCCCGCCGGCTGGCCCGCTGTTAAACCGCGCTGAGCCGTCTGAAGGAAACCCGATGCTGCGCCGACTTTACGACTGGACGATGGACCTCGCCTCCCGCAAGAACGCCGTCTGGGCCCTCTGCGCGGTCGCCTTCGTCGAAAGTTCGGTCTTTCCGATCCCCCCCGATATTCTGCTTATTCCGATGGTCCTCGCCGCCCGCGACAGGGCCTGGCGATATGCCGCAATGTGCACCATCGCATCGGTGCTTGGCGGCATGCTCGGCTATGCCATCGGTGCTGGGCTCTATGAAAGCGTCGGCCGCCCGATACTGGAATTCTATGGCTATGCGGCCAAATTCTCCGACTTCACGGCGCGCTACAACGAATATGGCGGCTGGATCGTCTTTATCGCCGGGGTGACCCCTTTCCCCTACAAGGTGATTACGATCGCCAGCGGCGTCACCGAACTGGACCTGACCACCTTCACCGGTGCCTCGGTGCTGGCACGCGGCCTGCGGTTCTTCGTGGTCGCCGCCCTGCTCTACTTCTTCGGCCCACCGATACGCGACTTCATCGAAAAACGCCTCGGGCTGATGTTCGCCGTTTTCTGCGTCCTTCTTGTCGGCGGCTTTATCCTTCTCAAGGTCGTCGCATGAGAATGCATCGATGAAGATTTTGGGGCGTCATATCGACGACCGGAGCGCTACGATATGGGCGATGTGGGCCTCGGCGATTGCCCTGCTCGCCGCCCTTGGATCCCAGTATCTCGGCGGGCTTGCGCCCTGCAAGCTGTGTATCTGGCAGCGCATCCCCCACGGCATCGCGATTGTGATCGGCCTTGGCGCGCTATTGTGGTTCCACGGCCCGCGCGAACGCATCCTCCTGACCTGGCTTGCCTGCCTGACCTTCGCGGCGGGATCCGGCATCGCGCTCTATCATACCGGCGTCGAACAACAGTGGATCTCAGGACCGAGTTCCTGCACGGGGCTCGGCGCGCTCAATCAGGCAACGACGATAGACGAGCTGCGGGCGCAGCTGCTCACGGCACCCGTTGTCCGGTGCGACGAAATCCCGTGGTCACTTTTTGGCGTATCGATTGCAGGATGGAACGCTGTCGCTTCCCTCGCATTGACGGTATTCTGCGGTGTGGCGGCCTGGATCCAGACGCGGAGAAGACATTCATGACCGTGCGCAAACGACTGACGGAACACGGTATCCTGCCGGGCGATATACCGGCCGGGGAGATGCTGGAACGTATCGTCCGCGTGGATCATGCCGGCGAATACGGCGCGGTGCGGATATACAAGGGGCAGCTTTCGGTGCTCGGAGACTCCCCCGCGGGGGATGTCATCCGCGAAATGGCGGAACAGGAGCGCGAGCATCTTGAAACTTTCGACACCCTGATCGGCGAGCGCCGCGTGCGACCCACCGCGCTGATGCCTGTCTGGCATGTTGCGGGATACGCGCTCGGCGCGGCGACCGCGATGATGGGCGAACGCGCGGCGATGGCCTGCACCGCCGCCATCGAGGAAGTGATCGACGAACATTATGCAGAGCAGGCCGCCCTTCTGGGAGACGACGAGGCCGAATTGCGCGCGACGATCGAAAAGTTCCGGGAGGACGAACTGGAGCACCGCGATACCGCGCTCGAACACGACGCGGAACTCGCACCCGGTTACGAATTCCTGTCGACGGCGATCAAAAAAGGATCCCGCCTTGCGATCTGGCTGAGCCAACGGGTCTGACACCGGCCTTGTTACGCATACGTGCCCGTCCGGATTCGGCTATACTCGGTCGATGAGCGAGGCGCCTTCACCCGACCTGCCCCCCGGAGACCCGTCCCCGGAGGCGTCCTCCATGGGCGCGCTTTCGGCGAATGTGCGGCCGCTGGACCTGCCCGCCCTCGCCGTGGGCCACAGGGGTGCGGTGCTCCGCCAACCGGACGGCAGCTCCGAACGGCTCGCCCCCGCAGCGGCGGTGAAGCGCATCTCGGACGGGTTTGTGCCCATGGTCTGCCACGCACCGGCAACGGCCCGGCGGCTGAACACATCGCCGTTCCGGGCGCTCGACCTTCTGGAACTTTTCGCCTTTGTCCGGCCGGCAACGTTCTGCCGGCCGACCCCTTCGGGACTGGCCGACGCGCTTGAGCTCGGCGCGCCGGACGGGATCGACGACGAAGCGCGCATCCTGCAGCTTGCCGGCGGCGCCCTGCTGACGGACCTGATCAGAATGGAGCCCGGCCGCGACCGAGATCTCGCGGCGGAAGCCGCCCGCATGATGGAAGCGGCGAACTGGGGATGGACTCCGCTGGTGCTGCGCGCACTTGCCGCCGAAGTCCCCCCGGCGATGGACGGGCTTGCCAACCGGGCGCTCGAAATCTGGCGGCGTCTGCCCGAATGGTCGGAATTCGCGCCGGACGCGCAGCCCGGCAACCTGCCTGTGCCCGAAGACGAAACCCGCGCACGGCTCGCCGAGCTTGTCGGGCGCGACGCGGAGGACCGCCCGCAACAGGGCGACTACGCCGCCGCGGTCTCCCATGCCTTCGCCCCGCGCGACGGGGAAGACACGCCCAATACCGTTCTGGCCGAAGCGGGCACCGGCGTCGGCAAGACGCTCGGCTATATTGCGCCGGCCAGCCTGTGGGCGGAACGCAATGACGGCACCGTCTGGATCAGTACCTACACCCGGAACCTGCAGCGCCAGATCGACAGCGAACTGGATCGCCTGCACCCGGACCCCCGGGTCAAGGCGCGCAAGGTGGTTATCCGCAAGGGCCGGGAAAACTACCTGTGCCTGCTGAATTACGAAGACGCGATTACCGGGCTTCGCGGCAGGCCGCAGGATTCCATCGGGCTCGGGCTGATGGCGCGCTGGGCGTCGGCGACCCGCGACGGCGACATGGGCGGCGCGGATTTCCCCGCCTGGCTGATCGATATCGCGACACCGCGCAACACCGTCGCCCTCGCCGACCGGCGCGGCGAGTGCATTTATTCCGCCTGCGCCCATTATCATCGCTGTTTTGTCGAAAAAACCGTCCGCCGCGCGAAACGGGCGGATATCGTGGTTGCCAATCACGCTCTGGTCCTCGCCCAGACCGCAACAGGCGGCATGGATGACGGACAGGTGCCGACCCGGCTGATTTTCGACGAAGGACACCATCTGTTCGACGCGGCGGACAGCGCGTTCTCCGCGCAGTTGAGCGGACAGGAAGGCGCCGAGCTGAGACGCTGGCTGCTCGGGCCGGAAGAAGGCCGCAAGACCCGTGCCCGTGGCCTGCAACGCCGCATCGAAGACGTGGCGGCGCTGGACGAACGGATCGGCGAATTCGTCGATGCCATCGTCGCGGCGGCGGATGCCCTGCCCGGTCCCGGATGGAACCAGCGCATCGCCGGCGGGACCGCGCGCGGAGACGCGGAACTGTTTCTCGCCGAGGTCCGCCAGCAGGTATATGCGCGCGCCAGGGATGCCCGCTCGCCCTATGACCTTGAAACAGAAACCGACAGCCCCGTGCCGGGCCTGCTGGATGCCGCGCGCCAATTGCGCGACTCCCTCAACCGCCTGATCCAGCCGATGCGCGCCCTGTCCGAACGTCTGCTGCTGGTGCTGGACGAAAACGCCAGCGATCTCGACACACCGACCCGCAACCGGATCGAGAGCGTCAGCCGGGGATTGCGCCGCCGCGCGGAGGGCGAGCTCGAGGCATGGAAATCCATGCTGGATGCGCTGGCCGAAGGCGTGCCCGAAGAATTCGTCGACTGGTTCTCCGTCACCCGGTCGCAGGGACGCGATTCGGATGTCGGCATGCATCGTCACTGGATCGACCCGATGCTGCCTTTCGCCAAGACGGTCGCCGAACCCGCACACGGCATCGTGGTCACCTCGGCAACGCTGCGCGACGGCACGGGCGATAACGAACTCGACTGGCAATCGGCGGAACAGCGGACAGGGGCCGTGCATCTTTCACAGCCGCCCTACCGCGCACAGGTGACCTCGCCCTTCAACTACCCCGAACAAACCCGCGTCCTGGTCGTCACGGACGTGCGCAAGGACGACATGAACCAGGTCGCGGCCGCCTATCGCGAACTGTTTGTCGCCTCGGGCGGCGGCGCGCTCGGCCTGTTCACCGCCATCACCCGGTTGCGCAGCGTCCACGAACGGATCGCGCCGGTGCTGGAGGAAATGGGGTATCCCCTGCTTGCCCAGCACGTCGACCGCATGGATACCGGCAGCCTCGTCGAGATATTCCGGGCCGAGGAACGATCCTGCCTGCTGGGCACCGATGCCGTGCGCGACGGCGTGGACGTGCCGGGGCGCAGCCTTCGCCTGATCGTGTTCGACCGGGTCCCCTGGCCGCGCCCGTCGATCCTTCACCGGGCGCGGCGAAAGGCCTTCACCCGGTCGCGCTATGACGATCTGATAACCCGCCTGCGGCTGAAACAGGCCTATGGCCGGCTGGTCCGGCGGGCGGACGATTCCGGCGTGTTCGTGATGCTGGACCCGATGATGCCGTCGCGCCTCGCGGGCGCCTTTCCCGACGGCGTGGAGATACAGCGGGTCGGCCTTGCCGAGGCGGTCTCGGCGACGCGGGACTTCCTGTCGCAGCCGGAATGACTTGACGCGTCCGCGGCAGGGCATTACCTGCGGGGTCAACAAGGAGAAGATATCGTCATGAGCAGTCTCAATCCTCACGCCGCCCTGATTTATACGATGGTCATTGCATCCGCGATCGATGCCGAAATGACGGATGTCGAGCTTCTGCGCATCGGCCAACTTGTCGATCGTATGCCCGCCTTTGCCGACTACGAGCCCGACGACCTCACGAAGGACGCGGAAGCCTGCGCAGAGGTTCTGGCAAGCGATGGCGGCGTCGATGCGGCAATTTCCCAGATCAAGGAAGCGTTGCCCGCACGCCTGCGTGAGACAGCCTATGCTTTTGCCTGCGAGATCGTGGCCGCGGACGGCCATGCCAGCCAGGAAGAACTGCAGCTCCTCGAAGTGCTGTCCTACGACCTGGAAATCGATCCGCTTGCAGCGGCCGCAATCCAGCGCGGGGCGCGGGCGCGTCACACCGGCCTGTAGGCCCGGACACCTAGGCCCGGACACCCCGACATTCTGGCAGCACTCCCATACGAGTGTTGCCAAGCCATTGAAATCATTTGATTTTAATTGTCCGTTTACTATGACTCGTGCAGAATTTTCGTGTTCACAACCACGGAGTTTTGCCCGCATGACGGAAATCGAACACCAGTTGAACGGATACCGCCTGACCACGGCG
>JAYOMI010000024.1:6219-20465 GCA_038120765.1 Rhodospirillaceae bacterium
ATCATCTACCGCATGCCAGACCATCTCGACCTGCTCCAGACATATATCTGGCAGTCGCTTGACCTGGCTCCCGCCTTTCCCAGGCTTCACAAATTCCTGGATTTCTGGGAACGCGAAATCGACGGACCGCTTTACGCCGTGAAGGTCGCCGGCTCGGAGATACTGAGCCCGGCGCATACACGGCATGTCGATCATTCCATGATGCTGCACTGAGTTGCCGGACTGAGATGCGTGACTGAGCGGCGAGAGCGCTTTCACCGTGCGGACCGCCCGCGCGGTGGACGGGTGACATAGCGCCGCAGACAGTTGCCCGGAGGATGATCGGCGGTTAGTTAGTTAAGGTACCTATTCCGCCCTCAACCTCGGACCCGGCTGACCAATGGCGACGAAACGCCCCCCTACGCCGCTGAAGGCGATCGAATACTGGCTCTATGTTTGCTGTGCGCTGGTGTTTGCCATGGTACTGCTCGGCGGCATCACGCGGCTCACCGAATCCGGCCTGTCGATCGTTTACTGGCGCCCCTTTACCGGATGGATCCCGCCCATGAGCGATGCGGCATGGGCCGCTGTCTTCGATTCCTATCGGGATTCTCCGGAATTCCGGAAACTGAATTTCTGGATGTCTCTGGACGATTTCAAACGCATCTTCTGGCTTGAATATCTTCACCGCGTTCTCGGCCGGATCATCGGCATCGTCTATTTCCTGCCCTTTCTCTGGTTCCTGATCCGCTACCGCCTCCCGGCGGGCCTGACGGGACGTCTGGCAATCCTTTTCGTTCTCGGCGGCCTGCAGGGAGCCCTTGGCTGGTACATGGTGAAATCCGGCCTGGTCGACCAGCCATCGGTCAGCCAGTACCGGCTGGCGGCCCATCTGGGCCTTGCCGTCATTATTTATGCCGCGATGCTCTACACCGCCCTCGGTCTCCGCACCATCTCGCGGCCGCCGGCCTATACCGCCCGCGGCGCACGTAACCTGTGCGGCCTGATCTTCGTCACCATGATATGGGGCGCGCTCGTCGCCGGTATGGACGGGGGTGCGGTGTTTACGACCTTCCCGCTGATGAACGGCGGATTGCTGCCGCCCCATGCACTGTCGATATCGCCAGTCTGGCTGAACCTGTTCGAGAATATCGGCACGGTGCAGTTCATCCACCGTGTGCTCGCAGTTTGCACCGTGATCGCGGCGCTCTGGCTCTGGTGGACCCACCGGCACGAAAAAGCGAGGCCGGTCGCCTGGGTCGCGGTTTTTGCCGGGCTGCAATTCTGCCTCGGCATCGCAACAATCCTGTCCGGCGCCTCCATCTACATCGCCTGGGCCCATCAGGGCGGCGCCATGCTGTTGTTTACCGCGGCCATCCTGGCCTGGCGGGAAGTCGCGACCAAAAGCAGAGCTTGACGGACAAAGCGGGGGAGCGTAATTAGCAGCCCTCTCGTGGAGATTTGAGCCGACCGGCTTGCAGCCACGTTAAAAAAATCGCTAAAAGGTCGGAGGTTCCTGAAACCCCGGCCGTTCGGTCGGGGGTTTTTATTTGGGCGAGAGTCCGGGAGCAGAACATGACGATCAACAAACCCGTTCAGGAAAGCTGGCGCGCGCAAACCCTCGCGGTACGCGGCGGCACCAGGCGCAGCGAATTCGGCGAAACCGGCGAAGCGATTTTCGCCACCTCCGGCTATGTCTACGAATATGCCGAGCAGGCGGAGGACGCCTTCAAGGACCGCGTGGACCGGTTTATCTATTCGCGGTTTTCGAACCCGACCGTCGACATGTTCCAGGAGCGCATGGCGCTTATCGAAGGTGCCGCCGTCGGCAAAGCGACCGCCACCGGCATGGCCGCCGTCTTCGCGTCCATCGCATCGATGGTGCAGGCCGGCGACCACGTTGTCGGCAGCCGCGCGCTGTTCGGATCCTGCCTGTATATCCTGACAGAGATTCTACCGAAATGGGGTGTAGAGACGACGATCGTCGACGGCACCGACCTCAATCAGTGGGAAGATGCGCTGAAGCGGCCGACGAAATGCGTATTCGTCGAAACCCCGTCCAATCCGGGCCTCGATATTGTCGATATCAGGGCAGTGTCCGCCCTTGCCCGCAAGGCCGGCGCGAAAGTCATCGTCGACAATGTGTTCGCGACGCCGCTGCTGCAGAAACCCATGGAACTCGGCGCCGATATCGTCGTGTATTCAGCGACCAAGCATATCGACGGCCAGGGAAGATGCCTCGGCGGTATCGTGCTCGGCGACGAGGATTACTGCGAAAACACCCTGAAGCCGTTTCTGCGTCATACCGGCCCGTCGCTCAGCCCGTTCAATGCCTGGGTGATGCTGAAGGGGCTCGAAACCCTGGACCTGCGCATCCGGCGGCATTGCGAAAATGCCCGCAAGATCGCGGATTATCTGGAAAGTCGTTCCGACCTGCTGAAGGTCCGCTATCCCGGCCTGCCGAGCCATCCGCAGCACGAATTGGCGGCATCGCAGATGACGGATTTCGGCAGCCTCGTGACGTTCTCGCTGAAAGGCGGCAAGGAGCGCTGCTTCAGGTTCATGAACGCACTGAAGCTGATCGACATTTCCAACAATCTTGGCGATTCGAAAAGCCTGATGACCCATCCCGCCACTACCACCCACCAGCGCCTCAGCGCGGAAGACCGCGAATTTCTGGGACTGGACGACGGGATGGTGCGCCTGTCGGTCGGACTTGAAGACCCGGCGGATATTCAGGACGATCTCGATCAGGCCTTTGTAGAGGCGCTCAAAGCGTAAAAAGGCGAAATTCCACTTCGCGCCGAAATCCGCTAGGATGTGCGCAACACAATTCGGACAGGATCCATGTATTCAGCCGTTACCCGGGAAATTCGCGTTCAGGTCGAACCGGTTTATCTCGACGACCAATCGGAGCCGGAAAACGCGCAGTATGTCTGGGCCTATCGGGTGCAGATCGAGAACGAAGGCACCGAGACCGTGCAGCTGCTCACACGCTACTGGCATATCACCGATGGCATGGGCCGCGTTCAGGAAGTGCGGGGCGCCGGCGTCGTCGGCGAACAGCCCGTTCTCGGTCCCGGGGAAAGCTATGAATATACCAGCGGCACGCCGCTGCCGACGCCGTCGGGCATTATGAAAGGCAGCTACCAGATGAGCACGCCATCGGGCGAGAAATTCGATATCGAGGTGCCTGCCTTCTCGCTCGACTGCCCGCATGAGGCGCGGCACCTCAACTGACCTGAGCAACAGCACAGGATCTGAGCCTTGCTCGATTTCCGCCCCGTTCTCTACATTGTCGGCATCCTGCTGACGACACTGGCAGCAGCCATGTGCACGCCACTGGTGGCGGACCTCGTCGTCGGACATCCCGACTGGCAGGTCTTCGCGGGTTCGGCCGGGCTGACGGCCTTTATCGGCATCACGCTCATGCTGACGACAATGGCGCCGCCCGACCGGTTCTCGGTTCGGCAGGCCTTCGTGCTGACCACGCTGAGCTGGCTGGCGATGACGTTCTTTGCCGCCCTTCCGTTTGTGTTCGCGGATCTGGACCTCGATTTCACGGACGCGTTTTTCGAAGCCATGTCGGGGCTGACAACCACCGGGTCGACCGTCATCACTTCGCTCGATACGGCGCCGAGCGGCATTCTGCTCTGGCGGGCGATCCTGCAATGGCTTGGCGGCATCGGCATCATCGTGATGTCGATTGCAATTCTGCCCATGCTGAAAATCGGCGGCAACCAGCTTTTCCAGATGGAATCTTCCGATCGCTCGGAAAAGGTCCTCCCGCGTGTCGCACAGATCGCGAGCGGCGTCGGCTTTGTCTATCTGGCGCTCACCGCCGGTTGCGCGGCCCTGCTCTGGGCGGCGGGGCTGAAAGGCTTCGATGCCATCGCCCATGGCATGACGACCATTGCAACGGGCGGGTTTTCGACGCGCGACGCCTCGGTCGGCGCGTTCCTGAATCCCACGGTCGAGGTCATTATCACCTGTTTCATGATACTCGGCGCCCTTCCCTTCGTGCTTTATCTGCAGGCAGTGCGCGGGAAACCGCTCGTTATCCTCCGCGACACGCAGGTGCGCTGGTTCGTCTGTATCGTGATATTCTTTGTCCTCTCTGTCGCCATTGCCCACCACGCCAATAACGATATCCATATCCTGAGGGCGTTGCGGGAATCCGCATTCAACGTCGTCTCGATCATGACCGGCACCGGGTTTTCGTCTGCCAACTATGCCGGCTGGGGCGCCTTTGCGACGGGGGTTTTCTTTTTCATCATGTTCATAGGCGGCTGCGCCGGCTCCACGACCTGCTCGATCAAGATATTCCGGTATCAGGTTCTCTATGAGACCGCCAAGATGCAGATGAAACATCTGATACGTCCGCACGGTATCTTCATCGCCAATTTCAACGGCCAGCCGATTACCGATGAAGTCGAAAACTCGGTCATGAGCTTTTTCTTCCTGTTCATGCTGACCTTCGCGCTGCTGGCGGGCGTTTTGCATTTCATCGGGCTCGATTTCCTGACGGCGATTTCGGCCGCGGCCTCGGCGATCTGCAACGTGGGTCCGGCCTTGGGCGATATTGTCGGACCGACCGGGAATTATTCCACCCTGCCTGATTCAGCCAAATGGGCTTTGAGCGCCGGCATGCTTCTCGGCCGGCTGGAACTGTTTACGGTTCTCGTGCTGTTTGCGCCGTGGTTCTGGCGTGGCTAGAGGCGGGGCCCGTCCAGCCAATCCGGTGTCATCCCGGCTCGACGAGACAAAAAATCTGCTGCGCGACCTGGTGGCCTTCGACACCACATCGCGGAATTCCAATCTGCCACTGATCGCGTTTGTTGCCGATTATCTCTCGGATCGCGGTGTCACGACGCGCCTGGTCCCCTCGGCGGATGGCGCCAAGGCAAACCTGTTCTGCACCATCGGACCGGATATACCGGGCGGCGTGGTGCTGTCGGGCCATTCGGACGTCGTCCCCGTCGATGGTCAGGACTGGACCACCGATCCCTTTTCCCTGACAGAGGCGAATGGCAGGCTGTACGGTCGGGGCAGTGCCGACATGAAGGGCTTCATCGCCTGCGCGCTCGCGATGACAACCCGCTTCACGGAAATGGACCTGCAACGCCCTCTCCATTTCACCTTTTCCTATGACGAGGAAGTCGGCTGCCTCGGCATCGGACGGCTTATCGATGTTGTCCTGTCCGAACTGCCGCGTCCCGCCGCGGTAATCGTCGGCGAACCGACGGGCATGCAGATCGCTACCGCCCATAAGGGCATCTGCGCGATGACAACCACGGTCCGGGGCCGCGAAGCCCATTCAAGCCGCCCGCTGGACGGCGTCAACGCGATCGGCGCGGCCGCATCCCTGGTGTCATACCTTTACCGTCTTTGCGACGAGCTCGGCGCAACCGCACGCGATGACAGGTTCGAGCCGCCCTATACGACGTTTAACGTGGGACAGATATCCGGCGGCGACGCCATAAATATCATCGCCCGGGAATGTCTTTTAAACTGGGAGTTCCGCCCCATCCCGGGCGCGGACCCCGCAGATATCATTGCCCGCGTCGAGGCATGGGTAAAAGACGAATTGCTGCCACGGATGCAGGCGACGGACCCTTCCTGTTCGGTCGAGAACATATGCGAATTTGTCGTCCCGCCGCTGGATGCGCCCGAGGGATCGGTAGCTGAAACCCTGGCGCGGGAAGCGACGGGCCTGAACAGCACCGGGACCATCGCCTTTGTCACGGAAGCCAGTCTGTTCGCCAAGGCAGGCGTTCCCGCGATCGTCTGCGGACCGGGCGATATTGCCCAGGCACATCAGCCGGACGAATTCATCGAAATATCGCAGCTCGATGCCTGTCTCGGTTTCCTGGAAAGGATCGCGCTACAGTCCCGGCCGGCGTAGTGACAACCGGCTCAGGAACCGCGTTTCCGGATCAGCGCGGCGGGAAACCCGGCACAGTGCGGCACAGCCAGCCGAGTATGTGCGCGGCGACCCTTAACCCGCTGTCTTCCAGCAGCACGTCATGGCTCGTTCCGGGAACATCGATATGGTCGGCACCGAAGAACCCCGCGAGTTTTGCGGCCGGATGCAGCCCGACCCCGTCATGTTCGGTGCCGAGAAACAGCATCGGGGCCGTAATCCTGTCCGGGTCGACATCGACGCCCGCCAATCCGGACTGATTCAGGGCCCGGGTCGATTCAGGCACCAGCCTGCTGTAGATCGCATCGAACGTGTCATCGTCGATATCTTCGAACATGGCGCCGCGCATGCGCGCGCGGTCGAACATCAGCGGTTCGTCCTCGTCCCAGGTAAAATCCCGGGTCGGACCGACGCCCGCGGGACTGGCTGAACCGATACAGGCAAC
Source organism: Rhodospirillaceae bacterium (assembly GCA_038120765.1). Taxonomy (GTDB): domain Bacteria; phylum Pseudomonadota; class Alphaproteobacteria; order MPNO01; family UBA830; genus CAXBCP01. The sequence goes on from JAYOMI010000024.1 coordinate 12,567, forward strand.
GGCGAGAACGTGCCTGTCTTCTGCCGCTTTCTGGACCATCAGCCCGCCAAGACTGTGGCCGATCAGAACGGCAGGCTTGCCGATCCAGTCCAGTACGGTGACGATATCCTCAACGTAATGTTCGATCCCCGTCTCACGGTATTCTGCGGCACTCAGCGACCGCGATCCTTCGTGGTTCCGAACCGACAGCGCATAGGCGGGCACACCCAGCGTCGCGAACCATGTCAGCCAGCGTGCGTACGCCCACCAGCCGTGAAAGGCGCCATGGACCATCAGCACCGGATGGGGAAACGCCCCCTCATCCAGCGGAATGGCTTGCTGCACATGCAGACCCGATACCTGATGGCTGCGCTGCTGCGGGCAAGGAAGGGCGAATGGATTATTTGTCATCACACATAAAAATCGCGGCACGACCCGAGGGCCGGCCGCAATTTCTCATTCGTTGCCGCTATGACGAACGTCTCTTAGCGGTCGCCGACTTCCTTATAGAATTTCATCGCGCCGGGATGAATTTCAAAACCCTGATCCTTGGACATCCGCTTGGACGAATGGGACCGCCACAGCGGGCTCGATGCCTTCAGATCTTTTTCGTTCTCATACATGGCCTTCACGACCTTGTAGACGACCTCTGGCGATGCATCCTTGTGGGTCCACAAAAGATAGTCGAAGTGCAGAACGTTCACCGGTTCCAGGACACCGGTCAGCGGCTTGGCGGGTTTGACTTCCTGCAGGTAAGACCCGGGATACTTGGCCACGGTGCGTTTGACCGCCTCGTCCGAAGCGTCCATCGAGACGTATTTGATGCCGCCGTCGACCGCGAGGTTGATTTCCTTGAGGACGCCGGTTCCGACCGCGCCGATCATCACATCGAGCTTATCCTGCTTGAAAGCATCCCAGTGCTGGCGAAGCGCAATAACGGGCACTTTCTTCGTATCGTCGGCCGTAAGCCCGCCATTGGCGAGGAATGCATCGAGGATGTAGCTGAAGAGCGGCGATGCCTTGAACCCGGCGGGCGTGCGCCTGCCCTTCAGATCGGACAATTTGTTGATACCGGAATTACGCGCAACGATCGGCCCTACGCGGAACACCATCATCGTCGCCGCTATCCGAAGATTTTCGTATTTCGTGCCTGCGGACATCCCGGTGCCGGTCATCGCCATCGTGTATTGCGGCAGGTTCGAAAGACCGAAGGCGATCTCGCCCGCGTTGACGACGGGAATGTATTGCTGTGTGCCGCCCATCACCTGGGTGCGCAGTTCAATATCGCTTTTGAGCGAAACGACCTTCGCAATCGTGGTCGACACCTGGGCGGTCGCGCCGCCTTTCGTGGTGGCAAGCCCGATGATCTGCGCGGACGCCGGGGCGGCGATCGCAACTGCTGTAACAGCGGCTACTGCCGCCAGAGAAAGCCTCTTCATTGTCATGTTCCTTCCAGAAAACTCTGTACAATCAGCTTCGATCGACTTTTCGACCAAGCCGCGCGAAGGGATAAATATCCCCGCACTATGGCGCGATCATATCTGCGCGACGGCGCAGGTACAATACGGTCGTCTAGCGTATCCACTCTTTCATATGCAGCCGAATCTGGTTTTCGAGTGCGGTATTGAGGTCCGCCATCATCGTTTCCGTCATCTCGAACCAGATTTTCTCCCGCTCATTCAAGGAAATATTCTCCGAGACCGAACGCGAGCGCTTCGCGGTCGATTCAGCGGTTACACGGACGTTGCCGTCGGCGTCACGCAATTCAACCATCATATCGATGATCGCATCGTAACTTTCGGACTGGTCCCGTGTGAAGGCGCCGGTCACCCCGGTCGTGCGTTTCAAAGGAACCTCGACAACGCTGGCGCGCCGGACGATCACACGCGCGACGCCCGACGGTCCGACGGCGCGCAGACGATCTCGCCCCCAGTTCGACGCCGCCGCCGCAGGGCTGACCGGAAACTCATGTTCCACATTCGGCCGCGTGGCCGGCGACACATAGCGGTTCTCAACCTCGATCCGGGCGACGTTCAGGCTGATCGGCTGCAAATGCGCAAATGAAATCTGCGGGAATCCGGGCTTCTGCACTTCGGTCGCGCAGCCGGTCAGCAGAAAGACAACAGCAACAAGACTGGCAAACGCCGATGAGCGGTTCATACGCGTTCTCCGAAGGTTGAACTGGGCGTTTTATTTATGCGCGTTGCCCGCAATGACATCAACCGCTGTAAAGCTGATCGATATCTTCGTCCGAATAAACATAGTCGTGCCCGCAGAACTCGCAGGTCACGACCACGTCATCGCCGACTTTCAGGGTCTCGATTTCCGTGCGCGGAAACGATTTCAGCATCGTTTCGACACGGTCGGCCGAGCAGCGGCACCGCATTTCAAGCGGGACGGGATCGAACACGCGGACGCCATCTTCGTGAAACAGTCGGTACAGCAATTGATGCGGATGCAGTTCGGGATCGAGAAGCTCTTCCTCCCGGCTGCTGCTCATCAGCACAACAGCCCGGCGCCAGGCTTCCTCGAAATCCTCGTCCGGCGCGTCGCCCGATCGCAGTACGAGCCCCTCGGGCGGCATTTTCTGCAGAAGCAGGCCACCGGAACGCCAGTGACCGGACGGGTCGAGTCCGGATGTAAGTTTGACCACGCCGTCGAACTGGTCTGACTGACGAAAATAATTATGCGCACAATCTGCGAGCGTCGCGCCGGTCAGATCGACGATACCCTGATAGCTCTCCATGTCCTGGCCCTGATCCACGGTGAACGCGAGGTACCCGCTGCCCAGAAGATGCGGCACCGGACCGTCGCGCCAGCCGTCGTCAAGCGCGTCAAGCGCGTCGGTGTCGTACTGCGCGAAACCGCGTAGCGTGCCTTCACTGGTCAGATCGGCAACTAGCAGACCGACCGGGCCACCCCCCTTCGCCTGGAGCGAAAACACGCCATCGAACTTGAAAATCCCTGCAATAAGGGCCGAAAGCGCAATCGCCTGGGTAAGCAGTGCGGCGACGGGTTCGGGATACCGGTGTCCGGCGATCACCGTCTCTACCGCCGGACCGAGCCGGATCAGACGGCCACGCGCCGCACCGTTCTCGACCTGAAAAGGCTGGACCAGGTCGTCCGGAACCTCGGATGAAAGTGAAGTAGACGCGTCACGTCCCATTACAAAATAAGACCGTCTCGTGTCAGGACAGACACCAGGCGAGAATTCCCTTTTGTGCATGAAGGCGGTTTTCGGCTTCATCCCAGATCACGGATTGCGGACCGTCCAGTACGTCCGCCGTCACCTCTTCGTCCCGGTGCGCCGGGAGGCAATGCATGAATATTGCATCGTTCGCCGCACGATCCATCAGACGCTGGTTTACGCGGTAGGGCGACAGCAGATTGTGACGCTTATCGGCCTCGGTATCGCCCATCGATACCCAGGTATCGGTCACGACACAATGCGCCCCCTCGACCGCCTCGTCCGGGTCGGTGGTGGAGACAATCGTCGCCCCCTGATCCGTTGCCCAGTCGATGGCATCCTGCGGCGGCGCCAGTTCCGGCGGGCAGGCGAGGCGCATTTCAAAACCGAAGCGCGCAGCCGCTTCTATCCAGCTGCGAGTCATATTGTTGCCGTCCCCGCACCACGCGATGCGCTTGCCGTCGATATCGCCGCGATGTTCCTCGAACGTCATGATATCGGCCATAAGCTGGCAGGGATGGGAATGATCGGTGAGCCCGTTGATCACCGGCACTTCGGCATAGGACGCCAGTTCCGACAGTTTGTCGTTCTCGGTGGTCCGCATCATGATCGCGTCGACATAGCGCGACAGGACGCGCGCCGTATCGGCAATGGTCTCGCCACGGCCGATCTGCATTTCATTGGGTGTCAGCACGACGACGGAACCGCCGAGCTGCTTCATCGCAACCTCGAAAGAAACACGCGTCCGGGTGGACGGTTTCTCGAAAATCATGGCGAGCGTGCGTCCGGCGAGCGGCTGTGCCGCGCCGTTCAGTTTCTCTCCGCGCTTGAACCGTGCACCCATATCGATGATGCGACGCAATTCAGACCCTGCCACGTCTTTCAGTTCCAGAAAATGACGCGGCGATTGGGGGGAGGTCGCGTTCATGCTTCCAGATCCCTGCAGCAGGCTTCGAGAATGCCGATCGCTTCGCTGACATGGGAGTCATCGATGATCAGCGGCGGCAGAAACCGCATGACATTGTCCCCGGCCAGAACCGTCAGCAGACCGTGTTCGAACGCCTTCGCCGACAGGGTGGCATTGGGAACCACGCATTTCAGCCCCAGCAGCATGCCGACGCCGCGCACTTCCTCGATCACCGCAGGATGCCGCCGGGCGACGGCTTTCAGTTCGGCATTCAGCAATTTGCTCATTTCGACCACATGGGGAAGAAAACTGGGTTCAAGCATGACGTCGAGCACCGCGTTCGCCACCGCCGTCGCCAGCGGATTACCGCCAAACGTGCTGCCATGGGTGCCGGCCGTGATACCCTTTGCGGCTTCGGCAGTCGCAAGGCACGCTCCGATCGGAAAACCGCCGCCGAGCCCCTTGGCCGACGACATGACATCCGGCTTCACGCCCGACCATTCATAGGCCCACAGCTTGCCCGTGCGGCCCATGCCGGTCTGAACCTCGTCAAACATCAGCAGCAGGCCTTCTTCGTCGCACAACGTACGCAGATCCTGCAGGAATCTCGGATCGGCGGGGCGGATGCCGCCCTCGCCCTGAACCGGCTCGATCATGATGCCCGCGGTTTCGCCGGTGATGGCGGCGCGAACCTCGTTCATATTGCCGAACGCCACATGATCGAAACCGTCCACCGCCGGTCCGAAGCCCGCACGATGGGCATCGCTTGCCCCTGCGGAGATCGTCGCCAGCGTCCGGCCATGAAAACTGCCGGAAAAACTGATCATCCGGTACCGTTCGGGGTTGCGGTTGGCACTGTGATATTTGCGCATCAGCTTGATTGACGCTTCAACGGATTCGGCGCCCGAGTTGCAGAAAAACACGGTTTCCGCAAAGGAATTGGCGACCAGCCGGTCCGCCAGACGCTGTTGCTCCGGAATATTGTATAGGTTTGACGTGTGCCAGACCTTGCCGGCCTGGGCGACCAACGCCTCGACAAGATGAGGATGATTGTGGCCGAGCGACAGCACGGCAACGCCGGAGCCGAAATCGAGGAATTTCCGGCCATCAGTGGCATACAAATAGGGCCCATCGCCTTTTTCAAAGGCTATGTCCGCGCGTCCGTAGGACGGCATTACAGACTGGCTCACAGGTCTTCTCCCGACATTAGGTCCCCGAATCCTTTCGGCCCGTCGCCGGGCCGAAAAAAGAGGCGGAGTATGTTGAGGTCGTCCCTCGCTGTCAATCGGCGGTTTTGCGGGGATTCAGTGTTCGTAAAACACCTTGAAGAAGCACGTCGGGTGCGCCAAGCTAAGGATCAATACTTCATAATCGCCGCGTACGACCAAATGATTGACAGGCGAGACATAAATAGGGAGTATACTACGTATATTTCCCCGCAGCAGGAGTGACAAATGGACGGTAATCCAGGCGTTCCGAATTCAACGGTCCAGAATGGCACCAAAGAGCGCATCTGGTCGGAAGACGAAACACTTATTCCCGACTGGATTTACACGGACCAGGATGTCTACGAGCAAGAGATCGAAAAGATATTCCTGGGGCGGCACTGGAATTTCGTCGGCCTTGAATGCGAAATACCGGAGCCGGGCAATTATATCCGGTCCTATCTCGGCCCCCTGCCGGTCGTTGTCACCCGCAACAAGGACGGCGAAATCCATGTTTTCGAAAACCGCTGTGCCCATCGCGGTGTCGAATTCTGCCGGGAATACCGCGGATCGGCCGACAGCTTCATCTGTCCCTATCATAACTGGACCTATAATCTCGAAGGCGATCTGACTGCCATCCCGTTCAGGCGGGGCGCAAAGGGCAAGGGCGGCATGCCCGCAGATTTCGACATGGGCGAGCGAGGCCTCCGGACATTCCATGTGACCACGCGGCGCGGCGTCATCTTCGCAACCGCCTGCGACGACATGGAATCGATCGAGGATTATCTCGGCCCCAGAATCTGCGAGGAGTTCGACGCCACTTTCGGCGGTTCGGAGATGAAGCTTCTCGGCATCCACCGCAATATTCTGCCGGCCAACTGGAAGCTCTATCAGGAAAACCTGAAAGACCCCTACCACGCCACGCTGCTGCACACGTATCTCACGACTTTCGGGCTGTTCGTGCCGTCGAACGAAAGCGACATCCCCGGGGATGACCTTGGCCGGCATGGCGGCTTGCTGTCGCGCCGTCCGGAAGGTCGCCCGGATGTATCGGAAGACGAGCAGGCGGATATGCAGGCCTACAAGAACACGATGGAACTGAACGACAAGCGGGTGATAAATTTCTTCCCGGAATTCGATTCGAAGTGGTCCGGATCCGTCCTGACGGTGTTTCCCAGCCTGACGGCGCTTCGTCAGGGGAATATCATCAATACACGCCTGCTGGTCCCGCGCGGACCCAATGAATTCATGATGATCTGGGCCGTTCTGGGACGGGTGGACGACGACGAGGAAATGGTCCGCCATCGCCTGCGCCAGAACAATATCTACGGCCCGTCGGGCTTCCTCGGCATCGAGGACAACGAGGCGCTGAAATTCCTGCAGGACGGCCTGCGCAACTCCCTGCCGCGCGACGGGCTTGCCCTGCTCGGCGAGGATGACGAGCCGACAGACCACATTATCACGGAAAGATCGATCCGCAGCATGTACCGGTATTATCGCAGCGTGATGGGGCTCTAGAGATGGCCACGATTATGGAAAAAGGCTCTGCACTGCGCGAAGCGCGGCTGGACATAGAGGAATTCAATTACGCCTATGCCGATACGCTCGATCGCTTCGATATCGACGGGTGGGTCGAATATTTCACCGAAGACGGGCTGTATCATGTCATCGCCCGCGATAACGAGGAATCCGGCCTGCCGCTCGGTCTGATCTATTGCGAAGGCAAGGCGATGATGAAGGATCGCGCCTACGCCCTGCTGAATACCGAGATGTACGCGCCACGGTATCTGCAGCTGTCGATTACCAATACCCGGGCACTGAAAATCGAGGGCGAGCTTATTCATGCGGCCGCCAACTACACGCTGATTGAAACGCTGGTCGAAGAGAAAAGCCGGATCCACCAGGTCGGCAAATACCGGGATATTTTCAGGCGGACGCCCAAAGGGCTGCTGCTGCAGGAACGCAAATGCATCTATGACAGCGTCATGATCGACAATTGTCTGGTCTTTCCGGTTTAAACAGGAGCGATAAATGGCTTTGATACCCCTCGCCAGCAAAGGCAACTTTTTCCATATCTACGATTTCCGGGTGAAGCCCGGCAGCGGCGAAGAATTCGTCAAACTGTTCGAGGAATTCGACTATTCGGATGAGAATCCGATGCACAAATCCCCGGCCCAGGTCAAAGACGGCGTGATGCTGCAGGACACCGAGGACAAAGACCATTTCTACCTGATCGGCGAATGGTCGAGCGTCGAGGAACACAAGCGCATCCTTGTCGAGATGAAGGAACTCGCCCCCGAATTCGTGAAATACATCGAGGATCTCGACAAGGGCGCTTTCATGCCCAAATACGCGGAAATCGTGTCATCCACCCCCCAGCACATCCTCGACGCGGCGGGATAAGACAAGGTTTCAGAACCGGCCGTCAGAGCAATGGCTGATCGTTGCCTCTGACGGCTGCTTGCCCCGACGTGAATGCGCGTCGGGCTTTCTCCGGGCCCTCCGGCCTCGCGCCGGCATTTTCCAGGCCCGCGTAATCGGGACGCGCATCAAAAACCCGCGACAGTCCACGCTGGTTCAGAGAACCTCGCTCCAGGCGATATATTCAGGCGGCATATCCC
>JAYOMI010000024.1:20475-38027 GCA_038120765.1 Rhodospirillaceae bacterium
ATACATCGCCATAGCAGTGTTTGTCGGGCTTTTGTTCGTGCTGTTTCGGCCCCGCTTTCTTGCGAATGACATCTGGCGCGCGACGAGCACGCCTCTCGCGTCAATCATCGGCAGCGGCTTTCTGGTCTCGGTCCCCATTCTCTGGAATGTCGTAGGGAGTTGGGCAATCGTCGCAATGGCCGCTCTTCTGGTCATCGCCTATCTGGTCGGGGCGGCGATCCGCGAAAACATTGCACATGTCGAACCGCTGCTGGAAAACGGCAACGCGAAAGGACCGATCCTGTCTATTGAACGGCTTTCCCAGCTTGTTCTCACATTCGCCTATTTTATTTCGGTCGCCTACTACCTCAACCTGTTTGCCCATTTCATGCTGAAGCCGACCGGATTCGGCCAGGAATTATACATAAACTGGGTTGTGACGATCGTGCTGATCACCATCGGAAGCGTCGGATTGCTGCGCGGTTTTCACGCCGTAGAGGGGCTCGAAATATATGCGGTTTCGGTAAAACTCGCCGTGATCGGCGGCCTTCTGGCGGCTCTCCTTCTATTCGACGTCTCAGCGCTGCTGGGCTGGGGCGCCGGCTTCGGCGGCGACCTGATACCGGTCGAAGCACACTTTGCGTTCGCAGACCTTCCCGTCATTCTGGGGCTGCTTATCGTCGTTCAGGGCTTCGAAACGTCGCGGTTCCTGGGAAGTTCGAAACGTCGCGGTTTCTGGGAAGTACGTATAGCCGGGAATTGAGAATTCGCACGATGAAGCTTTCCCAGGCGATTGCGGCCCTGATTTACATTCTCTTCTTTGCGCTCGTCCTCCCGATTATGGGTGCGGGCTCCGACAGCACGGACGTGGCGGCAATCTCGGATATGATGAAACCGGTTACCCTGACCCTGCCGTTCTTCGTAATCCTCGGCGCCCTCGCCAGTCAGTCGAGCGCGGCGTTGGCCGACGCAATGGGCGCCGCGGGGCTGGTCCATGAGCTGGCGGCGCAAACGCATCCGGATCAATCACACATATCCGCTGATTGCGCTGGTTGCGGCGATCGTTACCTGGGAAGCAGATATTTACGGGCTGATCACGCTCGCCTCGCGCTGTTTCGCACTTTACTACGGCTTCCAGTGCCTGATTGCCTGCATGAGTGCAGCCAGACGAAAATCCACCGCCGCAACGCTTGGATTCGGCGCTTTAACAGCCGTCTGTATGGCGATCGTCATCTTCGGCATCCCCGCTGAAGGCGGATAACAACGCCTGCGCTCAACCCGATAGCATCGCCCCGATAAACTTCCCCGGTCACACCCGCAACGATAAGAACACAATATGCGCCAACCAAAGCTCTTCACCGCGATCAGAACCTATAGCTGGTCGCTTTTCGCCCAGAACCTGCTGGCGGGCGCAACCGTCGCCATGGTCGCGCTGCCGCTCAGCCTCGCCATCGGGATCGCTTCCGGCGCCGATCCTGCCAAGGGGCTGATAACGGCGATCGTCGCGGGTTTTATGATCTCGTTTCTCGGTGGAAGCCGGGTACAGATTGGCGGTCCGACAGGCTCATTCATTGTCGTCGTCTTCGGGGTGATTGCGAATCACGGCTATGACGGCCTGGTCATGGCAACTTTCATGGCGGGTATTATCCTGCTTGTCGCCGGCTACTTTCGGGCGGGCAACCTGATTGCCTTTGTCCCGGAGGCCGTCGTGAACGGCTTTACCAGCGGCATCGGAATCATCATCGCGACAAGCCAGCTGAAAGATTTCTTCGGCCTCGCGGTCGAAAAAGTTCCCGCCGACTTTCTCGAAAAAATTCCCGCACTTTGGGCCGCCCGGGAAACCATGGGTCTGGCGCCCGTCGCGATCGCAATTGTCACGCTCATTTTGATCGTCGGGCTGCGTCGTATTGCGCCCCGCTTCCCGGGGCTGATCGTCGCGGTCGGCATTGGATCGGACCTGGTCGTCATGATGTCGCTGCCCGTGGATACCCTCGGCTCCCGTTTCGGGGAACTACCAGGCCAGCTGCCCTGGCCGGAACTGCCCGATTTTTCGCTGTCGCGGATTGTAGAGCTCCTGCCTTCCGCTTTCGTGATCGCTTTCCTGGCCGCCGTTGAATCGCTTTTGTCGGCGATGGTGGCCGACAAGATGATCGACGGCCACCACCGGCCGAATGCCGAATTATCGGCGCAGGGTGCCGCCAATATGGCGTCGGCGCTTTTCACCGGCCTTCCCGCGACGGGCGCCATCGCGCGAACGGCGACCAACATCAAGGCAGGCGGGAAAACGCCCGTGGCAGGAATTGTCCATGCCGCCGTCATACTGCTGGTGATGCTGCTCGCCGCACCGCTCGCAAGCTATCTCGCCATGCCGGCCCTCGCCGCGCTCTTGATCATCACCGCGTGGAACATGACCGAACCCCACAAATGGGCGGACTACGCGCGCGGCAGGAAAAGCGACATATTTCTGTTGGTTCTTACCCTGGTGCTGACGGTAATTGTCGATTTAACCGTCGCGATCAGCATCGGCGTATCGATCGGCTTTGCGCTGCGCCTGAACAGACGCAAGTCCGTGGAAAGCGACTGGACGCCCCCCGATCGCTGAAGACGCCGGAAAAGCAGGCGCACCCGCAAGCGGACCCCGCCACTGCCGCGCACGTCAACCCGACGCTGTCAAATCGCAGCCCGCTGATTGACCCGCTTCGACAAGTCCTCGGCGCTTTCCCTGCGTTCGCTGTACCGGTCGACCAGATAACCGGCGCGGTCGCGCGTCAGCAGGGTGAATTTCACCAGCTCTTCCATCACATCGACGATCCGGTCGTAATACGGTGACGGCTTCATCCGGTCGTTTTCGTCGAATTCAAGAAAGGCCTTGGCGACAGAGGACTGGTTCGGGATCGTGATCAGCCGCATCCAGCGGCCGAGAATGCGGAGCTGGTTCACGGCGTTGAAGCTTTGCGAACCGCCGCTGACCTGCATTACCGCAAGCGTCTTTCCCTGGGTCGGCCGCACAGCACCCAGGGACAGGGGAATCCAGTCGATCTGCGCCTTCATGATACCGCTCATCGAGCCGTGACGCTCGGGGGAGCACCAGACCATACCCTCGCTCCAGATGACGAGCTCCCGCAATTCCTGGACCTTCGGATGCGATTCATCGGCATCGTCCGGCAAAGGCAGGCCCGACGGATCGAATATCCGGGGCTCGGCGCCGAAGCGGACGAGGATCCGCGCCGCCTCCTCGTTCGCCAGCCGGCTGAAGGACCGGTCGCGCAGCGACCCATGGAGCAACAGGATTCTCGGCGGATGCTCGCTGCGCGGCGGATCAAAAAGCGACGCATCGTCGATCTGCCTGAAGGACGCGTCATCAAGTTGCGGGGTTGTATCGTCGGTTCTTGCCAATTGTGGAATCCTCAGCGCGGTGTGCGGACAAAGCCCGGCGGCCTGACGTCAGCTTTTCAGCTTGTATCCCCGCCGGAGCATTTCGTAACAGGCCGCCCACAACACCACGTTCAGTGATGTGATCACGATAATCCCGGTCAGGATCGGCGCGTCTGATGTGCCGATGAACCCCGAACGGAACCCGTCGATCATGTAGAAAAACGGGTTGAACTCCGCCAGCCCATGCCAGAAGCCCGGCAGACGGTCGATCGAATAGAACGTACCCGACATAAATGACAATGGTGTGATAACGAAATTGGTGATCGATGCGATGTTGTCGTACTTGTCTGCCCAGATCGCCGTGATCAGGCCAAGCAGCGACAGCATTACCGAGGCCGACACACCGTGAAAGATAATGATCCACGGGTTAACGATGCTCAGCCCTGTAAACACATACATCGCAAGCCCGACCAGAAAACCGACAAGCACGCCCCGGGTGACGCTGCCAGCGATAAAACCCAGGGCAATCTCGCCCGCCGTCAGCGGCGGCATCAGCAGATCGACGATGCTGCCCTGAATTTTGAGGATCAGCATGGATGACGACGTGTTCGCATAGGAATTCTGGATGATCGCGAACACCACCAGCCCCGGCGCCAGAAAAATGTCGAAGGGCACGCCATTGACGACCTTTACCGCTCCCCCGAGCGCCAGCGTAAAGACGGCGAGGAACAGCAACGTCGTGACGACCGGCGCGACAAGGGTCTGAAAGCCGACCTTCCAGAACCGGTGGACTTCCTTGCAGTAATGGGTCCACAGGCCGAGCCAGTTGAAGCGTCCCATCGGACGGGCGGAAACGGTCATCCGGCGCTACTCGCCATCGTCGGAGACATTCCCGACGCGGTCGGTGCGGGCCGGGCTGGCAGGGCGGTCGCTCGATTGCTGCTTTTTCTCTTTCTCGCGCATATCCCGAATCTCCACATTGGCCGGCGGCGCATTGCCGCTCTTGTCCTCGCCGAAATAGATCGTCTGGTGCGGGAACGGAATCTCGATACCCAGTTCATCGAACCTGCGTTTCATGCGTCGATTGAATTCACGCCCGACTTCCCACTGTTTGATAGGTTTCGTCGTCAGGCGCGCCCGCACCACGATTGCGGAATCGCCGAACTTGTCGAGACCCATAATCTCGATCGGTTCGTTTATCAGCGGGCCGTAATAGTCGTCTTCCTGCATTTCCGCGCCGAGTTCGCGCAGGACTTCGATCACCTCGTCGACGTCTTCCCGGTAGGCGATGCCGACATCGAAAACATAACGCGAGAAATCCTTGGTCATGTTTTCAACCATCCCGACGGAGCTGAAGGGGATCATGTGGACATTGCCACCCAGATCCCGGAGCCTGATGGTCCGGATCGTGATTTCCTCGACAAGTCCAGCCTTGTCGTTGACCCGTACCACATCGCCAACCGAAAACTGGTCTTCGGCGAGAATGAATACGCCGGTAATCACGTCCTTCACCAGGGTCTGCGAGCCGAAGCCGACAGCAAGGCCGATGACGCCTGCCCCGGCCAGGAGCGGGCCGATATTGACGCCGATCTCGGACAGGATAATGAAGCCGACGATCGTCGACACCACGACGAGAAGTGCCTTGCGCAGCAACGGCAGCAGTGTCTTTGCCCGCGCGCTGAGTTCGGGTCCCCCCTCATCGCCGCGTGCAAGATAGCGCTCGATAACCGAACTCGCCATTTCCCAGAGAATGACGGCAATGACGATGACAAATGCACTGGAAACGACGCTGCCGATGATGCGCCGGCCGGTATCCGTGCCCACCCACGAGAAGGAATCGACACCCCAGGCCTCGAGGATGGCAAAGACCGCGACAAACAGGATCGCCGTCGTGATGACGATATGAAGGATCGCGATGTAGCGGTTCGACCGCGCGGCAAGGCCCGGATAGCGGTCTATCAGTTCCTCCCGCAGCCCGAAGCCCCGGTCGACGGCCTCGCGTGAGCCCAGTATCGCGAGCTTCGCGGCAAACAGGACTACGATGCTGAGGAGTGTCGCCCGGAAGACGAACTCGAACCCGCCGCTGATTTCGAGCGTCCAGACCATATACACGGCAATGACATAGATGATAGTCAGGACATGCCAGATGTCGCCGAACCGCCGGCGCAGGGTCTTCAGCCCGGTAATCCCGGCATTTTCGGGACCCCGGATAATGGCTGCGATTGTAGAGCGATTCTGCAGGATCAGGATGACCATCAGCAGAGCCAGCAGCAACCCGATTATCTTTATCAGCGCGAGATAGCCGCCCCTGGGCAATCCCATCAACAGGGCCGCCTCGGCGAAGAAATATCCGTAGACCCCGAGATTCGTGAACCGTCGAATCCAGACAACGACGTAATTCGCGGATTCGTCGCCCAGCCTGACGATGCGCAGGTTCGTGGCCCGCGGCACGAAAAACATCCGCGCCGCCGCCATTACCGCCCGCGCGATCACGTTCGCATTTACGAGCGCGATCGCCACCAGTCTGGTCCGCTCGGAGGGTTCCAGCATGGGCATAACCAGGTAAGCCGCCGCCGCAAAGACGGCGATGGGAACGATATCTAGAAAGGTCCGCGCAATCAGGAACGGCAGGCGCAGCCAGACCGAATCGCGCTCCTGTCCCTCGATACTGGCCCGGGTGCGGGCGAGCAGACGGCGCACAATCCATTCGGCGAGAAAACCGGCGAACAGGATCACGACGACGCGCGACAGGACATGTAACCAGCGATCCCGGTTTTCGGGAATCGTCACCTGACGTTCGAGCCAGTCCAGCGCCTGCGGGGCATCAAGCAGTAGTTCCGCGCCGCCGACCAGCTGCACGCTTACATTGTCGATTTTCTCCGACAGGGATTCGATGATACGCCCGCCGAAGCGGCCTGGCGGTTCCTCTTCGGTCTTGCCGGTCCCCGGCTCGACGGCTTTCAGGGCCTTTAACTGGGAAACGAGCCTGTCGCGCGCTGCCGGATCCTCGAGCGTCCGGATCAAACCGTCCACTTCGGCGCCGTCGATACCCGCCTCTTCGAGTGCCGCCCGCTTTTCGCGCGCCTGTTTTTTAACGACGGACTGCTTCTGCGATTCGCCCTGCGCCTGCGCCGCTTTGAGCATCGCCGGCGTCTGCGCATATGACGGCGTGGCTGTTGCGGCCATCGACGTAAAAATGAGGACAGAAGCGAGAAATCCGAGAGGGGCGCGCATAGTAACCGGTATTTGTGAAAAGACGCGCAGAACCTAACTTCTTGCGCTGGCTATGTCACATGATTTGGCGGAAATTCACGGGACAGCTATGCTCGCGAAAAACAGTGGGAGAATGATCGTGGCGGAAGAATCGAAAAACGTGTGCGACGTGCTGGTCATCGGCGGTGGCGGGGCGGGCCTCGCCGCAGCGATAGAAGCCAGATCGGCGGGCGTGCGCACCATTCTGGTCGAAAAGAACCCTGAACTTGGCGGCACCACCGCATGGTCGATCGGATCGTTCACCGCCACCGGGACACCGCAGCAGCAGAAGGCGGGCATCGTCGACAGCACCGATGCGCATTTCGCCGATATGCCGAAATTCGCAGGTCCCGATGCCGATCGCGACAACCCGGAACTGCGCCGCCTGTTCGTGGACAATGCGAACGACACCCTGCGCTGGCTGATGTCGCTGGGGGTCGAGTTTTTCGGCCCGATGCCGGAGCCGCCCCATACGAAACCGCGCATGCACAACGTGCTGCCAAATTCACGCGCGTATATTCGCCTCCTCGGCGCCCACGCAAAAAAAATCGACGTCGATATCCGCTGCGGTTTTCGCGCGACCCGGTTCCTGCTGGACGGCGACCGCGTCACCGGCGTTGCCGGCGTCGGCCCTGACGGGCCTGCCGAAATCTCTGCGCGCTCGGTCGTTCTCGCCAGCGGCGACTATGCCGCCAATGCGGACCTGAAAGCGAAATACATCTCGGAAGCGGTATCCCGCGTCGACGCCATGAATCCGACCGCCACCGGCGACGGACACGAAATGGCGTTTCCTTTGGGCGCCCGGGTGCTGAACGGCGACATGCTGTCCGGTCCGAACCTGCGGTTTATCCCGCCGCCGCGCGAAACCATCGACCGGCGGCTGCCGCCGTCCCGGTTCATCACCCGGATCATGAAACTTGCACTGACCCACCTGCCGGCAAAGCTGCTGAACCCGTTCGTGCTCCGCTTCACCACGACGTCCATGGCGCCGGAGCTGGACCTGTTCCGGAGCGGCGCGCTGCTGGTCAACAAGCTGGGCGCGCAAATCGATGCGCCGCCGCCGCAACTCGGCCTCCGTATCGCCGAGCAGCCCGACAAGATGGGCTATGTGATCATGGACTCGGCCCTCGCCCGGAAGTATTCCGCCTGGCCCGATTTTATCGCGACCGCCCCGGGTGTCGCCTACGCCTACTTCGACGACTTCCGGCGCACACGCCCGGATATCTTCCACAAAGCCGACAGTATTGCCGGTCTCGCAAAGATGCTCGGCATGGACGCCGGCACGCTCGAAGATGCGATATCGGCCCACAACAGCAGCGATATTCCGAACAAGCTCTCCAGCCCGCCGTATTACGCCCTCGGCCCCGCGAAAAGCTATATCGTCCTCACCGATGGCGGTCTCGCGGTGAACGGAAACCTCGAACTTCTGGGCCACGGCGACAAACCCGTCCCCGGACTATGGGCCGCCGGCAGCGCCGGACAGGGCGGGCTGATCCTCAAAGGTCACGGCCATCATATCGGCTGGGCGTTCACGTCGGGACGCATCGCGGGCCGGACGGCCGCCGCGGCCGCGAAAGGCAACAGCTGAGTCTGGATCTTTGCGTTCCGGACAAAACTGACATCCCGGGACGCCCGTTGCGGCAATGACGATCGCCCCCATCTCTAGACGAACAGCGCCGCCGCCTGCGGCGCATTCTTTTTGAAAAAAGGAGAACCGCGATGATCAACGTTCGTCATGCAGAAGAGCGGGGCTCGGTGAACCTGGGCTGGCTCGACTCGAAGCATACATTTTCCTTCGGTCACTTCTTCGATCCCGACTACACCAATTTCGGGCCGCTGCGGGTGATCAACGAGGACCGCGTCCAGCCCGGCGAGGGATTCCCGACCCACGGTCACGAGAACATGGAGATCATTTCCTACGTCCTCGAAGGCGCGCTGGAGCACAAGGATTCCATCGGCACCGGCACGCAGATCAGGCCGGGCGAAGTGCAGCGCATGAGCGCCGGCACCGGTATCCGCCACAGCGAATACAACCCGCTCTCCGATGAGGTCGCGCATTTTCTGCAGATCTGGATCATTCCGGACACGCAGGATATCGAACCCGGATACGAACAGAAAATGTTCGACCGGGCGGACCGTCAGGGCGTGCTCAAACTGGTTGCCGCGAAGGATGCCCGCGACGGCGCCCTGAAAATTCACCAGGACGTCGACCTGTATTCGTCCGTGCTCCGCGACGGCGATACGGTATCGCTGCCGCTGCGCAGCGGACGGCGTGCCTGGGTGCAGGTCGCACAGGGCTCGGTCGCGGTAAACGGATCGCAGCTGTATCCGGGCGACGGCGCCGCGATCACCGAAGAAGACGCGGTCAGCCTGACGGCGACATCGGACGCCGAGGTTCTGGTGTTCGACATGGCCTGAGACCGAAACCGACTGCCATGGCCGGGTAATTTGCCGCCCGGCCATAATATCTGCCGCTATCCGGTTGATGATTCCGCATTTACACGCCTAACTTCAGGCTTGTCTTCTCTATAGCGGATTACCGTCATGGCCGATCAGGGCTCCGATATCGAAATTGCGCGCGCCGCAAAACTTCTTCCCATTTCTGAGATCGGGGCGAAGCTCGATATTCCGGCGGCGGCGTTGCATCAGTACGGATCGAACAAGGCAAAGATCGATTACGGTTTCCTGAACGATCTTGCCGAGCGGCCGCGGGGCAAACTGATCCTTGTCACGGCGATCACGCCGACCCCCGCCGGCGAAGGAAAGACCACCACGACGGTCGGACTCGGCGACGGGCTTAACCGGATCGGCAAAAAAGCCATGATCTGCGTTCGCGAACCGTCGCTCGGCCCGTGTTTCGGCATGAAGGGCGGGGCGGCCGGAGGCGGCCATGCCCAGGTCGTGCCGATGGAAGACATCAACCTGCATTTCACCGGCGACATGCACGCGATCGGCGCAGCGCATAATCTGCTGTCGGCGATGATCGACAACCACCTGTACTGGGACAACGACCTGCGCCTGGATTCGCGGCGTGTGTCCTGGCGCCGGGTGGTGGATATCAACGACCGGGCGCTGCGCGACATCACGATCGGCCTCGGCGGCATCGCCAACGGGTTCGCTCGCGAATCCGGCTACGACATCACCGTCGCATCCGAGATCATGGCGATCTTCTGTCTCGCCTCGTCGCTAGAGGACCTCGAACGGCGGCTCGGCAATATCGTCGTCGGCCAGACCCGCAAGCGCGAACCCATCACCGCGAAACAGCTGCAGGCGGACGGCGCGATGTCGGTCCTGCTGAAAGACGCGCTGATGCCGAACCTCGTCCAGACGCTGGAAAACAATCCCGCCTTCGTCCATGGCGGCCCGTTCGCCAATATCGCCCATGGCTGCAATACCGTGATGGCGACCGAAGCCGCCTTGCGGATGTCCGATTACGTCGTGACAGAGGCAGGCTTCGGCGCGGATCTCGGCGCCGAGAAATTCTTCGACATCAAATGCCGCAAGGCCGGGCTGTCGCCGGATGCCGCAGTCATCGTTGCGACGGTGCGGGCGCTGAAAATGCATGGCGGCGTCGCGCGCGGCGACCTCGGCGCGGAAAACGTCGGCGCGGTGAATGACGGCATCCCGAACCTGCGCCGCCATATCGAGAATATCCAGAAATTCGGCGTCACGCCGGTCGTCGCGATCAACCGTTTCGTCACCGATACCGACGCGGAAATTGCGGCAATCGTCGCCGCCGTCGCGGATCTCGGCACCGAGGTCGTGGAATGCACGCACTGGGCCGACGGCAGCGCCGGGACCGAAGCTCTGGCGCACAAGGTGGTCGAAATCGCCGATGGCGGCACGTCGTCTTTCAAACCGCTCTATCCCGATGAGATGCCCCTGTTCGACAAGATCAACACGGTCGCCCGCGAGGTCTACCGCGCCTCCGAGGCTGTCGCCACCAAGAGCATTCAGGACCAGCTTTCCCGCTGGGAGGACGAAGGCTACGGCAACCTCCCGGTCTGCATGGCGAAAACCCAGTACAGCTTTTCCACCGACCCGGAGCGCAAGGGCGCGCCGTCCGATCATATCGTGCCGGTACGTGAAGTCAGACTGTCGGCGGGGGCCGAATTCGTCGTCGCGATCTGCGGAGATATCATGACCATGCCGGGCCTGCCGCGTGTGCCGGCGGCAAATTCGATCCGCCTCGGCGAAGGCGGCGTGGTCGAAGGGCTGTTCTAGCATTTTACCGGCGGCCGGCGCCGTTAAGACGATATTCATCCGCCGACGGCTAATCCTGTTTCCCAATCGCCTAAAAACCCCTAAAGGGTAGCAGATGGCCATTACCCCGACCCTGTCAGATGCAGCCGATACAGGCGAGCCGCCGCATCCTTACCGCTGGGCGATGCTGGGCGGCGTGTGGCTGTTGTATTTCGCATTTGCGCTGTCCATCGCGTCGATCGCGCCGCTGGTCTATCAGGTGATGGCCGATCTCGGCATGAACCGGGCTAAGATGGGCACCGTTCTGGCGGCATGGCAGCTTACCTATATCTTCTGTTCGGTGCCCTGCGGCGGCCTGCTGGACAGGTTCGGTCCGCGCCGCACCATGTTCTGCTCCATGCTCGTGATCGCGCTGTCGGTCGCCCTTCGCGGTGTGTCTTCCGACTATGTCACGCTGCTGCTGGCGGTCATGGTATTCGGCATCGGCGGGCCCCTGATTTCGTCCGGCGCGCCGAAGGTCGTCGCCACATGGTTTACCGGCAAGGAACGCGGCTTCGCCATGGGGATTTATTTCACAGGCAACGCGACCGGCGGTATCGTCACGGTGGCCCTCACCAACAGCGTGTTCCTGCCGGCCATCGGCGGCGACTGGCGCGACCTGATGTACGGATATGCCCTGTTCGTGCTGGTCTGCGGCATCCTGTGGCTGGTCATCAGCGCCAACCCGGCCAGCCGCGCCATGGAAGCGAAGCTCAGGGCGGAGCCGAAAAAGCGGTCGCGCGACGTGTTTATCGAACTGGTCAGGGACCCCGTCGTCCGGCTGGTGCTGCTGATTGGCCTGTTCATCCTGTTCTACAATCACGGCATGAACCACTGGCTGCCCGACCTGCTGCGGTCCTACGGCATGACACCGGTCGAGGCGGGCTACTGGGCGGCGATTCCGACCCTGTTCGGGATGATCGCCTCGCTGTCCCTGCCGCGCATGGCGACGCCCGAATGGCGTTTCAGGATACTCAGCGGGTTGTTCATCTGCGCCGCCATCGCTGCCCTCTTGGTGTGGGCGGCCAGCGGGCCGTTGCTGGCGGTCGGACTGGTCCTGCAGGGCATGTGCCGCGGCGCGATGACGTCGATCTCTATCCTGCTTCTGATCGAAAGCGGCGACGGCAACACCAACCGCGTCGGGGCGGCAAGCGGTTTATACTTCTCGGTCGGCGAAATCGGCGGGGTGCTTGGCCCGATGTCGATGGGCGCACTGGCCCACGCGACCGGCAATTTCGACGCGTCCCTGTTCATGATGTTCGGCATCGCCTGCCTGCTGGTATTGATCCTGCTGCGGCTGCGGACGGTGCAGCACCGGGCGTGGCGCGCGACATCCTGATCCTGCGTTCTGACGGAAGCTTTCGCGGCATCACTTCCACGTGCTATTTTCGCGACGAATTAAATCAGGGGCATTTCAAAATGACGGCTATCGATCTTTCCGGCACCACCTGCATCGTTACCGGCGGCGGGCGCGGCCTCGGGCGCAGCATGGTCCTGGCGCTTGCCGGCGCCGGCGCGAACGTGACCGCGGCGATGCATATCGCCGACGACATCGAAAAGGACGCCGCGGGCCTGCCGGGCCAGGTCAAGGCCATCGTCGCCGATATCTGCGATCCCATGCAGTGCGCGGAGATCGTCTCCGACACGGTCGCGACGTTCGGCGGGGTCGACATGCTGGTCAACAATGCCGGCGTCGGCATGCTGCTGGTGTCCGAGACCTTTAACCGGGTGCCGACGAAATTCTGGGATGTGAAACCCGAAATATGGGCGCAGATCATCGAGACCAACGTCAATGGCGGCTTCCAGATGGCGCGCGAAGCGGTGCCGCATATGCTTGAAAAAGGCTGGGGCCGCGTGGTCAACGTCACCACGTCGATCCATACCATGCAGCGCGCCGGGTTTTCGCCCTACGGGCCGTCCAAGGCCTGCATGGAAGCATCGACCAGCTGCTGGTCCGAAGATCTCGAAGGCACCGGGGTGACCTGCAACATCCTGATCCCGGGCGGCGCGGCCGATACCAACCTGCTGCCCGGCAACCCGGGCGACGAGGGACGTTCCGGCGCGGACGGCATGCTGGTCTCACCGGAGGTCATGCAGGCGCCGATCAAATGGCTCGCATCCAAAGGCTCCGACGGCTGGAACGGCAAGCGGTTTATCGGTCGTTTGTGGGATGACAGCCTGCCGGCCGAGGAAGCGGCAAAGGCCTGCTCCGCGCCTGCCGGGTTCGGCGACCGGGTTTAATCACGCGCCAACCTTTCCCCGATATCGACCGTGTTCACACGTTGCGCGATCAGTGGATTAAGGTCATGAACGGCTGATGGAAACCTGGGTCGTCATCACGGTCGCCGCGGCGTTTTTGCAGAACGTCCGCTCGACGCTGCAGAAATACCTGAAGGGCCGGATCGGGACGACGGGCGCCACCTTTGTGCGCTTCGGCTTCGGCCTTCCCCTCGCGTTTCTGTTTCTCGGCATACTGATATACGGGATGGGGTTTTCCCTGCCCGCGATGCACTGGACGTTTGCGGCCTGGATTCTGCTTGCCGCGCTGGCCCAGATTTTCGCCCAGGCGTTGCTGATCAGCCTGTTCAGCCATCGCAATTTCGCCGTCGGCACGGCCTATTCACGGACCGAACCGGCCCAGGCCGCGCTGTTCGGGCTGATCTTCCTGTCGGAGACCGTCTCCTGGGTCGTGCTGATGGCGATTGCGATCTCGGTTGCCGGCGTGATGCTGATCTCCATCGCGCGGACGGAACGGAACCCGGCGGCGCTGTTCACCTCGCTGACCAGCCGCACCGTCGCCATCGGGCTGTGTTCGGGCACGTTTTTCGGCATTGCCGCCGTCGGCTATCGCGGGGCGGCGCTGTCGCTGGGCGGTCCCAACTTCCTGATGCAGGGCGGCGTCACGCTGTGCGCCGCCATCGCCTTCCAGACAATCGTGATGATGGTCTTTATCGCGCTGCGCGAGCCTTCGGAATTCCGCCGTATCGCGGCGGCCTGGAAACCGGCCCTTGCGGTCGGGTTCGTCGGCGCGTCCGCGTCGTTCGGCTGGTTTACGGCGATGACGCTGGAAAAGGCGGCCGTCGTGAAGGCCGTCGCCCAGATCGAGATGCTGTTCACGTTTGCGTCCACGGTTTTTATCTTCAAGGAGCGGATTAACCGGCTGGAGGTAGCAGGATGCCTTGCGATCGTCGCCGGAATCCTTCTTTTGCTGCTGTTATAGGCAATGGAGCCGTAAATCGAGCCCGCAAACTTGCGCACCCGCGCCGCGAAAGGTACACAAATCACAGACAACACAGCCTCCGGCTAAAGGAGAACGGGATGACGAAATTCGGAATCGGACAAGGCGTACCGCGCTGGGAAGACCCGCGCCTGCTGCGCGGCGGCGGACGCTATTCGGATGACCTCAATCGGCCCAACCAGGCCTATGGCCATGTGCTGCGCTCGCCCCATGCCAATGCGAAGATCCTGTCGATCGACACGGAAGCGGCGAAAGCAGCCCCCGGCGTTCTCGGCGTCTGGACCGGCGACGATTACGCCGCGTCCGGCCTCGGCAACATCCCCTGCGCGGTGCCGCGCCAGAAGGCCGACGGCACGCCGATGTTCACCCCGCCGAACGGCGCGCTGCGCAAGGGCGCCGTCAAAATGGTCGGCGATCCCGTGTGCTGGGTCGTCGCCGAAACCGCGAAACAGGCGCAGGACGCAGCCGAATTGATCCTCGTCGAGTACGAGGAACTGAAACCGATCACGAATACGGCCCATGCGCTCGACGCGGATGCCGGCAAGGTGTGGGACGAAGCGCCGGACAATGTGTGTTTCGTGTTCGAGATGGGCG
Source organism: Rhodospirillaceae bacterium (assembly GCA_038120765.1). GTDB lineage: Bacteria > Pseudomonadota > Alphaproteobacteria > MPNO01 > UBA830 > CAXBCP01. The sequence continues at coordinate 35,156 of JAYOMI010000024.1, forward strand.
ACAAGGACAAGACCGATGCGGCCTTCGCGTCGGCCCATCACGTCACCAAGCTCGATATCAACATCACCCGCGTTTCGGTCGCCCCGATGGAACCTCGGGCCTGTATCGGCGAGTACGACAAGTACGACGAACGCTACACCCTGATCACAGGCACCCAGGGTCCGCATGGCGTGCGGGCGGCCATCGCGGAACCGATCCTGAAAGTGCCGGCGCACAAACTGCGGGTGATTTCCGAAGACATGGGCGGCGCGTTCGGTATGCGCTCCGGCCCGTACCCGGAAAACATCCTTGTGCTGTGGACCGCGAAGGAGCTGGGCCGGCCGGTCAAATGGACCGGCGACCGGACCGACGCCTTCCAGGCCGACGACCAGGCGCGCGACAACGTGGTGACGGCCGAACTGGCGCTCGACGAAAACGGCATTTTCACCGGTCTGCGCGTCTCGACTGTGGCCAATCTCGGCGCCTACCTGACAATGCTCGGCCCGCATTCATCGACCAATAACCTCGGCTCGCTGTCCAACGTCTACAAGACCCCGGCGATCTATACCCATGTCACCGGCGTGTTCACCAACACCAATTCCACCGGCCCCTATCGCGGCGCCGGCCGTCCGGAAGCGGTGTATACGGTCGAGCGTGTCATCGACACGGCGGCGCGGGAAATGGGAATCGACGCCGCGGAAATCCGGCGCCGCAACATGATCCCCCAGATATCGGAGCCGTACAGCACGGGCTTCCTGTTCACCTACGATTCCGGCGAGTTCGAAAAGAACATGGATTCCGCGCTGAACATGATCGAGTACGACACCTTCGCTGCCCGCCGGGCCGACGCGGAAGCGCGCGGCAAGCTGCGCGGCATCGGTATCGCCAACTGCATCGAACAATCGGCCGGCGGGCCGCCCGAATGGGCGCAGATCCGGTTCGATCCGTCGGGCACGGTCACGCTCATCATGGGGACCCATAATCACGGCCAGGGGCATGAAACGATTTTCCGCCAGATGCTGGCGGATATGCTGGGCCTCGAATTCGAGCAGGTTCGCATGCTTCAGGGCGATACGGACGTCGCGATGGCCGGCACCGGCACGTTCGGGTCCCGGTCTTCGGGCGTCGGCGGCGCTTCGATCCAGATGGCCTCGAACAAGATCATCGAGAAGTGCAAGCTTGTGGTCTCCCATCACCTGGAAGCCGCGGTCGAGGATATCGAATTCGCCGACGGCACGTTTACGGTCGCCGGTACCGACAAGACCATGGACCTGATGGACGCCGCCAAGAAAGCCCAGAGCTTCATGACCGCCCCGCCGGGCTTCGAGGTCGGACTGGACGAATGGGCCGCGTGGTCTCCGCCCGCGCCGACCTTCCCCAATGGATGTCATGTCGCGGAGGTCGAAATCGACCCCGATACCGGCAAGACCGGAATCGTCCGCTACTGCATGGTCGACGACGTCGGCACCGTTATTAACCCGCTGCTCCTGGCGGGCCAGGTGCATGGCGGTGCGGTGCAGGGAATCGGTCAGATCATGTGCGAGAACATGGTGTGGGACGACGAGTCGGGTCAGATGATCTCGGGTTCGTTCATGGACTACACCATGCCGCGCGCCGATGACTGCCCGAGCTTCGAGATGGCGGAGAACGAAGTGCCAAGCCCGACCAACCCGATGGGCATCAAGGGCGCGGGCGAAGCCGGCTGCGTCGGTGCCATGCCCGCCGTGATGAACGCGGTCTGCGATGCCCTCGCGACACGCGGCATCCGCACGTTCGACATGCCCGCATCGCCCAACCGCATATGGCAGGCGCTGCAGACTACCCAGGCCCAACAGGCCGCAGAGTAATTCAGGAGAACTTTTTACATGGATTTCGATAACAGCTTCGACGTACCGCTGCCGCCGGACCAGGCGTGGAAAACGCTGATGGATATCGAACGGATCGCGCCCTGCATGCCGGGCGCCGAGCTGACGGAGATCGTCGACGACAAGACCTTCAAGGGCAAGGTTTCGGTTCGCCTTGGACCTGTCGCGCTGACATTTCAGGGCACCGCCTCCTTCGAGGATATCGATAACGACGCGCACACGGCCAGCGTCAAGGCACAGGGCGCCGACGCCAAGGGGCGCGGCGGCGCAAATGCCAATGTCGCGTTTCATCTGGAACCGTCCGACACGGGATCGACCGTAAAAATTCACACCGATCTGCAGCTGTCCGGCTCGGTCGCCCAGTACGGCCGCGGCGCCGGCATGATCCAGGACCTTGCGAGCCAGATTATCGGCCAGTTCGCCAAGAACCTCGCCGCCCAGATTGAGGCTGACAAACCCGCCGATGCGCCCGCGAACGCCCCGGATACGGCCACTGACGCTTCCCCCGCGGAAAAACCCGCCGCACCGCCGCCGCAGCCCGCGGCGCCGGCACAGGTCGGCGGGATGGCGTTCAAGGTTCTGTGGAACCAGATCGTCCGGTCGATCAAATCGCTTTTCGGCGTAAAAAGCTGAAGGGCCGGTGCGGGGAGTTCGTCGGGGCTGCCCCCTAATTCACGCTCTCGGGCCGCATGCTTTCATCGACAGACGGCTTGGCCGATGTGGGGCCGGCCTGGTGATGAACCATCTTCCAGACGCGCCCCTCCCGGACGAAGACGTTCGTTGCGACCAGAAACGTTTTCATGATCTCTTCAAAGCAGATCACGTAGGCGGTATCGCCATAGACATGCGCCCGGGCATCGTGGCACTGGATTGCGGGCGATTCATCGTTGCGGATGATTGCCTTCCAGCTCTCGACCACGATGTCGCGGCCGAAAAGCGGCCCCCAGCCGGGATGGAGGCAGGCAACCTGATCGCTGCCGGACCAAAGCGCATCCATCGCGTTTTCATCCCTGTCGGCGACAGCGCGG